>JAUZPI010000005.1 GCA_030706015.1 Bacillota bacterium
GACCCTCTGCTTGTAAGGCAGATGCTCTCCCAGCTGAGCTATGCGCCCATTTAATTGGTGGAGGAAGATGGATTCGAACCATCGAAGTCAGAGACAACAGATTTACAGTCTGCCCCCTTTGGCCACTCGGGAATTCCTCCATATATGGTGCTGGCAACAGGAATTGAACCCACAACCTACTGATTACAAGTCAGTTGCTCTACCAATTGAGCTATGCCAGCTTATTTATCGCCTTTGTTACTTGGCGCTTTCAACAAGCAATAGTATACAATCACACAAGAAATATTTCAACTCCATTACAACCGATTACAATAATTCTTCTCACTTATACTATATTTTTCTTCTTTTTTCTTGTTTTTATACAGTTATATAACAATTGATATTATATTTTTTTAGGAATTGTAAGCAAATTTTTATGTTATTTTATTTAAGTTATGAGAGATTTGTTAAAAATCATCTTTTAAAATAGAATAATTTTATTTATATTCTTATAATATTATTAAACTTTGTTTCATATAGTTTACTGAGGAGGTGAACTACTTGAACAAAGTAAAAGCAAATTATACAGATTCTCTCGCATATTATGACTTGGCATATTTCTTAAAAAAATATATCAACAGTACTACTGTAATAGTATGCATTGGTACTGACAGGTGTATTGGCGATTGCCTTGGTCCTATAACTGGCAGCATGTTGAAAGAGCGGCGTTTCCCGCTTCCTGTATATGGAACTATACAGGAACCAATACATGCTTTGAATATTGATAAAAAACTTGAAGAAATAAAAAAACTTCATCCTGGAAGCAGCATCATTGGTATAGATGCTTGCTTAGGTGAAAGTGAAAATATCGGTGAGATACAAGTACGAGACTATCCTATTCATCCCGGTAAAGGTGTAGGAAAATCACTTCCTGATGTGGGGGATGCTTCAATTATAGGAATAATAGATTCATGTGAAAGTAGTGAATTATTTACAAATAGGAACATACGGCTTAATTTAGTTATAGAAATGTCTAAGGTTATTGTACACACCTTGATTCATTCTTATTATCTTTATTCTTCTGAAACAACTATTATAAAAACAAAACCTCCTTTTCGTAAAAAAAGTAATTTATAAGATAAGAGAGATCTTGTCTTTACTATATAGCTAACCTATTATAACCTTCTAAACCAATTAGACTAAAATTACTGAAAACGAAAATCACCCCATGCAGGCTATTGCATGGGGGGTTTATATTTTATATAATTGCTTGCAGGCTATCTTCATCAAATTTATAAAATACATACTTTTGAACTTGATTATCTGAATTTATGTTGAATAAATTTAATCTAGTCTATCTATAAACTCTAATGCCTTACCTGTGCCTAATGCTACACATGAAATAGAATCCTCAGCCACATACACTGGTACCTTTGTTACATCTTCTATTAGCTTATCAAGTCCGTTTAATAGCGAACCTCCACCAGTCATAACAATTCCTTTTTCTGCGATATCTGCAGCTAGTTCTGGTGGAGTCTTCTCTAAAACAGAATGTGTACAATCAGCAATAGCATTGACTGCTTCCTGTAGGGCTTCTCTCATCTCATCTGATGAAACCGTTATATTTTTAGGAAGACCTGTTATTAAATCTCTTCCTCTAATTTCCATACTATCTTCTATATCTTTCTTATATGCTGAACCAATATTTATTTTTAAATCCTCAGCAGTTCTTTCGCCTATCATTAACTTATGTTTTTTCCTTATATATTTTACAATGCATTCATCAAAACTGTCACCTGCAATTTTTATAGAACTTCTTACAACCATTCCCTCTAAAGATATAACTGCTACATCGGTTGTACCGCCACCAATATCAATAACCATATTACCACTAGCTTTAGATATATCTATTCCTGCTCCAATAGCAGCAGCTAAAGGTTCTTCTATTAAGCAAACCTTTTTTGCACCTGCACTGGTTGCCGCATCTTTTACAGCTCTTTTCTCCACCTCAGTAGCTTCACATGGAACACAAATAACTACTCTAGGTGCAGACATTCTTTTCCTTCCACAGGCCTTTTCAATAAAATATTTAAGCATTTTTTCTGTTATATCATAATCGGATATAACACCATCCCTCAATGGACGAATAGCTACTATATTACCTGGAGTTCTTCCAATCATTTTTCTAGCATCTTCACCAACTGCTAAAACAGCGTTATTGTTTTTGTTTATCGCAACTACTGATGGCTCCTTTAGAACGACGCCTTTTCCCTTCATATAAACCAGTACAGAAGCTGTACCCAAGTCTATACCCATATCAGTTCCTATATTAAAAAACATTCCTCAATTCACTCCTGCATTTATATTTATAAAACAATGAAAAAAATTAAAAAATTCAAATTTTTTAACATTATTCTATAGAATTACAATTTGTCTCTTTTATTATTATAAACGGAATGTTTTTAACCTTCAATAGCCTTGTACTTCATTTTTGTAGCTTTTCCACCTCTAATATGCCTTTCTGCTTTATTTAATTCCAAAATACCTTTAGCCTTTTGGGCAATTTGAGGATTTATTTGAGGTAATCTTTCTGTCATGTCTTTGTGTATTGTGCTCTTGCTTACACCAAAAACTTTAGCAGTTTTTCTTATTGTAGCCTTCGATTCAATAATATACTTAGCTACTTCAAGAACTCTTTCCTCAATGTAATCTTTCAATGTGATACTTACCTCCTTAACCCTTCTATTATTATAAATATGCATTAAACCTTTGTTAAATACCTTTAATCTAGCCATTTCCCAAGTTTTTTAGGAAATGGCCTAATTATGTTTTTAATATGTGTTCCTAGTTATTTCATATTTCACTAAAGTTTGTGGATTTATATCAACATACTTGCTGCCATCCAGTTTATCCACTTCAAAATATAAATGATCACAATCTACTACGACATTTTTCCCGTTGTCTGTATCACCAATAATTCCAATCTTTGTGTTTTGTTTTATCTCTTGATTTTCACTAACACAAATACTGTCTACATTGCTATAAGTAGTTTTTAAACCGTTATCATGTTTAATTATTACTTTTCCATCCTTAGCATACTGAACTTTACCATCTAAAACAGCTACTACTGGCATACCTTGCTTAGCACTAATATATTCTCCTACAATATTTCTGTATTCACCGTTAAAAACACGAGCAAGACCGTCATTTTTACCATTTGAATATGCTAAAACAATCTTTCCATCTACAGGTTTAATTGCAGTCTGAGCTTTTGCTGCACTTGTAGGTTTTGATGCATTATCTCCATTGTTGTTCTTATCTATTTTTGCAAACGTTGGGTTATCAGAATTATTTTTAACTTCTTTTGCATTATCTATACTATCAACTTTTTTATCTGAGCTAGATATCCCCCTTTCATCTTGAGATCTGTTTATTTCGCTGGTATTTACCTTAGTATTTACTGAAGTTGTCTTAGCAATGTTATTCTTATTATTAGTTGAGCGCTGAGTATAAAAAATACCGCATACTATCAGCAAACATACCAATACTAATGCATAAAACCCATATCTACTAAAAAATACTGCAAGTCTATTGCTGGTAAAATTGCCATCACTTAAATTATTCTTTTGTGAATTTTTAGATTTATTATCCATTTATCAACACCTCCTTTTAGTATTTTGTCCATAGATTAGTAAAAAATACATATTATATTAACTTTTTTTACATTTTTTATGATTTGTGTAATGCATGCATGTCAGATAAACTGAGTTCTTAGCGTCAAAGACGCTTAGAAATCGTTATCCAGGGACGTAGCAGCCGTTATCTCCCGCTTGTAGAAGCGGGAGTATTACGGCTGGTAGTCATCGGATAAATAATAAAAGCGATAGTTTAAAGAAGTATACCTCTTTAAACTATCGCTTTTAATATAGTCTCTATAGTTTTATAAGCTTGAAAAGAAAACTATTATTAACACCTAATTTTATTTTAATTTCTGTATTTTTACCCCATTATAGTAATGAGTTATTATTTCCTTATAGTTTTTACCTTGTTCCGCCATTACTTTTGCTCCCCATTGACTCATTCCTAAACCATGACCATAGCCTTTGCAGTTAATTTGAATACCAGTCAGATGAAAACTAATATCAAAGTTCGAGGAATTTAATCCAACTAAACTTCTAAAGTCACCTCCTGTAATTGTAATATCTCCTATTTTTATCTCTTTTACACTTCCGCCTTCTGTTCTCTTTATTATTTGTATTTTATTGTTTAAATTAAACACACTAACATTAGCTTTGGGGTATTTCTTATTTATTTTACTTGATAACTGTAGATATGAAATCTTAACCTCACTTTTATACTTAGGAGCGATTTCTTCACCGGGACTGGATACACTCTTTAAATATGGCTCGTTCTCACCTGTAATGTCTATTGAATTTTCAGTTTTACCAGCACTTACAGCAAAATAGTATGGTTCAGATATAATTTTCCCATTATAATATATTACTTCTCCTTTAGTACCTTCTACGGCTTTTGTAACTTTATCCAACAGTTCTTCCGCGTTCTTCTTGGGCCATGTCTTTAGTCTGTCCTCTTTACTCATATAAACCTGGCACTGAACAGTATCACATACATCCGCACCACGTGCATCCTTGTACCTTTTTCCTCCATACTGTTCCATGTGTGCAGCCGCAAAGGTTCTTGCAGCAACTGCTTGTGCCTTTAGGGCCTCTATATTAAATTCAGCTGGCATCTCTGCACAAACTACTCCCATTACATATTCCTCAAAATCTATTGACTGAATTTTCTTCTTATCTGTTATGTATACCCTTATTTTACCTTCCCCAGCATTTGAATCATTATAATCTGCCTGATCTTTTGAATTTATGTCTTGACCTGCAACATCTTTTGTAGGCTTTGTGGAAATATCTCCAATATTAATTCCGCCAATAATTATCGATACCGACATAATAAAGAATATAGATAAAGCTAATATTATAACTATTTTTTTTAACAACATATCCACCTCCGCTTCTTTAGTTTGGTAGTATACGTTATTTTATTAAATAAGATTGCAAATTATTACACTAATAAAAAAGAAGCCTAATACAGCTTCTTCAAATGTCATATAGATTTAGTAAACGTTTTCCTTCATTTATATAACCTTATTATTTGTTAGTATTTTAATCCATTATTATTCTCTTTATATTAGCACCTAAATTCTTAAATTTTTTTTCAATTCCTACATATCCTCTATCTATATGATATATGTCACTAATCTCTGTACAGCCCTCACCTATCAAACCTGCCAATATTAAAGCTGCACCTGCTCTTAAATCAGTAGCTTTAACTTCACATCCAGTAAGTCTGTCTACGCCTTCTACAACAGCGCTTCTTCCATCAATTTTAATACTAGCTCCCATTCTCTTTAATTCTGAGGAATGCATAAATCTATTTTCAAATATTGTTTCTGTTATGACACTAGTACCTTTTATACAGCATAATAAACTCATCATTTGAGCCTGCATATCAGTAGGAAAACCCGGATAAGGCATCGTTTTTATATCTACTGGTTTCAAATCTCTAGCCGCATCTATTATTAACGATTCTCCGCTCATCTCCATGTCAACCCCCATTTCAGCAAGTTTTGCAGTAATCGGCTTAATATGATCTTCTATTATTCCATTAATCTTTATAGTACTTTTAGTAATTGCAGCTGCAATCATAAAGGTACCTGCTTCAATTCTATCAAAAATCGGCTTATATGACGCTCCTCTTAATTCTTTTACTCCAGTTATCTTTATGGTATCTGTTCCTAGCCCAGTTATTTTAGCCCCCATACTATTCAAGAACTTCCCTAAGTCCTCTATTTCAGGTTCTTCTGCGGCATTTTCAATTATGGTTTCTCCCTCAGCCATTACTGAAGCCATCATAATATTTTCAGTAGCCCCAACAGAAGGAAAATCCAGATATATTCTAGCTCCAATTAGTCTTGAGGCACTGGCTTCCACATATCCATGACCGATTTTTATATCTACTCCTAATGCTCTGAAACCTTTCAAATGTAAATCAATTGGTCGTGTTCCTATATTACAGCCACCAGGCAATGAAACTTTAAACTTACCAAATCTTGATATCATGGGACCCATAATTAAAAATGATGCTCTCATTTTTCTAATCAATTCACCGTCTGGTTCCACATTCATTAATCCTGATGTATCAATTATTATTTTACCTTTTTCAACATCTATATCAATATCAGCGCATAAAGATTTTAATGCCTCACATAATACAAAAACATCTCTTAACATTGGAGCATTCCAAATTTCGCATTTATCCCCACTTAAAATACATGCAGCTATTATAGGAAGTACTGCATTCTTAGCAGCATCTATATCAACTTCACCTCTAAGCTTGCACCCTCCCCTTATAACCAACTTATCCATTTATATCCTCCATTCTCCCATTGCTAAATCTCAATAGGTAATACTTATTACTGGGATTCCTATTACTATATAACTACCAGAGGGATATTTACAGACAGCAAAATTAAAATCTATTTTTTTGTTATTGTCTAATATAGCATTATATCTCTTAGTGTACGCAACGGTGCTATACCCATTATTAAAGCTTACAGTATTGACATTTGTAGCTCCGGATTTATTTATAATATTTAGAATAGTTTTATTTACCTTTGCAATATCATTGTCCTGCAATTTAGCCTTTACATATTGATTGACAACCATATCAAATTTATTATTATTACTAGCTTTTTCTACTTGGCTCTTTAACATTGCTAAATTATCTTTACTATCTTCTATCTGAATATAAATATATATAATGTATTCATTATTGCTTTTTACACTTTCAATATAGCCATATATTTGTCCCTTGTTGAACTCTCTACAATATACTCCATTACTGTCAATAGTTATCTTATTAATTGTTCTTAATTTATCATTATTATTTTTTAAATTTTTAGCTTCATTAATTAACGAAATTTCTGTTTGATCACTCAAATCTTTATTGCGTGAAGATTTTATTATTTCACCGAAAAGCCCCATATTCTTGAGCCAATTGTTACATTCTACCCTTCCATCGACAATAGTCTTGTAATGACAATTCACTCCATATTCTACAATTTTAGAATCAGTACTTAATACTATCTTATTTATTAAATCATCCTTATTTTTCTTTGCATAAATGGAATTACTTGATAAAACAATAGAAAAAAGAACTAAAAAAATTAATACAAAAAATATAGTCCCTTTACGTTTCATTTGTCCCTCCCCACCTTTCTCTTTAGATTATTAACCATATGGTGTGCTTTTATTCTCTGACTTAATACTAATATATAATTTTCCACAAAAAATGTGCTGGAGTGGGACTTGTACAATTTTAATAAAAAAAGCTAGAGAAATCGGTTCTTTCCCTAGCTTTTCTATTATTATTTAGTTTTTATTCTCGCAATTGCTCTCTGTAAAGCTAACTCAGCTCTTCGCATATCAACTGAACTATCTTGCTTGCTAAGTTTTTGTTCTGCTCTCTTTTTAGCTTCCTCAGCCCTTCTCACATCTATGTCTTCAGGCCATTCAGCAGCGTCACAAAGCATTCTTACTTCATTATTATCTACACTTACAACACCTGTAGAAGTAAAGACTTTTTTAGTTGTTCCATTCTCTTCTTTAAAGGAAGTACTTGTTGGTTTTATTAAAGCTACTAATGGTGAACGATTGGCCAAAATTCCAATTTTTCCTTCAGTAGTTTCTGTATTTACCTCAGTAACTTCTCCTATAAAAAATTCTTTTTCAGGAGTTAGTATGCTAAGTTTTAATTTAGCGGCCATACAAATTCACTCCTTTTTAGCTTTGCATCATAGCTTTTGCTTGTTCTCTAGCCTCATCTATTGTTCCTACAAATAAGAAGGCTGCCTCTGGTAAATCATCACATTTTCCATCTAATATCTCTTTAAAGCCTTGTACTGTATCTTTAACAAGAACATACTTTCCTTGCATACCAGTAAATTGCTCAGCAACAGTAAATGGTTGAGATAGGAATCTTTGAACCTTTCTTGCTCTACCAACTACTAATCTATCTTCTTCTGAAAGTTCGTCTACACCAAGTATAGCTATGATATCTTGAAGTTCATTGTATCTTTCAAGTATATGCTTAACTCTACTAGCAACTTCATAATGCTCTTCTCCAACTATTCTTGGATCTAGTATTCTTGAAGTTGATTCAAGTGGACTTACCGCAGGGTATATTCCCAACTCTGAGATAGCTCTTGATAAAACTGTAGTAGCATCAAGATGTGTAAATGTGGTTGCTGGTGCTGGGTCAGTTAAGTCATCCGCAGGTACATATACTGCCTGAACAGATGTTATTGATCCTTGTTTAGTTGATGTAATTCTTTCTTGAAGAGCACCCATTTCAGTTGCCAATGTTGGCTGGTAACCAACCGCACTTGGTATTCTTCCAAGAAGCGCTGAAACCTCAGAACCCGCTTGAGTAAATCTGAATATATTGTCTATGAATAAAAGCACATCTTGGCCTTTATCTCTAAAATGTTCAGCCATTGTTAATCCTGTAAGAGCAACTCTCATTCTTGCTCCAGGTGGTTCATTCATTTGACCAAAAACAAGTGCTGTTTTATCGATAACTCCAGATTCTTTCATTTCATAGTATAAGTCGTTACCTTCTCTTGTTCTTTCTCCAACACCAGTGAATACTGATAATCCACCGTGTTCCTTAGCGATATTGTTTATAAGTTCTTGTATAAGAACTGTTTTACCAACACCGGCACCACCAAATAGTCCAATCTTACCACCTCTTTGGTATGGTGCTAGAAGGTCAATAACTTTAATTCCTGTTTCGAACATTTCAGGCTCTACTGATTGTTCTTCGAAACTTGGTGCTGGTCTATGTATTGGATAAAATTTCTTAGCATCCACTGGGCCAGCTTCGTCAATTGGTGTACCTAATACGCTGAAAAGTCTTCCTAAAACTTCCTCTCCAACTGGTACTGATATAGGCTTTCCTGAATCTACTGCGTCCATTCCTCTTTGTAGACCTTCAGTCGCTTCCATAGCTATGGCTCTTACTATATCATCACCTACGTGTTGTGCAACTTCAGCAATGATTTTTTTATCGCCAACGCTGATTTCCACGGCATTGTATATATCAGGAAGGTTTTCTGAATCGAATTTAATATCTATAACAGGTCCTATAACCTGTACAACCTTACCAATTTGTCCTGCCATCAGTTTCCCTCCTTATTTTTGAGCTTCTGCTCCCGAAACTATTTCAGAAATTTCTTGAGTTATAGCAGACTGTCTTATTCTATTATATTGTAGATTTAAATTATCTAATAAGTCATTAGCATTCTTTGTAGCTCCGTCCATAGCCGACATTCTAGATGCTTGTTCACTAGCTCTAGAATTAGCAAGAAAATTGTACATCATTTGATTTAATTGCAGACGTACAATATCCCCCAATAATCCATCTATACCTGGCTCAAAATCAATAAGAGGACTTACTTTCGACTCTGCTTTTTCTTGTTTTTTTATCTCCAAAGGAAGAAGTTTTTTAACTGTTACAGTCTGCTTTACTGTAGAAACAAACTCAGTATATACCGCATATACTTCTCCAACTTCACCTTTATCGTAAAGATCTAAAGCATGGTTAGCAATCATTTGAGCTTCCTTTAAGGTAGGCTCATCTGATATATCTACATATTCTGCTACTGTGTTATATTTCAATCTTCTAAAGTATAACCTGCCCTTTTGACCTACTACCATTACACTAGAATCTTTCTTGCTTTTTTCTATTTCCTCTGAGGTTCTTGAAACTACATTTCCGTTAAAAGCACCGCATAATCCAGTATCTGAATTAATTGCAATATATAAACTCTTATCAGAATTGTTGCCATTTACATAAATACTTTTAGTAGTTACTCCTTGAGCTACTTGTGCAGCTACCTCATTAAAGGAATTGAAATATGCTCTGTTTGATTCTACCTGCTGTCTAGATTTTCTAAGCTTACTGGTGGCAATAAGTCCCATGGCCTTTGTTATTTTTTTTGTGTTACTTATGGATTTAATTCTTCTTTTTATAGCAACAAGCCCTGCTCCTGCCATATTTCACCTCCCGCATCGGAAAAAATTATTCCTCTGCTACAAAGACTTTCTTAAATTCTTGAACAGATTCGTCTATCATCTTCTTGATTTCGTCAGTTAGAACTTTTTGTTCAAGTATTGCCTTTCCAATATCTCTATGATGAGTATCTACATACTCTAAATAGCCTTTTTCAAATTTCTTAATCTTAGTTACATCTATATCCATTAAATGGTCACCTGAAGCAACATAGAATATCATAACTTGTTTTTCAACAGCCATTGGTTGATATTGGTCTTGCTTCAATATTTCCATTAATCTCTTACCTCTATCAAGTCTTCTCTTTGACTCTCTATCAAGGTCAGATCCAAATTGAGCAAATGCTGCAAGTTCTCTATATTGAGAAAGATCAAGTCTTAATGTTCCTGTAACCTGCTTCATAGCCTTAATTTGAGCGTTACCACCAACTCTGGATACAGAAATACCTGCATTAACAGCTGGTCTTTGACCCGCATAAAATAATTCTGATTCAAGGAATATCTGTCCATCAGTTATAGAAATAACGTTAGTTGGAATATATGCAGTAACGTCTCCTGCAAGAGTTTCTATTATTGGAAGAGCTGTTATTGATCCTCCTCCAAGCTTCTCAGAAAGTCTTGCTGCTCTTTCAAGCAATCTTGAATGTAGGTAGAATACGTCTCCAGGATAAGCTTCTCTTCCTGGTGGTCTACGAAGTAATAATGACATTGTTCTATAAGCAACAGCGTGCTTAGTCAAATCATCATATATTATAAGTACATCCTTACCTTTATGCATGAAATACTCACCCATACTAACACCTGTGTATGGTGATAAGTATTGAAGTGGTGCAGATTCTGATGCTGATGCTGATACTACTATAGAATAATCCATAGCTCCCATTTCAGTAAGTGTATTAACGATATGAGCTACTGTAGATTGTTTTTGACCTATAGCAACATAGATACAGATAACATCTTTACCTTTTTGATTAATTATAGTATCAAGAGCAATTGCTGTTTTACCAGTTTGTCTATCGCCTATAATAAGTTCTCTTTGTCCTCTACCGATTGGTATCATAGAATCGATAGCCTTAATACCAGTTTGAAGAGGCACATTAACTGATTGTCTTTCTATAACACCAGGAGCTTGAAGCTCAACTGGTCTAGTTTCAGTAGATTTTATTGGACCTTTACCATCGATAGCTTCACCAAGTCCGTTTACAACTCTTCCTACAAGCTCGTCACCAACTGGAACTTCCACAACTCTACCAGTTCTTTTTACTACATCCCCTTCTTTTATACCTTCCTCGGAACCTAGTAAAACACAACCTACGTTGTCTTGTTCAAGGTTTAAAGCCATACCTAACACGTCATTAGGGAACTCAAGAAGTTCTCCAGCCATGCAGTTATCTAAGCCATAAACTCTGGCGATACCATCGCCTACTTGAATTATGGTACCTGAATCCACTGTTTCGATCTTCTTCTGATAACCTTCAATTTGCTGTTTGATAATTGACGTTATCTCTTCAGGTTTTATATTCATAGGCTCACCTCTATTTTCCTTTAAGCATTATTTTTTTCATTTCTTCTAGTTTTGATTTTACTGTACCATCAATTACATCGTCTCCAACTTTAACAAAAACTCCACCTATAATACTTTTATCAAGTTCTTCCCTAAGTATTATCTGTTTTTTATAAATCCCTTGAAGTTTACTGATTAAAGTCTTCTTTTGAACATCATCCATTAGAATAACAGTCTTAACCTCAGCGATAATCTTGTTATTCTTCTCTAGATCTATTTTTTCTAACTCAGTAATTATTTCATCTAAGTAAATTATTCTGTTTTTATCAATGAGAACAAGTAAAAAAGAAAGCAAATTGTCGTCTATTTTTCCTTGAAAAATATTCTTGAAAATTTCTTTTTTTCTAGAAGTACTTATTTTAGGATGTTTTATAGCGTCTAATAGCTCTGAATTATTAGTTATTAAATCACTAATCTGTTTTAGATCATTTAAATACTCTTCTACTTTAGATTTTTCTTCGCCAACCCTATAAAGTGCAAGAGCATATCTTCTACTTAAATATTCAAGCATATTAGATACCTACCTTAGCTATAAAGTCCTCAATAAGTCTTCTATGTTCATTTTCATCAAGTTCTTTTTCAAGTGCTTTCGATGATACTAAAACTGCAAGATCAACAATTTGAGATTTGATTTCGTCTTGTGCTTTCTCTTTTTCTCTTTCAGCTTCTTTTCTTGCTCTTTCCATAATTAACTGAGCTTCTGCATTTGCTTCTTTAACTATATCATCTGACACTTTTTCAGCCTTAGTTTTATAGTTAGCAACAATAGTTTTTCCTTCTTCTTTTGCATTCTTTAATTTTTCTTCATTTTCTAATTTTAAACTTTCTGCTTTTGCCCTATCAGCATTTGCTTTATCTATGGTCTCTTTTACCCCATTAGACCTTTCTTCAAGAGCTCCATTTACTTTATTAAAAAAGAAATGGCGTAGAAATAAGTAGAGTATAATAAAGTTTACTATAGTAGCAAAAATCGTAAACAAGTTTCCAGACATATAAACAAAAGCCTCCCTTCAGGCTTATTTTTTAACAGTAATATGAGATATTTTTATCACCATTTTACAAATAATAATAAGATTGAGATAAATAATGCATATAAAGATGTAATTTCTGAGAAAGCAACACCAAGAATCATTGTAGACATTATGTCACCTTTAGCTTCTGGTTGTCTTGCTATAGCTTCAACGGCTTTACCTGATACAACACCTGTACCAACCCCTCCACCAATACATCCAATTGCAGCTAAACCTGCACCTATTGCTAACATACCATGAAGAAATGTTGTAGCATCAATATTCATATTTTTTTCCTCCTTAGAAATTAATAATTTAAATATATAATATCTATCACCAAATTGTGGTGTAGTTTATTATTAATTTTTTAATGTTCTGCTGTGATTTTTGTATAAACCATAGTTAATGTCATAAATACAAACATCTGTATAAGACCATCAAACGCATCAAAGAAACCATGGAATGGTATTGGAATAATAAATTGCAGAGCCTTTGATAAATATCCCAAACCTTGATAAAGCAGGGACATAATTAAAGTTCCAACAAGCATATTAATGAATAGTCGCAGTGCCAATGAAATAGGCAATGTTAACTTTTCTAAAACATTCATAAAAAGCATTGGAGCAAATGGTTTTAAATAGGATTTTAAGTATCCTCCCATTCCAACTTTTATTATTGCATTTACTTGAATTACCACAAAGCTGATTAACGCTAAGGCCAAGGTAACATTAATGTCCCTGGTAGCAGGGTCAACCCCAATAAGCCCTGTTAAATTTAAGAAGAATAGGAATACACCTATAGTACCTATAAATGGCACGAAATTCTTGTAATGATCACCCATATTGGATTTTACCAAGCCATTTATAGTCTCAACTAAAATTTCTACTGCACTTTGTTTTTTATCTGGTATCTTTTTTAATTTTGAAGTTACCGCAAGTGCAATAAGCATTATTACGAGTATTACCACCCACTGAGTCACTACACTTGATGTAACGTCAATCTTAGTGCCACCAAAGTTTAGGGTGAATACGGTACCTGGACTTACTTCCATTTAATCACTTCCTTTCTTGATTTCTTATAGTCATTCCATAAATTATAATGGCTATGTAATGTAATGAATACCCTCCAATGAAGGCAATCAGATTAAACTTATTATTGTTATAGAATAGCATTGCAATTATGAGCGTAATAATAACTCTGACTACAGCTCCTAAAATACTCAATGTTCTTTTCCCTGTACTTATCAAAGTATATGTAGTAACTATTGCATTAACTATAAAATTGAAAGCTGCTATCAATATACCAACACCTAATATTAATGCATACTCTCTTAACACTATACTTGATACTCCAAGAGTAAGTACTAAAATTATTATGTCATAAATAGCAACTTTTTTAAGCATATCTCTAGTTTGTTTCTCCAAGAAGCTCAACCTCCGTATTGCTGCATGATAATATATTATATATCTGCCATTTTTATAAATAAACTCTTAAACTTACCGTAATTAAGTCATTTTTACTGATTTATATCTAATTATCTCGGTTTTCTTAGTTGTTAATCTAATTAAGTCATGCTATCTACAATTTTCTCATATTTTTTCTAATCATGCAATTTACTAAATTGATTCAAAATTCAATTTATTTGACTATATTAACTTATTTCAAATTTATTTTGACCATATTCATGGGGCATTATGCAAAATTATGTAAACCTTTTACTACCAATAAGAATGTCATAATGTAATTATATGTAAATTTAAACATTTTCAATTCATTTATTTTCCACTTCATGTACGATATGCTTATATTTTATCGTGATAATTGTAATTGAACTTTCACAAAAATTTTAAACAATTTATTAATTTTTTTAACAAATAACTATACAAAAATGAGATTGAACTATTTACTTCCTTCAATTATTTTAACAAGTTCATTAAAATTTTACAATGTATTTTTAGTATTTTATCACATATACTTAAAAAACATTATTAAAGTATTAAAATAATCATTATTTATCAATTATTAAGCATAATAAAAAAGGAGAAATAAATTCTCCTTTTACTTTAACTTTATTATCTTTCTACAATAAGAGCTGTTCCTTGTCCGCCACCTATACATAAAGTAGCTAAACCTCTCTTAGCATCTCTTCTTGCCATTTCATGAAGTAATGTAACTAATATTCTAGCACCTGAAGCACCTACTGGGTGTCCAAGAGCTATAGCTCCACCATTTACGTTAACTTTACTCATGTCAAAGTTTAAGTCTTTTGCAACTGCTAAACTTTGAGCTGCAAATGCTTCGTTTGCTTCTATTAAATCTAAATCTTCAACTGTTAAGTTAGCTCTTTCTAAAGCTGCCTTAGTTGATCCTACTGGACCATATCCCATTATTGCTGGATCTAATCCTTTTGAACCATAAGATACTATCTTAGCTAATGGTTTAACTCCAAGTTCAGCTGCTTTTTCAGCACTCATGATAACAAATGCTGCTGCACCGTCATTTATACCTGAAGCGTTACCAGCTGTTACAGTACCATCTTTCTTAAATGCTGGTCTTAATTTAGCTAATTTTTCTAAAGTACTTCCAAACTTAGGGAACTCATCAGTATCAAATACTTTTGGTTCTCCCTTTCTTTGTGGTATAACTATAGGAACTATTTCATCCTTGAATTTTCCTTCTTTTATAGCTGCTTCAGCTTTTTGTTGTGAAGCAAGAGCAAATTGATCTTGTTCCTCTCTAGTTAGGTTCCATCTTTCTGCTATGTTTTCTGCAGTCATTCCCATATGGTAATTGTTGAATGCATCCCATAAACCATCTTGGATTAATTCGTCAACTAATTGACCATTACCCATTCTTTGACCCCATCTAGCTTCATTTAATACATAAGGAGCTCTTGACATGTTTTCCATACCACCAGCAACTATAACATCGCTGTCTCCTGCTAATATCATTTGGCAAGCTAATGATACAGCTCTTAATCCTGATCCACAAACTTTATTTATAGTTAATGATGATGTCTCTAATGGTAAACCAGCTTTAACTGAAGCCTGTCTTGCAGTATTTTGTCCTAGACCAGCTTGAAGAACATGACCCATAATAACTTCTTCTACTAATTCAGGCTTAATACCTGCTCTGCTAACTGCTTCCTTAATTACAGCTGCACCTAAATCTACCGCAGGAACATCCTTTAAAGATCCTCCAAAAGTACCAAGAGCAGTTCTTACTGCACTTACTATTACTACTTCTCCCATAAAACGAACCTCCTAATTTTTAATCACTAGTTATAGTTTTATTTTTTAAAAGAATATAAACATTTTCTTTATCAACAGTTTAATTATACCCACATATAGAATATTTATCAATATATTTTTGTTAAAAAAAACACAAAGTCTATCCCTTAACAATAAACTCCTGACCTCTGTTTTCCTTTAAACCAAAGCCATAAAGAATAGCATCAACTATTCTTTCTGATGCAAAACCATCTCCGTATGGATTAATACACTTAGTCATTTCACTATACTTTTCACTATCTCTTATTAATGAATTAGCTTCAAGAATTATTACATCCTTATCAGTTCCAACAAGCTTCACCGTTCCCGCCTCTACTGCTTCAGGCCTTTCTGTAACATCTCTAAGTACAAGCACCGGTTTTCCTAGATGAGGAGCTTCTTCCTGTAATCCTCCAGAATCTGTCATAACCATAAAGCATTTATTCATTAAATTATGTGTATCCTTAGTATCCAAAGGATCTAACAAATGAACTCTTTCAACACCTGAAAGATGTTTATGTACCACATCTCTAACCACTGGATTCAAATGGACTAAATATACTAATTCTACATCCTCATTTTCAAGCACAATGGCTTTCAGTGCCTCACAAATATTCTCAATTCCTTGGCCCCAGTTCTCTCTTCTATGAGCAGTAACCATAATAACTTTTTTATTGTAGTCAATGGTATTTAATTCATCATTGCTAAATTTATAACTATCTTCTACAGTATACTTCATAGCATCTATAACTGTATTGCCAGTAATAAAGATTTGTTCTTCATCTACACCTTCTCTCAAAAGATTATTCTTTGAATTTTGAGTAGGAGCGAAATGAAAATCCGCCATTGCTCCAGTGAGTTTTCTATTCATTTCTTCTGGGAAAGGAAAGTATTTGTCATTGGTTCTAAGACCTGCTTCCACGTGACCAACTTTGATTTGCTTGTAGAATGCTGCTAAAGCTCCCGCAAAAGTAGTTGTGGTATCTCCATGTACAAGTATAATATCAGGTTTCTCTGTCTCGAAAACCTCCTCGAGGCCTTCTAAAACTTTTGTAGTTATTCCAGTTAGTGTTTGTTTGCTTTTCATAATATTCAAATCAAAATCTGGTGTTATTTTAAACAACTCTAGTACCTGATCTAGCATCTCTCTATGCTGAGCAGTTACGCAAACTTTTGCATCGAATTCCTCTCTACATTCCAATTCCTTTACAAGCGGCGCCATTTTCACAGCCTCCGGTCTTGTTCCGAAGATAGTTATTACTTTAATCTTGTTCATAAAATTTTCCTCCTGAAGATTTGAAAACTTATATATTATTATTCCTTATGTACAAAAAAACCACATTTCCATGCAATTAAAACTATTAATATCACAACAAAGGTAAGAATGGTATATGCTCTTTTATTTGTCACCTCCATAACTATAATTGATATAATTCCAAGAAGTGCACTAAAAAGATACATAATAACAACTGCCTGCCTCTGATTCAATCCCATATCTAATAGCCTATGATGTAAATGTCCTCTATCAGCCTGCATTATTGGCTTGCCATTTACCTTTCTTCTTATTATTGCAAAAAGTGTATCACATATTGGAAGTCCTAATGCCAATATAGGAACAGCTAAAACAAAAGCTGAAGCTGATTTTATTGCCCCTTCAATCGAAATGGCTGCAAGCAAAAATCCTAGTAATTGAGATCCTGTATCACTCATAAAAATTGAAGCTGGATTAAAATTAAATGGTAAAAAACCAATTAAAGAACCACTGAGAACCGCAGTACATACTACAGCCTCACTTCTATTATTCAGTAAAGCTATTACTAACATAGTAATAGACGAAATACACGCCACACCGGCTGCTAATCCATCTAATCCATCTATAAGATTAAATGCATTTGTAACACCTACTACCCATAATATGGTTAACGGAATTCCCAGCGTTGTAATATCTAAGTATTGCTTGACATCACTGGTGGGATTGGTAATTAATCTTATTCTTATCCCAAAATATAAAAGTATGCAGGTGGCTGCTACTTGAAATATTATTTTATAAATAGGCTTAATATCATACTTGTCATCTAAAAATCCGCCAATTACAATTACAGTTGCTCCTAAAATAATACCTTTTTCTGATGGAATAAGACTTCCTTCCTTTAATATTAAAGTTGCTACAAAAGATATATAAAGTGATAGTCCTCCTAACTTGGGTATAGGTTTTTTATGTACTCTCCTATTATCTTTAGGTATATCAATAACACCAATCTTTTCTGCAAATCTTCTAACAAAAGGTGTTGCTGCAAAAGATATAATAGCGGCTCCTAGAGCTAAAATAAATAAATTATTCATCTTGACCTTCCTTTAAGTAAGTTAATTATTTTATTAGTATGATGCATCCTCTCCCATAGAATCATCATTTTCAATCCATTGTTCAACATCTATAACCCTATATTTTTCCTTCGAATCTCTTATTATAACTCTATCAATACCCGCATTGATTATAAATCTTTTACATAAAGCACAAGGTGACGCATTCTCTACAAACTCTCCGTTTTTCTGCTCTTTTCCTACCAAGTATAATGTTGCACCAATCATATCCTGCCTTCTGGCAGAAATTATAGCATTTTGTTCTGCATGGACAGATCTGCAAAGTTCATATCTAGTACCTCTTGGTACATTCAACTCTTCTCTTTTACAGTATCCCAAATCACAACAGTTTTTTCTTCCTCTTGGAGCTCCACTATATCCAGTGGACATAATCTCATCATTTTTTACTATTATTGCAGCAAAATTTCTCCTAAGACAAGTTCCTCTCTCTAGCACAGTTTCACATATATCTAAATAGTAATTATTTTTATCAATTCTTTGCATATTTCCTCCAAAAATATTATTTATGTAGTTATTCCTATACCTTAAATACTATTTTATACTAAAACCTTCTTAATTTAAAGGGTATGCATTCAAAATTAAGAAGCAAACACAATTAAAGGGTAACAAAAGTTACCCTTTAATTGTGTTACTTCAGACTATCATATACCCTTTGAATATTTTCCTTCATACTACTTAGATAGCTTTTATTGTCTTCTTGGCTTTCTATTGTATAAATCTTTTCAGCTTTGGCGTTCACCTCTTGAGCTAACGTCTTTGATACTTTAGGACTTGCCATATCCTCAGTAAATATAACCCTAACCTTATTTTGCCTACAGTAATTTACTAATTCCTCTATCTTTTTACTACTAGGCTCTCCTTCAGCAAAAACATCCTCTACGCTGTTTTGTTTTAAATTGAAATCCCTGCAGAAATAGGCAAATGCTGCATGACCAGTGACAAAACTCTTATTACTTAAGGAATCAAATTTTGGCTTATATTCTTCAAACAACTTATCAGTATTAGCTATAAATTCATTATAATTAGCTTCGAAATAATCCTTATTAATTGGATCTGCTTTTTCTAATGCATTCTTAATATTACAGGCTTCTATTTTCGCATTTTTTAAACTTAACCATATATGCGGATCATACTGACCGTGTTCCTTTATTTGTGCATTATCAGAGTTCTTTATCAAATCACATCCAGTGGAAGCATTTACTTTTATCAGATTTTTATTATCAACAGCATTAACTGCTTTATCAACCCATGATTCCATTCCAACACCATTATAAATAAATACTTTTGCATCCGACAGCTGCTGAAAATCTTTTATTTTGGGTTCAAAATCGTGCGGTTCTACACCGTTTGGTACTATTGTATATATATAAATTTTATCCTTACCTATTGCCATAGCAATTTGCTTTAAAGCATTGAAACTTACTGCAACCTTAACTCTTCCATCATTGTTATTTCCTGTTTCTTGCGTACCCTTATTACATGATGTAAATACTGTAATAATCATAACTAAAGCCACAAGCAAGGAGAATTTTTTTATCATTAACATAACACCTCATTACAAATTAGTTGCAAATGATTTGCATATGGGTATATAATAATACTGGCTTTTTATTTTGTCAAGATTCTAAAATTTGATTTATTTACTTCAATTAAGTCAATAATAAGATTACATAATTTTACTTCGTTTTAGGAGGAACTGCTTATGATTAGTATAAAAAATCTATGTTTTTCCTACTCCAGTTCTCAGCCTTATACTTTAGATGATATTAACTTAGATGTTGATAAAGGTTCTTATCTATCGATAGTTGGTGAAAATGGTAGTGGTAAAACTACTCTTATGAAGCTGATTCTAAAATTACTAAAACCCTCCAAGGGAGAAATAATAAACAGTGCAAAAAAAATAGGATATGTCCCTCAACGAGTAGGTGACTTTAATTTATCCTTTCCAATAACTGTATCTGAAATGCTATATTGTCATATGAAAGTACTTAAAATTAAGGATAAGTCTGAAATATCAAAAACATTAAAAGAAGTAGGTATGGCAGACTATACTAATTCCTTAATAGGAAATTTATCTGGTGGTCAGCAGCAAAAGATATTCATTGCAAGAGCCCTTATAGGAAATCCTGATCTTATAATATTAGATGAGCCTTCCACTGGCGTAGATGTTAAAAGTCAGAAAGATATATATTCTTTACTTAAAGATCTAACTCGAAATAAGGGCATAACAATAATAACTGTAGAACATAATTTAAAAGCTGCAACAACTAACTCTACTCATATTTATAAACTAGATAAGGGTAATGGTACTCTTATTGCAATAAAAGAAAATCTCAGTAATGATTCTATTTATAATAAAATTTAATTCTTCTACTATAATTATTAGAAAGGTTTGTTACACATGCTTCAGATTTTTCAACTTGGTTTCATGAAAAATGCCCTTATGGCTGCTCTTCTTATCTCTATACTTTGCCCTTCCATAGGAATTTTCTTAGTATTAAGAAGATACTCTATGGTTGGAGATACTTTAGCTCATGCTTCCTTTGCTGGTGTTGCTATTGGTTTAATTTTAGGTATTAGTCCAATAGCTAGTGCATTTATATTTACCTCCATTAGTGCTGTATTTATAGAAATTTTAAAAAATCACTATAAAAGGTATACAGAACTAATTCTACCAATAATTCTTACTCTTTCAATTGGTATAGCTATAACTTTGACAAGCAGCGGTATGGCAGTAGGTAATATAGAGTCCTATTTATTTGGAAGTATTCTGACTGTAGAAAAATCGGATTTAATAACTATCTTTATACTAAGTATTATTTCCGTTATTATTCTTTTGGCTCTATACCATGTACTTATTTATATCACTTTTGACGAAGATGGTGCTAAAGTTGCTGGTGTTAATGTGAAGCTTATAAATTATATATTTGCTCTTCTTGTAGGCGCAACTATTTCTGTTTCCATAAGAATAATGGGTATATTAGTGGTATCTTCTATGATTGCAGTGCCTGTAGCAACTGCAATGCAGCTAAACAAAAGCTTTAAAACTACATTTTTATTTTCTATATTATTTGGTGTTATAGATATTTTAAGCGGACTAATAGCTTCATATTACGTGAACTGCGCTCCAGGAGGAACAATTGCACTAGCTTCAGTTATAACTTTATTAATAGTACTTATAGGAAAAATACTTTATAGACGAAAATAAGTACTCTTAATTAATTCTTCATATATTACCCTACAACTAAAAAAGGTTTATGAATGTTTTATCATTCATAAACCTTTTTATTTATCATAAGCAATTACTTAGTTCCAAATAATCTGTCTCCTGCATCACCAAGACCAGGAACAATATATCCATCTTCATTTAACTTTTCATCCACAGAAGCAACATATATATCAACATCAGGATGAGATTCTTGAACTGCTTTCACACCTTCTGGAGCAGCTATTAAGCACATCAATCTTATATACTTAGCCCCTCTTCTCTTTAGTAATGTTATTGCATCAATTGCAGAACCACCTGTGGCAAGCATAGGATCAGTTACGATTATGTCTCTTTCTTGAATATCCTGAGGAAGTTTACAGAAATATTCAACAGGTTGAAGAGTCTTTTCATCTCTATATAATCCTATATGACCAACTTTTGCAGCTGGTATAAGTTTTAGCATACCATCAACCATTCCAAGTCCTGCTCTTAATATAGGAACAATTGCAACCTTTTTGCCTGCAAGCATCTTGCATTTAGTAATACAGATAGGAGTTTCTATTTCAACCGTCTCAAGCTGCATATCTCTTGTTACTTCATAAGCCATAAGCATTGCTACTTCTTCCACTAACTCTCTGAAATCTTTTGATCCTGTTTCTTTGCATCTTATAAACGCCAATTTGTGTAATATCAATGGATGAGATATCTGTGTTACTTTGCTCATTTTTCGTTCCCCCTATTAAATTATTTTATTTTGAATATTTTTTTTCAATTTCACTTATTTTGTCTAATCTCCTCTGATGTCTATCTCCTTCGAACTCAGCACTTAAAAATGAATCTACTATGTCTAATGCTAAACCAACCCCAACTACTCTTTGACCAATAGCAAGGATATTAGCATTATTGTGTTCTCTGCATGCATGTGCACTGAAGGTGTCGCTGCATAAAGCTGCTCTAACTCCTGGAACCTTATTTGCTGCAATACTTATGCCAATTCCAGTACCACATATTAATATACCTAGGTTAAAGTTTTTAGCTGCAACTTCCTCTGCCACCTTTTCAGCAAAATCAGGATAGTCGCATGAAGCATCAGTATATGTACCAAAGTTTTTTATTTCTAGTCCTTTTTCTTCTAAATGTTTTATAATTTCATTTTTTAGTTGTAATCCAGCATGATCGCTGCCTAAAGCTATCCTCAATTAAAGCACCTCCAAAAGTTCTATGTCTATTTAATATAATCAACACAGAAGTAATTCCATGCTAATTTATTATATAAATTATTGCTGGCGATTATAAACTAATTGACATCCGCAAAAAAAGAAGATAAATGTATCAGTTAATACCTTTATCTTCCTTCAATTTTAGCAATAAGGATTCAAGCCTTACACTTAGCTCTTCATAAGTTTTCTCATATACTGTCAAGTTAGAGCCATAAGGATCAATAATATCTCCCTCTTCTCCAACATATTCATTTAAACTGAATATCTTGCCTCTATATTTTTCAAAATATGAATGCAATATATCTCTAATAGTTGATGTCATTGTTAGAATTATATCAGCCTCAGATATCATCTCTTCTGTTAATTGAACAGCAGCTCTTTTATATATATCTCCGCCAAGCTTTCTTTCGACAACTCCAGCAGAATTAACAGAGGCAACACTTCCAGGAACTATTGAAATACCAGCTGAAAATGCTTGGATATTATCTATATTGCAGTTATTATTAAAAATAGCTTCTGCCATACAACTTCTGCAAGTATTTCCTGTACACACAAATAATACTTTCATCCTTACCTCCACATTTTCACACTTTAATTATATCGAAACCTGCCGATTTTTTTAATCTATTCATTACTGCTATTCCTAATCCAATTTCCTCAAAGGATTCTGATAATATTATATCAACTTTTTTATCATCAAAACTCCTTAAGGCTTCAAATAAATTTTGTGCTACTAATTTCATATCATCTCTACTGCCTAGAGAGATAATTATTCCATTTTTATAATAATATAACGTTTCATCAGTTGCCATTATACCAACTTTTTTGCCTTCATCCATATAATTTTGCACCATTTCATTAACTTTTGCAATAGTTTTTTGTAAATCACCTTGAATAATTTTTAATGGTGCTTTTGGAGCATAATGCCTATATTTCATTCCTGGTGCTTTAGGGATAAAGCTTTCATTGGATTTATTCATAATAGCTGGGTCAATATAGATTTCGCTATCAATTTTCTTCAACATTTCTAAGGTTATACCACCTGGTCTTAAAACACAAGGTGGATATACAGTGCAATCCACTATTGTGGATTCTACTCCAACCTCACAAATATTTCCCCCGATGATATAGTCTATCTTCCCATTTAGATCTTCAACGCATCTATTTACATCTGTTGGACTCGGCCTTCCTGAAATATTTGCCGATGGAGCGGCAATAGGCACTCCTGCTGTTCTGATAAGTTCTAAGGCAATCCTATTTGATGGCATTCTTATCCCAATGCTATCCAATCCAGCACTAGTCACCTCAGGAACTAAATCACTTTTGGGTAAAATTAATGTTAAAGGGCCTGGCCAAAAATTTCTCATTAAATCCTCTGCTATTGGTGGTACTACCTTTGTCAAGTTTTTTATACTGTCAAGATCCGATATATGGACAATTAATGGGTTGTCTTGAGGTCTACCCTTTGCTTCAAATATTTTCTTTACAGCTTCAGAATCCAGTGCATTAGCACCTAATCCATATACTGTTTCAGTTGGGAATGCTACTAACCCTCCTGATCTAAATACTTTACCAGCCTCTTGTAATATTCTAATGTCTATATTATTTTCATCCACAACTTTAACCTTAGTTTCCATTTAATTAAAACACCTCTTACTTTTTACAACAATTGTGTTAAGATAAACCCCAGTAAAAACCCAGACAACACCCCTACTGTTCCAGCAATTCCATTCCAAAGTTTTGATGATTCAGGTATCATTTCACCACACACTACATAAAGCATTATTCCAGACGCAAATGCTAAACATGCTCCCAGGCTGTTTTTTGAAACACCTGCTGTAGTTATTCCAATCACTGCACCCACTGCAGTAGGTGAAGCAGTTATCAATGCATACAACATTATTCTTATTGGCTTAATCCTTGATGCCATCATTGGAGCAGATATCGCTATTCCTTCAGGTATATCGTGTATAGCTATTATAACACTCATTTTTAATCCTAGAGTGCCTCCAGCTAAAAAACCACATCCCATTACAATACCTTCGGGTAAGTTATGTAACATGAGTCCTAATGCTGTCATCAGTGCCACTTTTAGATGTTTATCCTTACAAAAATTATTATTTCCAAAAGTGTTGTCCAATATTATTATACAAGTCATTCCTATAAATGAAAAGGCAACCGTGCCCATAAGATTTACTCTCTCTACAGCCTCGGGAATTAAATCAAATACAATTACCGCAAGCATTAGTCCTCCAGCAAAACCAATTACATTACTTAAAACCTTATTAGAAGGTTTTTTAATTAGTATTCCCAAGGATGCCCCTATCATTGTGCCAATAAGTGATATTAAACTACTTAGAATAACAATTGCAATCAAATTACCCTGCAATAGAATCGCCCCCACTTCTTTAAATATTTTATTTAAGAAATTAGGGATTTATTACAGGGTTACACATAGATTATGATTGATATTAGCTATTTTTCCTAAAATACTTAATTTCCTCTACAGCTGTTTCTGTAAATGTGGTGTTAACACAATTTCTATAAAGATCATTTAGAAATAGGTACTTTTTAAATCCACCATGATTGATAACAAAGTAATAGTAATTTACTTCAGGATTTATTCTTTTTGATTTTACATATCTATTAGCAACCATGGGGTATATCTGAAAAAATTCCTTATTAATAGGTCTTACCTTCTTGTTTCTAAACCTAGATTTAGTAATTATAACTATTTCTATATCTTTTTCTCTCTTTTCAACATGTACTATTTCAACCCTATCGCAGCTAATATTGAAATCTCTCCCTGGGAAGCCTTGGCGAATCTTCATCCTATAACCATCAACTTCATAGCTAAATGCTTCAGAATTTTTTCTTACTAGCATTACCGCAATGATCAAACTTTCAATAATTATTAAATATATGATTAAAAACATTTTAAAGCTGCGTGATATAAAAAACACAGATGGGAGTATTAAAAAAATAAAGCACATAAACAGCATGAATCTTTTATAAGCTTTATTCTGCTTTTTTATGGCTTTATTTATATTCATAATTCTTTTCTTCCTTTCAAGGTCATATAATGCTTAAGAAAGTTTTTTTCATTGAACGTAGTAACTATTAAAATGTATCAGTTCCCATAGCTTTCATTTTTTCAGCCTGTTCAGCTGTTATTAGTGCATCTAACACTTCTTCAATATCTCCATCTAAAAAGGAATCTAATCTATATAATGTTAATCCAATTCTATGATCAGTCACTCTACCTTGTGGGTAATTATAAGTTCTTATTCTCTCACTTCTATCACCAGTTCCTACTTGGCTTTTTCTATCTTCAGCAATTCCTGCTCTTCTTTCTTCTTCAGCTTTCTCATAAAGTCTTGCTCTTAAAACCTTCATACATTTTTCTTTATTTTTCAGCTGGCTTTTTTCATCCTGACATGTAACCACTATACCTGTTGGAAGATGTGTTATTCTTACTGCAGAGTCTGTAGTATTTACGCACTGTCCACCATGTCCCGAAGCTCTATACACGTCTATTCTTAAGTCATTCGGATTAATTTGTACATCTACATCTTCCACTTCTGGAAGTACTGCTACTGTTGCTGTTGAGGTATGTATTCTTCCGCTTGACTCAGTATCTGGAACTCTTTGAACTCTATGAGCTCCACTCTCATATTTAAGCTTGCTGTAAGCTCCGTCCCCTTTTACCATAAATACTACTTCTTTAAATCCACCAATATCAGTTTCGTTTGCACTCATCAGTTCAACTTTCCAGCCTTTACGTTCTGCAAATCTAGTGTACATTCTAAATAGATTTGAAGCAAACAAAGCAGCTTCCTCTCCACCAGCCCCGCCTCTTATTTCTACAAATACGTTTTTACTGTCATTAGGATCTTTTGGTAGAAGTAATATGCTAAGTTCTTTTTCATATTCCTTTATACTGTTTTCCAATTCAACTATTTCTTCCTCTACCATTTCCTTCAATTCTTTTTCTATTTTTTCCTGAAGCATTTCCTTATCTGCTTCTAAATCTTCCACAGCCTTCTTATATTCTCTGTACTTAGTAACTATTATTTCTAATTCCGCGTGCTCTTTGCAAAGTCTTTGCCATTCTTTTTGGTCAGCCATTACAGAAGGATCGCTTATTTTTATAGATAATTCTTCATATTTATTTTCAATAAAATTGAGTCTATCCAACATTATATTTATCACTCCATAATTATATTTTCACAATTCTATATTATATCACAGCAATAGTCATTATAGCAACAAAAGCCGATATTTTTCGATTTAATAGCGAGCCTATCTTACATATTTTTCTAAACCCTCAACTTTCCCATAACAACCCTATCATTGCCAGCATAATCTTTTATACATTTAACATCAACAAAACTGCTGCTTTCTAAAATACTAACTACAGCTTCACCTTGATCGTGTCCTATCTCATATGCTAAAAGTCCTCCATTATTCAGAACCTTCTTACTTTGCTCTGTAATAGCCCTATAAAACCTCAATCCATCTTCGCCACCAGATAATGCAATGTATGGCTCATAATTTTTTACATCCTCCATAAGTGTTGGAATAACATCTTCTCTGACATAGGGGGGATTAGACACTACCACATCAAATTTATATCCCGCTTCAATAGCATAGCTTAGGAGATCACTCTTCGTAAACTTAACTCTGTCAGATGCGCCAAGTCTTTTAATATTTTCAGCTGTTACTTCAGCTGCATCTGTTGAGATATCACAGCACTCAACTGAAATTCCCATAATCAATTTTGCAATAGATATGCCTATTATTCCACTTCCACAGCATACATCACAGACTTTTTGATATCCATGCAGGCTCACTTCATTTATTACTTGCTCTACAAGAACTTCAGTATCAGGTCTAGGAATCAATACACCCTCTCTTACATAAAAGTCAAATCCCATAAATTCACACTGCTTCAGCAAGTATTTTATAGGCATTCTTTTACTACGAAATTTTACCAGTTGGAAATAAGCATCACAGCGATCATTGTCCACGTCAAAATCTTTATTCGTAATTATAAACAATTTATCCTTATTTAAAACATATTGTAGTAGTAGTTGACAGTCAACCATATAGGTTTCTTCATTAATTGGTTTTAGTATCTTGTATCCTTCTCTTAAAAGCTCTTGAATTTTCATAGATAATTCTAACCCTCAATTCCTTCAGCTGTTTTTAATGCTTTGATGGCAACCTCAAGCTGACTAAAGTCAGGTTCCCTAGTAGTAAGCTTTTGAAGCAATAAACCCGGATATGCAAATACTTTGCTTATATTGCTCTTGCTTCTTCCCATCCATCTAATTATTTCATAAGTAATTCCAGATACTATTGGCAGCATAATTACTCTGGAAAGAATTCTTTGATATAAGCTATTCCAGCCTGTAAGTGAAAATATTATTATACTCACTATCATTACTAAAAACAAAAAATTGGTCCCGCATCTTGGATGTAATCTGCTATATTTTGCTGCATTTTCAGGAGTTAACTCCTCATCATTCTCGTAACAAAATATAGTCTTATGCTCAGCACCATGATACTGAAAAACTCGTTGTATATCTTCCATCTTGCCAATTGTAAAAATATACAATATAAAAATGAAGACTCTAATAATTCCTTCCATTATGTTGAGCGCAAAGGAACCACTGATTCCAATTTTTTTAAATAGGTTGGCCACTGTAGTTGGTAACGCAAAAAATAGTCCAATAGCAATAACTATAGAAAATATTAAAGATATACCCATTATTACATCATTAGTTTTCCCCTTAAAAACTTTATTAATCCACTCTTCGAATTTTGAGGGTTCTTCTACTGAATCTTCGAATAAGGATGCAGAATAATTTAGCGTTTCAACACCTACTATCAACGATTCAATCAGGGATACAAATCCTCTAATCACTGGCATTCCAAAAAATTTATTTCTTTTAGTTAACGGAATTTTATTTTTCATATCTACTGTAATTTCTCCGCTATCAACCCTTACTGCAGTAGCAACGCCTTTGGCACCTCTCATCATAACTCCTTCTATAACTGCCTGACCACCAACCGACTGTTTATTTTTCATTATTACTTCTCCTTTCTATTTTCATACTCTTTTTTCAAATCAAAATAACATCTTGCACATAAAGATTCATACTTAATATCTATTTCATTATCTATAACAATTTGCATTCCCTCAAATACAAAATTATTTTTTATTTTGCGGCCATTTAAAATAGCTTTTTTACCACACTTACATATTGTTTTTAATTCTTCTATGCTGTGAGCAAGCAATAACATTCTAGTACTGCCTTCAAAACCTCTCATTTGAAAATCCGTACGAAGACCATAGCAAATTGTAGGTATATCTAATTTCACGGCTATTTCAAACAGCTGATCAACCTGCTTTTCCTTTAAAAACTGAACCTCATCTACCAGTATACAATCCACAGTTCCGTTTTTTTCTCTCCAGTTTTCCACCATTTCAAAAATATTTTCTTCACCTGAAACAAGAAAATCAACCTCTCTTGCTATGCCTAATCTTGAAATTACTTTATTCTCTCCTTTGGTGTCCGTTTTTGGCTTCATTATAATTACCTGCATATTTCTTTCTTCATAATTATGCGCAACTTGAAGCAAATTTGTAGATTTCCCACTATTCATTGCTCCATATCTAAAATACAATTTACTCATATACTATAGGTGCTCCTTTCACAACCATTCAAATTCCTATATCAAATCTCTTTAATTATAGTATAATAAAAATATAAATAATAGTATTGTTACAAAATACAAGTTTATTTATCCGATGACTAGCAGCTGTAATACTCCCGGAGATAACGGCTGCTACGTCCCTGGATAACGATTTCTAAGCGTCCTTGACGCTAAGAACTCTGTTTATCACATTTACTCCCATAATATCATTATTTGAATTTTACTAGCTACTAATGCTAATAAATGAAGGATTAATTATTGACTTAATTAATTTAACTATGCTATAATATAGCAGTTGATATTATGGGCATACATCCTGTATTTTGAAAGAGGTGAAAAACATGAGAGAAGGCATACATCCAGAATACCATCATGACGCAGTAGTTAAGTGCGCATGTGGAAATACTTTTACTACTGGTTCTACTAAATCAGAACTTAAAGTAGATATTTGTTCAAAATGCCATCCATTCTTTACTGGACGTCAGAAGTTAGTTGACGTTGGTGGAAGAGTTGAGAAGTTCATGAAGAAGTACAACTTGGATAACACAAAATAGAAATAATTATGGGAAAGATTTTATCTTTCCCATTTTGCTTTCCATCACCATATTAATTTATATATTCACCAACATAAAAAACCAACACTTTTCATTTAAACAGAAAAACAACCGGCTATTTTTCTGGTACAAAAACCGGTTTTTAAATTATTTTTATAAACTTTTATTAATCATTTCTACAAGCTTATCATTATTTTCAGTTTCACCTAACATGTTTATAACCTTTTCAGTTACGCCCTGAATATTATTTTCACTGTATAACACTTTTCTAATTTTCATTGATGCTTCATACTCACCTTCAGTAAGTAATTTTTGTTCTTTTCTTGTACCCGATTTGTAAATATCTATAGCCGGGAATATTCTTCTTTCTTGTAGTCTTCTATCAAGATGTACTTCCATGTTGCCTGTACCCTTAAATTCTTCGAAAATCATATCATCCATTCTGCTTCCAGTATCAATTAGTGCAGTAGCCAATATCGTTAAACTTCCGCCCTCTTCAATATTTCTTGCAGCTCCAAAAAACTTTTTAGGCATTATAAGCGCTCCTGGATCAAGTCCACCAGATAATGTTCTTCCAGTAGGTGTTATAGTTAAATTATAGGCTCTAGCCAATCTTGTTATACTATCTAACAAAATTACAACATCTTGCCCCTGTTCCACCATTCTCTTAGCACGTTCTAGAACCATATATGCAACCTTTGTATGATGTTCTGGTTCTTCATCAAAAGTAGAGTAAATAACCTCTCCATCAATATTTCTTTGCATATCAGTAACTTCTTCTGGTCTTTCATCAATAAGAACTACAATAAGTTTAACTTCTGGATGATTTCTTGAAATACTTTGAGCAACAGATTTTAAAAGAGTTGTTTTTCCTGCTTTCGGAGGTGCAACTATAATACCTCTTTGCCCTTTACCGATTGGAGCCATTAAATCCATAAGTCTTGTAGCTAATTCATTTTTAACTTTTTCAAGTTTTAACTTTTTATCTGGATATATTGGTACTAATGTCTCAAAAGGTTTTCTTCTAACTGCTTTTTCTGGATTTTCTCCATTTACACGTTGAACGAATAATAGAGCCTTAAACTTCTCTCCTTCTTTAGGAGTTCTAACTTTTCCCTCAACCTCATCACCAGTTTTTAGATTAAAACGTCTTATTTGAGACGGAGATACATATATATCATCCGGACTTGTTAAATAATTTTTACCTCTTAAAAATCCATAATTATTTGTTTCTACTATCTCTAAAACGCCTTTTGCAGTTTCCGACTCATCTATCATAACCTTGAGTCTATCTTCTTTTTCTTCTCTGTTTGCAAAATTCCTATTTGGTTCAATTTCCTTAATATTTGAGTTGCTTATACTTGTATTTCTGTCATTATCATTTGATTGACTAACATTTGAAACTCTTGATTCACCATTGTCCGAATTAGAATTACTTTTTTCAGCTTCATTAGTGCTTATTCTGCTACTAATTTTTTCTCTAAGGATAACTCCTTCTTTTTTTATATAAGCCGGTGACACTTTCTTTAATTCTTCAATAAGTTCAGCTTTTTTGTGCTTTGTTATATTTTTCAAGCCAAGATCCTTAGCCATTTGCCTTAAATCAGCAAGTGTCATGCTTTCGAAATCATTATCTATCAAAAAATTACACCTCCATAAATATTTTTCTTATATATATAAACAACATACGGGGATTTTCAAAACGAAACTACAGGAAATGATATTTCTTATAAATTATAACCCATTTATATTATTTTATCCATAACATATTTAAAATAAAAAGTGGAAGTTATCTTCCACTAAAGCATAGCACAAATCTTTTTATTAACTTCAATGTACTTATTCACCTTTTCAATGACCTTGTCCTCTTTACCAATGAAGAATACTGGAACTCCTAAGTTTTCGCATCCTCCAATAACCATTTCTCGTTTCATCAAATCATAAAAATTGTACCTATAATAGTGATATTGACCACACAATGGGCATTTAACTTTAAACACAATATCTTTATTTTTTACAACTTTCGCTTGAAAATTATCAAATAATGTATTTATTTTTTCTAGCTGGAACAATGTAATTTGTCTTATCCCATACTGGCCTACAGAATTCTTCAAAGCTATAGCAACAGAAGTATTAAATAACACCAGCACCACCTCCAACTTCAACTCAAAATTTCCCCTTAAAGTTTCACACTTAAATAATTCTATAAAATCACAAAAAATCCTCTAAAATTTATTATTAATTAATAAATTTTTTCAAGAATAAAGGGCTGACTTAATCGTCAACCCAAATAAAATTACTTATTATCAATTGCAGCCTTTATAAAATCTCTAAATAATGGGTGTGGCCTATTTGGTCTTGATTTAAATTCAGGATGGAATTGAACTGCCACATACCAAGGATGATTCTTAACTTCTACAATTTCCACCAATTTCTCATCAGGACTAGTTCCCGAAAGTATCAACCCATTTTCTACCAATTGAGTTCTGAATTCATTATTAAATTCATATCTATGTCTATGTCTTTCATATATAACCTGTTCTCCATAAGCTGCAGCGGAATTAGTATCATTTATCAACTTACACGCATATAATCCAAGTCTCATAGTTCCGCCTTTTTCATCTATATCCTTTTGATCAGGCATTAAATCAATTACAGGATATTTAGTATCAGTAGCTATTTCTGAACTGTGAGCTCCTTCTAATCCTAGTACGTTTCTCGCATATTCTATAACAGAACATTGCATTCCTAAGCAAATACCGAAGAAAGGAACCTTATTTTCTCTTGCCCATCTAATAGCTTCTATCTTACCTTCAACACCTCTGTCACCAAATCCACCTGGTACAAGCACTCCGTCTACATCACTTAAAACTTCATCAATATTTTCGCATGTAAGTTCAGAAGCATTCACCCATTTTATATTAACGTTGGCGTCATTTGCAAGACCGCCGTGCCCTAACGCCTCGACAACAGAAAGATATGCATCGTGAAGTTCTACATACTTTCCAACTAATGCTATGCTTACTTCCTTAGTTAAACCCTTTAATCTATCAACCATTGTAACCCATTCTTCATTTTTAATTTGGGAACAATTCAATTGCAGCTTTTCACAAACTAAACTATCTAGCCCCTCTTTATGTAAAAGTAAAGGAACTTCATATAAATTTTCAGCATCTAAGTTTTGTATTACTGATTTTCCATCCACATTACAGAATAAACCTATTTTATTTCTTAAATCTTGTGAAAGTTCCTTCTCTGAACGACAAACTATGATATCTGGTTGAATACCTATACTTCTTAATTCTTTAACCGAATGCTGCGTTGGTTTTGTTTTAAGTTCTCCAGCTTTTCCAAGGTAAGGAACAAGCGTTACATGTATGAAGCATACATTTTCTCTACCAACTTCATATTTTATTTGCCTTATTGCCTCTAAAAAAGGAAGTGATTCTATATCTCCAACAGTTCCTCCAATTTCAGTTATAACTACATCTACATCTCTTTCTTTTGCAACTCTGTAAACTCTATCTTTTAATTCATTTGTTATGTGAGGAATAACTTGTACTGTACCACCAAGGTAATCTCCTCTTCTTTCTTTAGATATTACAGACCAATAAACCTTTCCAGTTGTAACATTGCTGTTTTTGCTTAAATTTTCATCAATAAATCTTTCATAGTGACCTAAATCCAAGTCAGTTTCAGCACCATCATCTGTAACGAAAACCTCACCATGTTGATAAGGACTCATGGTACCTGGATCTATGTTTAAGTAAGGGTCAAATTTTTGTATCGAAACTTTTAATCCTCTATTTTTAAGTAATCTTCCTAATGAAGCTGCAGTTATTCCTTTACCTAATGAAGAAACAACACCGCCAGTTACAAATATATATTTAGTTTTCATTAGATTATCGGATTCAGAAAACCACGTTAAAACTGAACCTCTCCTTTCTTAGATTTTTAGAGTACTACATGGTTTTAACTTATATTTCACTCTCAATTCATGAAAGTGTTTACAAAAACGTTGACAAATGTCAAAGTTAGTTTTATAATAGAAAATACACTACAAATTTATAATGGTATTATACTGTGATTAACTTCGAACATACATAGTATAATAGCACAATTATTCAAAAAGTGCCATATATTTTTTTATTTTTTTATTTTTGTCGAAAAAATATGCCTTTCTATATTAATTTTCTAAGTTCATCTTCCATTTCAAAGTACATTTCTCTAAATTCTTTATTAACAAAAAATCTTTCCTGAGCCTTTCTATATCCATAGTTTAAATTAGTCTTATTTTTTATAGTTAAATCTATACTTAATCTATCAATATTCATACATTTATATTTCTTCAAAAACAAAAAAAGCATACTTTTGCAATCTTTATCGTTTAAAATTTTAAACAATTCCTCTTTACCTATTCCTTTATAATCACATATAAACTCTATTATTTTTTTATATTTATCATCCATTTATAACCACCTACCTTACAATAAATTATTGCCAAAACTCTTTTTTTTAGCCTCATACACGTTATTAACCCTAATTTTTTTAAACAAAAAAGACCGTACTCAGACAGTCTTTAGTATTCCTATAATGCAATTGTCTACGCCTTTACATCTATATTTAAAATTGTAGTTTGGTTTTTGTGTCCACCAACACTGACACCATACTTCACAATTACTTTCCCACCACAGTCATTCATTTCAATATCAAGTTCTTTAGTGTCTATTCCAAGCTCAAGAGTACCATAAGGGGTATTATATAGTGATACATTTTTACTTCCTTTTTGAAATTCCATTCTAGTGGTAGTAGTTCCAGTTCGTATAAGAACAAACTTATCTGGATATATTTTTAGCGTTGTTGTTGTTCCTTCCATTCCTGATATTTCTGTCTCATTATAAACAGCATAAAAACAACCTGACTTTTCATAAAACTTTCCTGGCGTTACTACCTCTATAGGAGCATCTTCCTTTTCAGATTGCGTACTAGAAACTGATATGATTGCTTTTTTGTCCATATTTTATCTCTCCATTAACTCCTGTGTTTTTCCCGATGATTAGATAATGATTTCTATCCTTCAAGTAGAATCTATAATCCCATCTGAAGCTAGGCATTTGTTTATCCCATAATATTAGTTTAGTTAGTTTTAATAATTTAATCAAGATAAAAATCTCTATTTTATGCGCATTTCTAAAATAAACATAGAAGAGGGCTGTAATAGTATTAGTGCTACAACCCTCTTCATTACTCTTACCAATAAAAATTATAAACACATATCATAGAATTATGTACGTTCACTATATGTATCTATATTACATTGTTAATTGACCATTTGGTGTATTTCTAATCTGGAGTATTTTTTGCTCATATCCTGTATCTGCATTAATATAAACAATAAAATTATCTTGCTTATAGCTGCCCGCAAATTCATAGCATAAAACTTCTTTATTGGTTTCAGTTGGAACTAAAGCAAGTCTAGATGTACTTATCTGTAGTCTATTACTAACCCTTTGCTTAGCTTGCTGCTGAGAAACCTTTGGAGATCCTATATTTCTATTATCTACATGTGCTGTTAAGTACTTAGCAGCTTCTATACCCATAATACTCCCATCATCTAGTGCTATCTTTAGCTTTAACTGGTCTGGATATACAACAACCCCCTTATCACTGTATACATAACTGATAATTGCAACATTATTATAAACCAAACCATAGGTTGATGACATTCCCTTATAGCCAATACTATCTAAGTAATTTGTACCTATAGATATTGCCTTTTTCAAATCCATTGTAGGTTTTCCAACTGTCCTTTCATCAAGCAGATATAAAAGTTTCCCACCTGCTCTAGACACCTCACAGGTAACGGGGTCTCCGCTAGTTCTTCCCTTTATCTTTGCATAAAATTTATACGTAGGTATAGTGGGATTTTCCTCAGAACTTTTTTGCTCTATACTTTCAACTCTGCCCTTTCCTATGGCTGCTACTGCCATTTGTTCAGCTTGCGCCTTTGTAGCCTTAGGCAAAGCATTTATCTTCGGAGATATATTCAAACTATTATCTGAAAAAGGTCCATCATAAACTAATGTAGGATATTGAGCTAATTGTTTTTGAATTATTTCAAATTCATTATTTGCCATGTTCAAGCTGCTTTTAGCGAGAACCCCTCCAACCTTTTGTCTTATTTCCCCCCATCTTACTCTTCCATTATTTATATCATTTTGTACATCCTTCAACTGATTCTCTAGTGAAAAAGCCGCCTCTTTTAACTGGTCAACTTTAGTAATATCATCATTACTAATATTTTGTCCCTTTGAAGCCTTATCCTCAAGCATATAGCAAAAGTCTCCTAATTGGGTTAGAAACTTACTTGTTCCATCTATTTGTGCTTGAGGTATAGGCAAAGAGTGAATTTTATCATTTGCAATAGATGAATTTCTAAAGATATCTCCCAAAACAACTATCCCCTGCTCTCTAGAACCTGCTATTGGAGTCTTAGATAGGTTATTTCCTATATTTTCAACTGAATTAATTAATTGATACATGCTTTTATTATATTCACTGTGTAACACATTCCTATAATCTCTACTCTCCAAAGTCATTAGAATGGCGTATGTGCTAGAAAAAATCACTATAAATGAAGCTAAAACAGAATATATAATTCTCTTTTTCTGTGTATTCATCATAATACCTCCCTATAAATGCTGTTTTTAGTATTTGTATCTGAAGCCTGTCATATTCATTAGCAGAGATATATTACAGCTGTTAATTTTTCCTTAAAAATTTTAGAAATATGTTTATAATTATAAGTATTATATATATAATAAAATTACAGATAAGCTTAATCCATTTTAGAAAGGTGAATATAATGAGAGCGTTAATACTTTCTGTTTCGGCAGGAGGCGGTCACGGGAATGCCGCTCAGGCTGTTAAAAATTATATACTTAAGCACGAACCTCATTCACATATAGATATTATAGATGTTATAAGATATATCAACCCCATTTTAGATAAGGTTATCATTGGCAGCTACTTAAAGACAATTAAGATTACTCCTTCTCTTTATGGGAAGATATATAAACATACTTATAAAGACTCAGATGATAGTTTTTCTACTGTAAGCAGTAAATTTAATGAAATATTATCATCCAGATTACTTCCGGCAATACAGAAATCAAAACCAGATGTAATAATATGTACTCATTTTTTTCCTACAGAAATGATATCTGTACTTAAACTTAAAAATAAACTTAATGTGCCAATGGTATGTATTCTTACTGATTACGCTCCACATCCAATATGGATTCATCCTGCAGTAGATACTTATATAGTACCTAATTCAGATATAATAGAGGAGATGGCAGAGCGAGGCGTAGACAAGGATAGTATTAAAGACTACGGGATACCCATAAATCCCAACTTCGTCAAAAAATATAATCGAGATGAAACTCTTAGAGAGTTAGAATTATCACCTTATAAAAAAACCATACTTATTATGGGCGGAAGTCTTGGAATGGGTAAAATAGGAATCATATATAATCAGATTTCTCAAATAGATAAGGATATCCAAATAATAGTTATCACTGGCAGCAATAAAAAATTATTTTCAAAACTAAAGGAACTTAGTGAGTATTCTAATAAACCAACTAGTATATTGGGCTATACTAAAGATGTAAATAAATATATGCAGGCATCAGACTTACTTATTACTAAACCTGGAGGACTTACAATTACAGAGGCTATAGCAAGTCATGTTCCACTTGCTTTATTTAGTCCAATACCAGGCCAAGAGGAAAAAAACCAGGAATTTTTACTTAAACATAATTTAGCTATAAATCTTGGCGATGGCAGCAATTGCAAAAGAATAATAGAAGAGTTAATTTCCTCTCCTTCTATATTGGAAGCAATGAAAGCAAACTGTATCAAATACTCTAAACCTTCTTGCGGAGATAATATATACGAACATTTACGTTCGTTGATATATAAGTATTCTTTAGACGAAGTTAAGGATAGTTAATAATAAACCAGAAGAAATCACCTTTCTTCTGGTTTATTGCTATCTAATAAATATTTAAATGCTGTGGGTTCTTTTGCATTTGAATTGATGATTTGTTTTTGTGTTTCACTTTTCTTATTTGTAGTTTTATCCTCATTTAACTTACTAATTATTTTTTTAATTTCTTCAAGCAATTTAGATTTAACTACTATATTGTCATTATTAACATCTTCACCATTTACTATTTTATATTCTTCCGGAGTTAATACCTTTTTCATAGCTTCCTGAGTTTTCTCTTCTTCAACTTGCCCCTTGGTAACATCAATAAAACATAGAGGCGGGAACATAACGCACCACCAGTTATGCCCTTCAGCTTTACCAATTAAAATTCTATATGCTTCGTATCTTCCTTGAGGCAATACAATATTTCCATAAGTCTTAACCGGAAAATTGGTATATGCTAATTCAGTTTTTACTGAATAACTGTATCCATTTTCTTTTACTACATCCTGGGCAATTTTCTTAATAGCTTCATCATTTTCCTTCAATATCTCTCTTGATTCATTAATATTTTTCGAATTTTTTAATTTAGGTGATATATATTGCAACACTTTATCTCTTACCTTAAGCTTTACATTCTGATCCTCTACGCTGTCACTATTAGCCAGCACATGAAACCTAATTACTTTTTTTGATATATCCTCTTGATAATTTATACTATTTTCAGCTTTTACATCTTTATATGAAACATTTGGCAAAACCAAAAGAATGCATAAAGCAATTAATGTTATGGAAATAACTTTTTTCATAATAAATCTCCCCCATAATTATAAAATACTAAAATTAATTCTCCTGTTTGAAATTATTCCCACAACAAAAAAATATATTCACCTAGTTACTCCAATTCTTCTAATTTTTGTAGCCACATCAACTCTAATAACTGCATCCTTGAATTCTTTTTCCCAATTACCTTTTACTTTTTGCCAAATAGATGGATTATACTTTTCTACAGCTTCCCTTAAACCAATAGGATCCATTTCATATCTTTGCTGCAGTATTTTTGCTACCTGTTCACACTCACTTGCTAAAGATTCATTAAAATATTCCTGCAAGGTATCGAGTTTACTTATTGAAAATACATCCTTATCAACATCAAACTCCCTCAAATCTCCTTCTAAATTAATGTCTATATAGAAAGCTAATTTACCGCCAGAGGTTCCCACTTTAATTTTTCTTTGCATTCCGCTAAACTCTACATCCACAGGATGACCTCCCACAAAAATTGATCTTTGCCCTCCAACTAATTTTCCTCGTAATAATTCCAAATCTACTGTTTCTGCAGGATTTAATTGACCAATTAATTTATAGTCTTTTATCAATGCAACCCCGTCAAGTCTTAATTCATTTTTATCCTTCTCTAATTTTACCCTAGGTAATATAGCATTACCATTAACACTTAGGTTTTGAAGAAATTCATTTAAATTTATTGGTAGTATACTTGCACTTTTCCCTACATTTTCCATAAGACCACTTAAATATGTTTCTATATTCTTTTCAGTATCTGGTTTATATTTTATATAATCTTCTGTTTTTCCTTCCGCCACTACCACAGTCATCTCTCTATTTAGTTCAGGCTGTCTCTGAATATAATCTATAATTTCTTTTACCACATTAGAGTATTTCATCAAATCATCACTTAGCATAAGCAATTGAGTATGACCTAAATGTACACTTCTGCTGCTTTTAGAATTAGCCTTTGTATATGCATCCTCCATTGAATAAGCTTGAACAGATATGTTCTTATCAGAAGCCGTCCCTCCCTTTTCTGGCCCTAGCTGCGTAATATCAGGGAAACTATAAATTACATTTATTCTTTGCATATCAGATTGCTGAAAGGGGTCTCCAGGTTTTATAGCTTTTATATCTTTACTGGCTATATCTTTTCCTGAATCTACACCTATAGTTGAAATAAATATTCTTCTATCTATTTCAACCTTATCCCAACAGCCGCTTAGAAATGTACAGCATGTAATGAATATGATCACCATTTTAAGAAATTTCATATTACATTCCCCTTCCTTATCTTAGTTACAACTAATAATAGTAGAGGAATAACTAAAAATAAAACAAAATACAAAATCGGCATAAGCTTAGTTTGTATATCATATAATTCAGCAATATTCTGGGGAAAAAGCGCAATAAAATATATAAACGGAATTATAATTAAACTGGATATTTTTGTATCTTCAACCTTTATGGTTTTCTTTAAAACGTCCGCTGCAAAGTAGTAAAGATTTGCAAAGGTAGAAAAATAAAATAATACCCACAGAGCCATAACTACACCTTCCCAGCGCTCCACAAAGGAACCTGGTACATTTATAGTTTTTATCATAGTTATTAAAGGCCATAAAATTTCCTTTGTTTGTTCTGTGGAAAATACAGCCACACATAATACTGTAACCACAATATAAATCAAAGTAACGTATATGGTACTTCTAGATATAACCTTTCCAATTCCCGTCTTATCTCGTAAATTAGGGATAAGTAAATAGGCTATCACAAATCCCTCCATACCATACGCAGTGGTGGGAATAGCATTTATATAATCTGTAAACTTATTATGAAAAATTGGCAATAAATTACTAAAGTCTGCACCTTTTAGCGTAAAAATAAGTACCAAAAACATAGATATATACAAAATCCAAAAAACAAATTGGTTATATCTTATTAAAACATCAAATCCACTCCTAACAAGATATGTCCCTACAAATATCATCAGTATTAATATAAATTCTGTAGGTGTCCTTAGCAGCAGATAATTCTTTATTACCTCTATAAAGTTTCTCATAGCAATACTAGTAAAAAACACAGCATATACTACAAAAATCAACTCAATTATTCCTCCAAATACTTTCCCTAAGTTTCTTTCAAGCAAATCATTAAGAGAAATATATCCATTACTCTTCACAACTGTATAAATCAAATAAATACAAAGAAATGAAATCAAACCATTTATAATAATTATGAGCCATCCATCATTTCCCACTAGTCTAACCAGTTCTCTTGGAAGAGAAAAAATTCTGATATTAACCATAACTAGAATTAATGTTATGGCCAAATCATATTTACTAATCAGGCTTTCTTGTTTCATATCTCCTCACCTCTCTTATTTTTGCCTAACTTTGTCTCCTGTATTTAAAAATTGAGGTCTAGTTTTAAAATATTGAAATGGAGCTCTTATATATAAATCTTTATAATCAACTGCATTAGGATTAGCCGCTGGTGCCAGATATGGTATACCAAAACTTTTTAATCTAGCCAGATGAATTATTAGTACTATAAGCCCCAACATTATTCCATATAATCCAATAATCGCAGCTGCAATTATTAACAGGAGTCTCACTAATCTTAACGCCCAAGTAACAGAATAGTTGGGCGTTATAAAACTTGTAATCGCCGTAAGAGAAACTATTATTATCATTATAGGGCTTACTATGCCTGCACTTACAGCTGCCTGACCTATAATTATACCTCCAACGATTCCTATAGTTGCCCCTATTGGCTTAGGAAGTCTAACTACTGCCTCTAATAGCAATCCTAAACTTACTTCCATAATCAATGCCTCTATAAAGGCAGGGAATGGCACTCCTTCCCTCGATCCAGCTATAGAATAAGCTAATTTAGTTGGAATTATATTTGTATGAAAAGAAGTTACCGCTACATAAAGCGCTGGAAGTACCATAGCAATTAATATTGCTATAATTCTCATAATTCTTATTACAGATGCATAAATCCACCTTTGATTATAATCATCTGGAGACTGAAAAAAACTTGGCAAAGTAGCCGGAACTATTATTGCGAAAGGAGAATTATCAACTAAGACAGCTACTCTCCCCTCAAACAATGCAGCTGCTACCACATCTGGTCTCTCAGTACTTTGAATCTGAGGAAATATAGACCAACTATTATCCTCTATAAGCTGCTCAATATATCCACTATCCAAAATGGCATCTATATTTATATTATCTATCTTCTGTTCTACTTGGCTAAGTATATCCTTATTTACTATATCATCTATGTATGTTATAACCACGTCTGTTTTAGATCGCTTTCCAACAGTTGTAGGTTTCATCCTAAGTCTAGTATCTCTTATCCTTCTTCTAATCAGTGCTGTATTGAATCTAATAGTTTCTGTTAAACCTTCCCTAGACCCTCTTACTAAAGTCTCTGCTGACGGTTCACCAACACCTCTATTCACCCAGCTGCGGTTTGCGATTATTATAGATACATCTATACCCTCTATAAGCATTATAGTTTCACCAGAAAGCATCCATTTAAGTGATTCAGACATTTTTTTAACATCCTTCATATCAGTTACTGTCATTATTCTGTTTTTGATATCATCTAAAGACTTTATAGGCTTTAAACTCATCATCAAGGGCCTCATTACAAAATCGTCCAGCAATACTTTATCTGCCATACCATCTATGTATATGAGAGCTGCCTTAGCGTCATTTATGTAGAATTGTCTAAAAACCACATCAGAATTATCCTTTAGTATTTCTTTCAAATATTTAACATTATCATCCAAACTTTTGGATATCTCATCTTGAATTAACTCCTCCAAAACCTTCACTTCCCTTATCAATTGTGATTAGTATTCTTTTAAATATTAGTATAAGAGTTTTAACCAAATATCCATCTAGCTATATATGCAATAATAGCTATAACTATCGCCCCTATACCTACGACCTTCGCCTTTAAAGCTGTATCTTGCCTGTTTTCAGAAGTCATACTCTTTGAGTCAAAAAATCCAACGATAATCCCCTGTACTACCATTATAATTACGAAATAAATATCAAACTGATTTAAAACTCTCATTTTTTCACACCCAAACTCCATATCATTCTTGAAAATAATTTTCTAATTTAGTGTTTCCACTTTTTCTAAACTTATAAATGCAAACCATAATCTAAGCTTTCATTTTTAAATAGGTATAAAAAAACTAAATTATGTAAATAATTAGAGATAAATTTATCCGATGACTATCAGCCGTAATACTCCCGCTTCTATGAGCGGGAGATAACGGCTGCTACGTCCCTGGATAACGATTTCTCCTAAAGGATAACGATTTCTAAGCGTCTTCGACGCTAAGAACTCTGTTAATAAGCGTCTTCGTCGCTAAGAACTCTGTTAATTGAAAGGAGTTTTAAAATGGACATACTCTTAGATAAATTTATTACCTTCGTTAAAGAACTTCAAAAAACAGATGAGGAAAGGCATACTTTTATGGTAGGAATCTTCTCTACATTATTTTTTGAATTAGGTGTGTTTTACGAATTATTAAAGTGTAAAAATATTCATGATATTATTAGATATATTGCCTTAGGGTTTTTATTCATTGTAATTTGTGTGTTGCTTATTCTTTCTTCAAAAATATATGAATATTACATATTTTCAAGCGCTGAATATGTATTATACATTGTACAGAAGGGAGATACCTTATTAGAATTAGCAAAATGCTATTTACCTGAGTGCAATCCATCTAAAACCTTAGAAATAATTAAACTTAAGAATAGTATTAAAGGTACTATAAATCCCGGAGAGGCAATACTATTACCTACAAAAAAATAATATCTAAATAAGACGATAAAAAAATCATCAGTTTGAATCAACTGATGATTTTTAAATATATTAAATAGTACGTGTAATATAGGTTTCTTTATATTCCTGTCTAAACCTTTCAAAGCATCTTTGAGCTTTTAACATATCATCAAAGAAAGCAAATACCGTTGGTCCGCTGCCACTCATCATAGACCCCAATGCTCCCATTTTCAACATTTCACTTTTGATATTCTTTATTAGATTATGCCTTCTCAAAGTTACATTCTCAAGAACATTTTTCATATTTTGACCAATATAGCTCAAATTATTATTATCAATAGCTTGAATTAAACCTTTTGTATTAGGATGTCTATGAATCTTAGATATATCAATACTCTTATAAACCTCTTTTGTAGATACACCGAAATTTGGTTTAACCAAAATTAATATATGGTTTTTAAAAGCCTTCAGCGGTGCAACCTCTTCTCCTATACCTTTACACAAAGCTGTTCCCCCTACTATGCAGTAAGGTACATCTGCTCCAATTGTAACCCCTAATTCCATTAGCTCCTTATCACTGGCATTTATCTTAAATAAATTTCTCATGCCCCTAAGAACAGCTGCTGCATCAGTACTACCTCCAGCAAGGCCTGCTGCAACAGGGATGTTCTTTTTTATAGATATATTTACACCTTCGTCTATGCTGTATGTATCAATGAACAATTTAGCAGCCTTATATGCTAAATTTCTGCCGTCTACAGGAATATAAGGCTTATTGCAATTTATATTTATACCTTGTAAATCCTTCTCTATGATTATAGAATCATACAAATCTATAGTCTGCATAATCATCTCCAGCAGATGATATCCATCCTCCTCACGCTTCCCAACTATATCTAAGGATATATTCACTTTGGCATATGCCTTAATTAACATCTAATTGCTACCTCCAACCCTTTTGTATATCTTATAACATTAACTCAGCTCTATTTTAACGTATATTTATTTGTATTATATCAAAATATTATTCATGGTACAAATGAAGCGTAAAGGTACTAATTTGTTTTACTGCATTTTACCTCAAGAAGCTACTGCAAAAACAATAATCCCTTCATATGAAGCATTGAAGGGATTAATTCATGAAATAGTATCTATATAATAGCTCTCCCAGGTATAACAAGTTTCTCTCCTGGAACTAAATTTGAATCTTCCTCTAATTCATTAACTTTTGTGATATTATCCACAGTAGTATTATATTTCTTTGCAACCTTCCAAAGAGAATCTCCTCGCTGTACTACATATATAGTTATGCTAGACTTTTTCTTTGGTACTTCCCCCTCTATTGGAGTAACATCAATGATGAAGTTCTTATCCGTTATATAATTTACCTTTGCACAAACACTAATTAACCCCTTTACCGAAATTGTATTAGCCTCAATAAATGCCTCAACATTTTCCAGAGAAGCTTTCGTGCCGCACATCATATCAATCTTTGCACCAGGTATATCTATAGTACAACCAAAAGGTATCTCTTCTTCTAGAGCACATACATATCTATCCTCATCAGCAGTTCTATAGATAACATTTACAGCCAGAAGACCTTCAACTACCACCTTATCTTCAACTATCTTCTTATCTGTAATGTATGTTTTTCCACTGGTTGTTATAATCTGAATAGGTGCTGGCGTAGAAGAAGGAATTTCAATGTTTTCTTTTACAATAGTATCGTTAGTTGAATGTCCATACATAACATTCATGGTGTAATTCTTTCTTTCTAGATTCATAATTACTTCTGGTGAATAGGCATCTTCTACGATATCTACATCTTCTTTGGAACTAATCTGCACATCAGCCTTTATAAGACTTTCTACATCTATTATTCTACTTTCACCAAGATCATCTTCTTTTAAAGAGAATTCCATAGCCTCTACCCTGAAATCAGTGAAAGCATCCATAGTAGGATTAACATCTTCCATTTCACTTTCACCAGAAATTAGGATATCATCCTCAACATAGTTTAAATCTCTTGCATCTTTCCCCTTATATAAAACCTCCACATGAGCAAAAGCCTCTACAGCAATTTTACCCTCAAATAATTTGGTCTGTTTCTTGTGTACATTTATATCGCACTTTAATATAGTGCCTATTTGAAGTTTATCCTGAGGTATTACAAGATGTGATTTTGCAACCAAATCCATGGATTTACTTCCGATAACCTTATCAATTGAAGTGGCATTCTTTAAAACCTGAAGCTCATTTAAACCCGCAACATCTTTCACAATATCGAATTTATAGTTGTTATAAACCTGTGCTTTTAATTTAATAATTCCCTCAACAGATATTTTTCTTTCATTTATTATAGTGCAGTCTATATGTTCAACAAAACATTCAGCATCACACAGCATTTTGTGTACTGCACCGCCTACCTCTACATAGTTTGAAAACTTTGAATTATAGACAACATTATACACTTCACTTTTATCTTCCCCTTTTGCTAAGTACAGCACATTAAATTCAATCTGTCCTTCAAGGAATACTTTATCTTGCAAAACTTCTTTATTTATTATTTCAGGTTTCGCATCAAGGACAAGTATTTCCTTAACATCAGGATTTGTATCAGGAATAATATATTCTGCTTTTACTACATTATCAGCAGTATTTTCACCCAGTAATTGTTCATATTCTATATTTTCTTTCACCAGTTCTATTGCCATTATATCCCTCCTATATAAATACTAATATAAATATATATTTGAATAATGATATTTATGACAATTTAAACTTTATTTCATTCTTCATATTTCGTCATATTTCAGCTAAAAAACAAAATTTACAACTGGATTTTGACAAAATTATTGACAAAATATAAAATATAACGTATTATAAAGGTGGTTATTGACCATATAACCTCTCATAAATTCTCAATACCCTTTTATACCATAGTTGAAAGATGGACCCACCATCTTTCTTTTTTACACACACATTTCCACCAAATCTCAGATTTGGCTTTCATTCACTAACCTATATGGGGAATACTCCACCTAGCAGCAATCTTCACTTACAAAGATATCAATACACAAATAACCCCTCCCGACCTCAGGTCGAGCTTCCATTCACTAACCCATATGGAGAACACTCCACCTAGCCGTACTTTCTATTTTCAAAGATATCAATAATATATATTACATTATTAATCACTATATTCCACATACTTATTAGTGAACAAGAGCTCGTTCTAAGGTGGTTAGAAATTATTTACACGCTAAAAAAAAACGATACTAAAATTAGTATCGTTCCTCTATCCTGCAAAAACTATTTGAACTGTTTTTGTTAAAACATCCGAATAGCTATATGTCACTGTCCTCTGGGTGTCATTTTCCAATCTAACCACAAAAATACTTGGATATACCTTCTCAATGATTCCACTGTTGACTACAACTTTCTTTCTTCCACCATTTGCTTTTAGTGTAACCTTTTCTCCTAAATGGCTTTCGATGTTTATCTTAATGGAATCTAAAACGTTTCGTTTTTCCACACAAAACACCCTCTTTCCACATTATATATTATACACTCTAGTAAGCTAATTGTCAATTTAACTTTTAATTTTATCAGCTAAAAACAGCAAATGTCAAGGTTAATTTTTTATTAATTAAACAAACCTCATGTCATTTTAATGACTTGAGGCTTGTTTTACTTATACATAAGGTGATTTAGGAAATCCTTCTCTATACTTTCCTCGAGTTTCCAAACCACCAATACCTCTAACTCCAGTTATAGTATTCTCTAACAGCTCAGGAATTGATACAACTTCCTTTACATTTGTATAAGCTATCTTTTCACAGACAAATACAGGATCAAGGCAGTGAATTAGTACCCTGCTTGGGGAGCTAGCAAAATTAGCACCTGCATCAAGGATTGCCTCATAACAAGATTGGCATGCTCCAGCAAAAATCACCAAATCATCATAATTTGGCTCATAGTCTCTAAGATTTGAAACTGCTTGAGCAAAATATTTAGAATTACGATAATATTGGATGTTGGTAAAATCATTTATTCCCTTTGCCATACCATCATGTCCTGTAATTACAACTATATCTGGTTTTACTTCTTTTACAAGCTGTACAATAACGTTAGGCTGCTCATATTCTGGTATTGTTTTTCCCACTACATTTAAGGATAACTGTTTATAAACCTTAAGACATACCTCCAAATATTCTGAATCGCCATCTATATGAAGTATCTTTCCTGGTCTCCCAAAAGACAAATTTTTGTCCTTTAGTTCAGGTATCTTAACCGCCTTATTTATTCTAGGGATTTTCAACTCTGGCACTATCAAATCTCTTTGAAGTATTATTTTCTTAATGGAGTCATTTACCTTTCTGTCAAATATTAAATCTGTTTTTCCTAAACTGTCATCCTTAACTACTTCCAGATCCCCCTCCGGTGAATCAGCTATAATTCTTAAATTAATCCCTTTAAGTACGTAGATAGTTTCATCATCTTCTTGTTTAATACTAATAATTTTGAATGTAATATCTCTATCATATGACTTTCTAACTACAGTATCTCCAACCTTCATCTTTTCATCTCCACATATTGGTGATACTATATGTTATGTAAGAATCATTCAATATGTTCTTTTACATAACAAATTAAAGCCATGTAAATATTTATTTTATTACATGGCCTTAATATTGCTAATCTTTTTGATTATATATGTCTTTAAAGTTGCTAATAAATTCCATATATTTATCTCTTTCAGCTATTAATTCCTCCATCTTATTGTTGAAGGTGCCGTGAGTCCAGTTAACCTCATTATAATAGAACCTGTTAGCTAATCTCCAGAAGCGTTGAGGGAACAATAAAAAAGAGTATAGTACTCTATATTCTTCTTCCGCTAAATGACTTACCTCATTATAGGAATCTAATATAAGTTTTGCATAGTTCACATTCCAATCATTTCTCTTTAATACCTTAATCATGAAATTTGATACGTCAAAAGCCCTTACCTCTCTCTTACAATAATCAAAATCGATAACATTTACACTATTATCTCCATCAATTATTATATTATGATAGGTATAATCATGGTGACAAAAACTCTTCTCTTCATCAGTCTTCTTGCATATATCCATGTATCTTGAATCATTTAATATGTTCATGGACTTTATACCCATCTCTTTAAAAAAGTCTACATTTTTTACATAATCTAAATCAAATTGAGCTTTGTTACTTTTCTTTCTAGCCATGTCCCTCATTTTTTCAAAAGAACGAACTCTTTTCTCCATTAAATGAGGCCATCTCCCCAAATCTGTCTTTAATTTGCTATTTTCCGGTGGTTCATATCCCTTTGAGCCTTCATGCATTGCTGCTAGGGTTCTTGCAGCTCTAATCAAATCGTCCTGACTGCAGAAATTACACTCTCTCCCATCAATCCATTCAGAAAGTGTATATATATCCTCATTAACCAGTGCATAAGGATTGCCCTCATTATTAAGACAATATCTATCCACTCTAATAAAACCATTATTGATAAGGTGTTCTTTAGCAGCATATACAAATAAAAGTTTCTGAATACCGTAGTTTATTCTCTTCAAACACTTATTACCTATATTGGTCTTTATAAAATATACACCTTTATTAGGCCTAATGGATTCAATTTTAATATCAAACTGCCTTTCAATCTCAAATTCCCTCATCATTTTCAACACCTCCTATATGTTAATTTATATGACTTCTTATAATATTTTAGAAGATGCCGTAAAAAGTTTTTATAGTAAAATAGTTTTTATTAACACTTTATAGATATCATTAATATACTAAATTATAGTTATTTCGAAAGAGGAATACTCATGAAAATAGGAATTGATGGAAGAGCTGCTAAATGGTATCGTGGTACTGGCATTGGTACCTATACCTATCAGCTGGTTAAATGCTTAAATAAATTGGATTTATTTAATAAATACATGCTGTTTATTCCACAAAGCTGCAATTTTGATATAAATTTTAATCGTAATTTTAAATTAAAAAATATAACTGAAAATATTAAAACAAACTTCTGGGATGAGGTTAATATTCCAAATATACTAATGGATAAGGATATAGAATTATATCACGTGCCTCAAAACGGAGTAGGACTCCCCATAGATAAAAGGTGTAAATTTGTTATTACTCTTCACGATGTTATTCCCTATAAAATGCCCGAAACTGTAAGCGATAGATACCTAAAAATCTTTTTAGAAGAACTTCCCTCCTTAATTAACTTATGTGACGGCATAATTACTGTATCTAAGTATTCAAAGGAGGATATATCAAAAACCTTTAATTATCCAAAAGATAAGATTTATGTAACTCATCTAGCAGCTGAGGACATATATACACCTATGGATAAATATATAAGTAAAACCCTCATAAATCAACATTACAGTATTCAGGGGGATTTTATACTATATGTAGGTGGATTTAGCCCTAGAAAAAATATTATAGGTACTATAGAAGCCTTTGCTAATCTTTTGCAGCGGCTAAAAAAAGATATAAAATTAGTTGTTGCAGGCAGAAAAGGTAAGTCCTATGACATCTATATCAAAAAAGCACAGGAACTTGGAGTAGAGAATAATGTGATTTTTCCCGGTTTTATTGCTATGGAGCATATGCCTTATTTATATAGTGCCGCAGAACTTCTTGTATATCCCTCCTTCTATGAAGGTTTTGGACTACCACCTATTGAGGCCATGGCATGTGGAGTTCCTGTTATAGCTTCAAATACAACTTCAGTACCAGAGGTTGTAGATAACTCAGCAATATTAATCGACCCCCAGAACGCTGATGATATATGCGAGGCCATGTATAGAGTACTTAGCGATGAAAGGCTATATAAAGAATTAAAAGTTAAGGGGTTTTCTAGAGCTTCAAGCTTAAGCTGGGAAAAAACATCAATAGAAACCTTAGAAGTATATAAAAAAATTATGTTAACCTAAAGAAACATGGTCTGCAAGGAATTATCTGCAGCCATGTTTTTCTCTATTTATATCAAAGAAGCTTTAATTAGATTTGAGGTAATCACATAAATCCTTTAAAAATTCTTCCCTATATTTTTCATTTGAAATTTTTTTATTTAATCTATTTAAAAACAAATCCTCATCCCAAGTCTTACGCTTAGTATAATAATCCCTGGCTATACTATAAATATCCTCCGGAAAGGTTAACATAGCTAATAATACATCCATTTCTCTTTTGCTTAGTTTATTAACCTTGCTGTAATTCTCAATAATTATTTCAAACTTGCTTATGTCATAGCCATAATTTTTTACAACTTTATTAATAAAATTGCATAAATCATGGACTCTTAAATCTACCATAGAATAATCAAAATCAATAAAATATGCTTGTTCATTATTAACTAATATATTATGGTGAGCCAAATCATGATGACACAGAACTATTTTATCTTCCTCACTGCACAACTTATAATATTGACTTTGCTCCAGGCTGCTAACGCTTTGCCTTACCTGATTCATGTAATAATCTGTATTTTCTAAAAAAATAGCATCGAATTCCTTTTTATTATCGTAAAATTCGGCCATAGTTTTAAAAAACTCCATCTCCTTTAGTTTTCTATTAAAAGAATTAATCAGTCGCCCATTATTGTTTCTAGGAGAATACTTTGTCTTAAAACCTTCCCCTGATTTATGAAGTTCACCTAAACCTAAGGCGGCAACAGCTATATCTACAGGATTACTATACTCACATTCCTTACCATCCACTAAATCCATAATATAATATATATCGCCGTTCCATATGGTATATTCTGTGCCTTCTCTTGTCTTTACAAAATTAATTATCCTATCAAAACTCTTTCTAATATAATTCATTGCATCAATTATAAATTGTAATTCTTCTTCTTTATAATCAACCTTCTTCAAAACCTTGTATCCATCCTTAGTGCAAAGCATATATACCTTTCTAACTGGAATAATATCATCTACTTTTATATTAAACAAATTAAAAAGGTCTATATTCAAATCATATTGAGTTAAGTATTCCTTATCTCTATATCTTAAATCCAACATACATTCACCGCCCTTTATCACTTTAATTGTTAGGTAATTGAGCCTATATTAAACTTAGCCCATCTTTTTCAATAGCTTTAAGCATATTCTCCATATATTCATCTATAGTCCATTGCTTTTTGTTTTTTATATATCTAACACAACATTTCATGTATTCATGAGGAAAAGATACCAGTGAAGTTATTAAGTCCTCACTGTTATTATTAAGCTGCTCCAAAATACAAAATTCCTTAGCTAATTTTAACCAATTTAACTTAATTCCTCTTCTTTTCAACTTTCCCAGCAAATAAACGCAATCCATTTCAACTATGTCATATTTACACTCTTTTAGTGAAAATATCTTTACTTGATCCATATTAACCAAATTGGTAAAATAACTATTCCCTATACATATTTCGTTATTTTGCATACTTCTTCTTATAAGTGAAACATAATTAATTCTTTTTACAGCTTCAAGGCACTTTTCTGCTCTAGCCATATATTGGTTACTATACTGAATAAGCATATTTTCAAATTCATTCTTAGAGTTACCATTTAAATTTCTTAAAAAATACTTCACCGTCTTCGTATTTAGCTTATACTTCTCAATCAGTTTACCTGTACCGCTTTTTATGCTCCTTATTTCTTGTTCTCTGTAATTACAGGCTGCTTTATGAAAAACTGTAATGGTTTTAATTTGATTTAACACTTGTTCCTCAGAATATTGATCCTCTTCCTTAAAAATTTCATTTTCACCAATAACATATATTCTTTCATTTTTTAAATATTCCAGAAATGAAACAAATTTTTCATTTACACATGAATTTAAATTCACTTCCATTAACTTCACCTCTATTTAAGTACCTTTTTTATTTTTCTTAAAACATGCTTTCTTTCCTCCTCAAGCTTTTTAATCTTCTTTTCTCTCCTCTTTATCTTCTTTAATTTTTTAACCATATCCTCTAACTCATCAACTTTTTTATCATATTCTTTCACATCCACTTCTGCTAAGCTCGCATCAGATTTTCTTTTTTTACTGCTCATAAAATTTTACCCTCCATATTTCAATACCATAAAGTCTTCTACAAATTCTTGCTTTTGCTGCCTATCAATATAGTTTTTCTTTAGTTTATTTTCAAAAAACTCCTCTCCCCAAGGCTGCTTTTCCCAATAATATTGAATTCCAATTTGCCAGTAGTCCTGTGGAAATTCCATAAATGCCGCCATTATAGCAATATCCTCTTGATGCACAGGCTTTATTACTGAGTAGGCGTCAAGTATAAATTCAGCATTTTCAACATCCCATTTTCCATTTTTCATTCTTCGAATTAACAGACTACACAGATCATGTAAATGTGTATCTAGAGTGCAATAATCAAAATCTATGATGTACACCTTTCCACCCTTACCGATTAGTACATTGTGATGCGCAAAATCATGATGACAAAAACCTCTATTTAATATTTCTTTTTTCATCTTTGTGATATAATTACTTTTCAATAAATCTTCTCTAGCTTTTTCTGCCCTTTTTATTTCTTCCTCCATCATGCTAATATACAAATTATCAAATTCAGTTAAGATGCTTTTAGCCTCTATTCTTTTCTTAAAATCTAGAATTTCATTAATCCTAGTTTCAAATATACCAGGCCATTTGAGCCATTGAACTCTAGGCCTCATATTGTTAGTCACCACAAAACCTGTACTCTTATTATGCAGATTGGCTAAAGTTGATGCCGCAATAATTAAATCTAAAGGATTGTCATAATTGCATTCTCTAGCTTGAACCCACTCCGTAAGACATGCAAAGTAACTGCCAAACTTTATATAATCTAAGCCATCACCTGCAGGAATTATATCAAGCACATTATTAAATCCTTTTCTCTTTAGATGTTTTATAGCGTTTAGTATAAATAAACAATGTGGCAATTCATATTTAACAAGCTTCAAACAATAGTTTTTTTCAGAAGTTTTAATCTTATAGACATTTTTTATCTTTTCAATATCAAGAGGCTTAATTCCATAACTTTTTTCTACTACATCCCTTACCTGACACATTTCCATATAGGCTTCACCATAAAAAATTATTACGATTTATTATATGAATAACTATATTACTATGTGATATAGGAACATTTTTCAAATAACATTAATATTATTAATTATGGGAAGTTTTATTGTGCACTGGGGGCGAGATAATTGAAGATTGCTATTGATGCAAGAGGAATCAACTGGTACAGAGGTACCGGTATTGGTACCTATACAGAAAATGTACTTAGAAACCTATTTAATATAGATAAGTCAAATGATTATTTGTTGTTTTGGTCAGGAACAGATTACGAAAGTTTCTCTACTCTTAATTCAAAAGTACAGATAAGCTCAAAAAAATATCATAATTTTTACGAAGATTGCTACTTTCCACATAGTATTTCTAGGAATAACATAGATATATATCATGTACCTCAAAATGGTATTGGCATAAGTCAAAATATAAATTGTAAAAAGGTAGTTACTATTCATGATTTAATTCCGTACATTATGCCAGAAACTGTAGGGAGAGGTTATTTACTTAAGTTTCTACGGGAAGTACCTAGAATAGTTAACCACATAGATGGTATAATTACCGTTTCTGAATGGTCTAAAAAAGATATATTGAAATTCTTTCCTATTGATCCAAATAAAATATTTGTTACTCCACTTGCAGCAGATATAAAATATAAGCCATTAGATAAACACTGCTGCAAACAACTGTTACAGGCCAAATATAATATTGACAAACCCTTTGTGCTTTATATAGGCGGCTTTAGCCCAAGAAAGAATGTTCCTTCATTGATAAAAGCCTTCTCTAAGGTATGCAAAGATTCAAATAGAGAATATATTTTGGTTTTAGCTGGGGCAAAAAGAGATGAGAGCAGCACCCTTATAAAATTATGTGATGAACTTTCTATTAGCGACAAGGTCTTATTCACTGGATATATTCCAGAACAAGATTTACCCCTCCTGTATAATGCCTGTGAAGTTTTTGTATATCCTTCAATATATGAAGGCTTCGGGCTTCCGCCTTTAGAAGCTATGAACTGCGGAACACCAGTAATAACCTCAAATTGTTCATCAATACCCGAGGTTGTCGGGGATGGTGGTATTCTGCTTGATAATCTTGATGAAAATACTATTGCTGATTCCTTGCAGCTTGTATTGTTTGATAAAAAATTACAAGGCAGCCTTAGTGAAAGGTCCTTAATCAGATCAAAAGAGTTTTCTTGGAAAAAAACTGCTGAAGCAACACTTAAAATATATGAAAAAATACATTCACTATATTAGCCCCCTTCATATTATAATAAAAGGCATGTAGTGCGTGGTCTTTGGCCATCATTTCACTACATGCCTCATTAATTATTTAAATAGGATTTTCGTTAACCTGCTTCTGTATTTCCTCCATAGTTTTTACCAAGTCCTTATTTTGTGATATTGCATCCGCGGTAGTTTTTATAACCATATTTCGTATATCAATATAATATTCATTATATTTTATACAAGGCATATTTCTGGCAATATCAATATAAATGAGTCCGAGCTTTTCATTATTAAAATAACTATCGCTGGTATACATCTTGTCTCCAGCATAAGCGCTTATATCCGCTACCAATAGCCCATTTTGTGTATAATGTTTAATTTGATTATCCTTATCCTGTATAGCATATTTAACAAATTCAATTGCTGCATTACTATTATCAGCAGAACGTGTCAGCATGAAACTAGAGCCATATCTGGCCACATTTCTGTTTCCACCTGGTTCAAAAGCGGGTAACTTACCAATTGACAATTTATCTTTCAATTCTGGTGCTTTATTCTTTATAGCGTTAAGAATAGCAGGCGTACATATTATTGAAGCAGCCTCACCACTCTTAAAGGCATTTATAGCATCCTCCTGTGAAGAAACAACGCTCTGAATTTTTTGATCTGAAAGATTCTTCAAAAGCATAACGGTATTGATAGAATTTTTTGAATTAACATCTATATCGCCGCTATCGTTAAGATAATTAATTCCTAATTGTTTTATTAAATCTGAATATAGTGTGCTATTATTGTCGTTCATTCCCACCAACATCTTCTTTCCAGAAGTCTGAAGCAGTTTTGTTCCTGTTTGTATGTAATCATTCCATGTTTTAATATCCTCAGCATTAGATCCTATTTGATTTAATATATCATTTCTATATACCATTACTACCGGTTCTATATACCAAGGAACACCATAAGTCTTACCGCCATTAGATAAATTATCTATCTTACATTTTAAGTATTCGTCCTTTTTTAGACCTGCAGCACTAACTACATCCATCAGTTTCTCTTTATGTTGATTTAAAAAACCGGCAGCCTCATCATCCTTTATAACTACTATATCTGGAAGCTTTTCATTTCCGTTACTTTTGGAATCAAATTGACCCAATATGGATATATCATCCAATGTCTCCACTTGAATTTTTACATTCGGATTCTTTAAAGTAAAATTATTTGCTAAATCTTTAACAGTATTACTATCCTGCAAGTTACTCCATATTAATATATTACCCTTAATTAATGGTTTATCTTCAGCCTTGATTGGTTCCTTATTGTTGCAGGCAGTATTGAATATAAGCATAAATGCTATGCAAAGTGCAAAGCTCATTTTTCTCTTAATATTTTTCATTTTTTCTCCCTCAACGTAAATGTTCTTTTAAAATTCTTTGAACTTTTAATTATATTATAAGTTAATTATAACCGCTAGTAAACCTCTCCATGGCCATATTATAACTCCCTTTTCCTATATAAACAAGGATATACCTAGAAAATAAAAAGCATCCATATTTTGGACGCTTTTTATAGTATTTCATACTATTCTTCTTTATTATCATACTCTCCATGAGCATTAAATACTTCTTTCCATACCTTATCAGCCTCAGGTTTAAATTCTTCTGCAAGCTTATCCAATTGTGCCATAAACTCTGGATCATTTATCATTCTGTCAGCACCGGGATGAGTCGGATAAGCACCTGTCTTAGCTACTACTTCTCTTATTACATTTGTATTATCTATCATCATACAGGGTCGTAACAGGTTCTTGCTATGCGGTTGTCTACTTGTTAATTCCTTAAAAAATTCAGTTTTAAATGCATCTAAAAGTGGTTTACCTTTGACATTATAGGTTGCAAAATGTGAAAATATGCATGGCTCCACATCCTCTTTTGAATTTATATGGCAATAATACCTTCCTGCTATGCAGCCTCCAACGTAAGGTGCATCATTAAAAAAGTCAATTGTAAAGTATGGCTTTGTAACCCTTATTTCTCTTGCCCTCTCTCCTAAATACAATCTTTGTTCAGGCGTAAGCATACTGTTTACATCTGGGGATTCTCCAACTGGCATATACATGAAGTACCAGCTCATTTTAGCACCTTTTTTTATTAACAAATCTATAAATTCATCAGAAGTAACGGTTTCAGCATTATTTCTAGAGGTAGCACTAGAAACCCCAAATAAAACTCCTCTTTCACGCAGCTTATCCATGGCAGTCATTACAGTTTGAAAAGCTCCCTTTCCTCTTCTGGCATCTGTTTCTTCTTCAAATCCCTCTAAGGAAAACATAGGTATTATGTTCCCAGCCTTTTGTATTCTATCAGCTACTTCTGAATTTATAAATGCACCATTAGTGAATGGTGTAAATATTACATCATTAAACTTCTCATATATATCCATCATATAACTATTGATAAAAGGCTCTCCACCAAGAATAATAATATAATATATTCCTAAGTCTCTTGCCTCAGAAATTAATCTCTCAACCTCTTCCCTTGGTATATCGTCCTTCTTGCTATAACTTCCAGCATAGCACCCCGTACATTTATAGTTGCATCTCATAGAGGGACTTAAAAGCATTACAAAAGGCACAATCACTCCATCCTGCTCCTCCATCTTTTCTCTTTTAGGGACACCATACCAAACTGCATTAGCTAAAAAATTAGTAAAAAACTTTTTCAAACAATTCTTATTTGTAGTTTTGAGCATATTTTGAATGAATTCATGGACTGCTGCGTTTTCCTTATAATATTCATATACCTGGTCGATTTGTTCTTTACTTTCCGGGTCCTTTATAGTTTTTTGTAATAGAGAAAAAATCTTTTCTGTATTTCCTTCAGGATTTCTGTCAAGCATTTCTGCCGCAGCGTTGACCAGTTTGTCCTTAACAGCCTTTTCCACAAAATTGATTACGCCCATTCTTACTCCCCCCAAATCGTAATCCTCTTATTATTTAGACTAAAATTTATGCACTTATCTATTATTATGATTTAAGGACAGCTTTTATTTCTTTTTACCCAAAAAAGAAAAGCTGCTAAAAACCCAGCAGCTTTTCTTTCATTATATTTTATTTATCATACTTGCTAAATAACCAGCGCCAAAACCATTGTCAATATTCACTACACTAACGCCGCTGGCACAGCTGTTTAGCATAGATAAAAGTGCAGCTAATCCACCAAAATTAGCACCATAGCCTACACTTGTAGGAACAGCTATTATAGGTTTGTCTACTAAACCACCTACAACGCTGGCCAATGCTCCCTCCATACCTGCTATGACCACTATCACCTTTGCTTTTCGGATTATTTCTAATTTATCGAATAGTCTATGTATGCCGGCTACTCCTACATCTGTAATCCTCTCAACCCTGTTTCCAAAAATCTCTGCAGTTACAGCAGCTTCCTCAGCAACAAATAAATCTGAGGTTCCAGCAGTTACTATTGCAATATAACTGTCCGTTACAGGATACTTTTTCTTTTTAACAATGATGGTTCTTCCCATCTCATTATATTCCGCCTTACTGCAAATAGTCTTAACAGCGTCATACATCTCTTTAGTAGCTCTAGTACCCAGTATATTATTGTCCTTTGTCAGCATAAACTGTACAATTTCCTTAACCTGTTCTACAGTTTTACCTGCGCAATAAATAACCTCTGGATAACCTACTCTTATCTCTCTATGATTATCAATTTTTGCAAACCCTAAATCTTTATAAGGTAAATCTTGAAGCTTTTCAGCGCCTTCCTCTACGCTTACGTTGCCATCTTTAATATTCTGCAGCAATTGCTTTAAGCTTTCAGAATCCATAAAACCTCTCCTCATTATAATACAAAAGTATTAATCTTAGTTTAGACTTCCCATCTTATATCCTTCTAATTCAAGAGTAACATGCTTGTAGCCAATAGCTTTTATCTGTTTTGAAATGCTATCAAGCAGCTCCTCATCAAATAATCTTTTTCTATCCTTTTTGTCAACTTCAATTCTAGCTATATTGCCATGACTTCTTACTCTTACAGCTCTAAAACCGATGCTCATAAGATACTTCTCTGCCTCCTCTATCTTTCTAAGCTCTTCTTCAGTTATTTCAGTACCATAAGGTAGTCTAGATAACAGGCAGGCATAAGGAGGTTTATCCCATGTAGGAAGACCTAATTCCTTTGAAAACTCTCTTACTTCTGCTTTTGTTATATTATTGTCTAGTAGAGGACTCTTAACCTCCAGCTCCTTAAGTGCTCTAAGTCCTGGTCTGTAATCCTTTGTATCATCAGCATTGGTTCCATCAACCACATATTTCATTCCACTTTTAGCTGCTTCTTCTTTTATTAAGGTAAACACTCCTGTTTTGCATAAGTAACATCTGTCTTCTGGATTAAATCTAATTTCATCTATTATAGGTACTTCAATAAATTTATGCTTAATACCTAACTCTTTTACAAGCTCTGCGGCCTCTGCTATTTCCCATTTAGGTATATATGGAGAAACTACTGTAATAGCTATTAGTTTCTCTCCAAGAGCTTCCTTAGCTGCCTTCAAAACAAAGGTACTATCCACACCACCAGAAAATGCTACTGCAGCAGATTTTAAATCTTTTAGATAATTAATAAGATTAATGTACTTTTCATTATTAATCATTATAAATCCTCCTTTTCATTTAAAGCATCATAAACCTTTTTTATGGGAATCCCGTATTCCTCAGCTGCCTTTCTGCAATCCTCATACTCAGGCTTTGATTTAATTAATTCACCCTCCAAATAACCATTCTTAACTGATATTTCACCAAACTTGGTGCTTCTTATAGTGTAATTTCTATGAAGTAAGTTTTTTTCCACCTTAAGTATTCTAATACCTAGAGTTGAGGTTTCAATAAAAACAGCTCTCTTTAATTCATTAAGTTTATCTGGTGTACATAAAACACTAAGCTTAATTGCAGGTCTTCCCTTTTTCATAACCATTGGAGTAAGGTATACATCACTTGCCCCCATATATAAAAATTTATTTATTATATAATCATATAATTCTGGATTCATATCATCAATATTACATTCTATAATATAGGCCTCCTCTATTTCATAATAAGCTTTATTTTTTTCTGCTATTTCAGCCAAGAACACTCTTAAAACATTTGGAATTTCCGTATCTCTATGTCCAATACCATAAGCTGTTTTTTCTATAACAAATTCCTTCTTATCTACAAATTCATCAACTAAGGCTGCAAGTATAGCTGCTCCTGTTGGCGTAGTCGTTTCAAAGGGTACTGCACCTGTTTTTACTGGTACTCCCTGCAATATTTCTATTGTGGCTGGAGCTGGTACAGGAATAAGCCCATGAGCACATTTTACAAAGCCTCCACCAAGTTCAATAGAGGAACACATAACCTTATCTACCTTTAAATAGTCAAAGCATATTGCAGCTCCAATTATATCAACTATGGAATCCACAGCTCCAACCTCATGAAAATGTACATCATACAACGCCTTACCATGAATTTTTGCTTCTGCCTTTGCCACTCTCATAAAAATATCCATACTTATTCTTTTAACGTTATCACTAAGAGTGCTTAAAGCAATTATATTTTCTATATCCTTTAAATTTCTATGTACATGTCCTTCAACATGATGTTCCTCATGATGATGTTTATGAAGGAAGCGCTTTCCTTCCTCATATTCATGCAAATGTTCATGAGCCTCTCCATGGTGATGATGCTCTACCTGTTGATTAGTTTCATAGTGATGGTGCTCTGCATGTGAGTCTAATATGACATAAACCTTAGTGCCAGTTATCCCTTTCCTAGCATCTTGACCTATTTCAATTTTATAACCACTAACATTAAGCTTATTAAGTTCATTTAAAAGATAATCTTTATCTACTCCTAAATCTATCATTGCAGCAAGATTCATATCACCGCTAATGCCTGAAAAACAATCGTAATACAGTACCTTCATTATATTCACCTCTAATTAATTTAAAATCTAGGTTAATCTGCAATTCCTTGACTTTGAAGCGTTTCTCCTAAAAGAAGGGTTAATCCTATCAGAATATCAGCTTTTAGGGCATTCTATTCATCTTAACAATTCTATTATCAAAGAATACTATCAATAAAGTAGCAGCTAAGAGAATTGCAGGTGTATATTTTTTCTCTCTTTTGCTATTTAATTGTAGTATTATTATTCTAGCAAAATTTTATGAAAGCAACAATATATAATCAAGTAATATATATGAATACAAATTAATTAAAGATCAAGCACATAGTCATAAAAGCGAAACATCATAATTAGCAAAAAGTAAGTAAGCAGTTATTGAGGAAACTACTATTCAATAACTGCTTACTTATTTTTATTTAGTCTATAAATCATAAGAACTCTATAGAATGTTTACAACATGTTATACTTTAGATATATAGTCATATAGGAGCTGAATTAGTTTTTTATCAAGCTTTCCAGTTTTTTGCTGGCATCGTGGATATTTTTCATAAGTTCAGAAATTGTTTTTATATTGATATCTTCAGCTTCAATGGTTGCTGACATTTCTTCAGCTGAAGCCGAATGTTCCTCTGAAATACTTGCTATGCTTTCTGATTCTTCACGAAGCTGTTTGAATATATTTCTTACATTTTCTACAGTATTTAATTCAGATACTACAAAGCCGTCAATATCTTCAAAAGAAGATTGGATACTCTCAAAGCTCTGGATAACCTTTCTTACTATTGTTTCGCCAATCTGAGTTGCGTTTTTGCCATTTTGTACATCATTTTGGACAGCTTCACTCTTGTTTCTGATATCATTTATAATTTCACCAATTGAAGCAGCAATTTCAGTACTCTGTTCTGCTAGCTTTTTTACTTCTCCTGCAACAACAGCAAATCCTTTGCCTAGTTCACCTGCTCTAGCTGCTTCTATGGATGCGTTTAGTGACAGCAGATTTGTTTGTTCAGCAATCTGCGAAATTCCTTCAAGAAAGGCACTTACCTTGTCCATACTTTGTTGAAGTTCTGATACCGTTGAAAGGGAGCTATTAACTGCTGTATGAATGATGTTCATTTGCATGTTCATATCCAATATGTTTTTCGAACCTTGAGAAACAACTTGATTAGCTTGAACTGAAACATCTGTGAGCTGATGAGAAACTTTAACTGTTTCGTTAATTTTGTCATTAGCGTCATTAACAAGACCAGATATATGATTTAAAGCTCCCGCTTGCTCTGTTACTCCTTTTGATACTTCCTGCACCACAGTAATAATGCTTGCACTACTTTCCCTGACAGATTGTAAATTTGAGTTACATTCTGCGATGTCAATGTTCATAATATTTGTATTATGCTTCAAAGAGTCCATAGTATTTTTAAGTTCCTCTAATAGTACAGTTGCATTTCTTTCCCTCTCTATAGATGCTTCTATTAGTTCACTTCCCCACTTGGTGACAAAAAATAATATTATCATACAGAAGTTTATAATAGAAATAACTGTTATAAAAAGAGAAAAATTAATACTAATAGTATTTGTGACTGACTTTACAACAATTACAATCACATCCAATAGAAGACAAAACATAATGAAGGATTTCTTATTTAGAAACAATGTTACAGCACAAACCACAAGCAACATACAAAATAATGAAAGTACTTGATATTCAGGAGTCATGGTACCTGAGAAAGAAATAAGTATAGTGTTTAGCCCCATTACTGAACACAAAATCATGCCAGAAAAGGTTTCATATCTTTTCAAGTAAAATAAAACTGTAGATACTGATAAAGTTATGAAAAGAGTAGCATTTGTAATAACTGTTACAGCTGTCATGGGATTTCCGTTAAGCAGCGGTGAAATTATAGCGAAAATAAATAAAGGCCAGAAAGCAATAAGAATAGATTTTGTAACACGTCTGGCATGATTTGTTTGTAAACTTCCGTTCATAGGTGTATCTCCTTTCAGTAACTCGTTTTGAATTTAGCGAATTAAAAATATCGTTGTATTTTTTATCGACACCAGTCGCAAATACTTTAGACATAGGTAGACAGAATTAGACATTAGATGAATCATTTAAGGAAAGTACGGCATATTCTTAAGATAAACTAGCTGGTTTCTGCAAAATTCTGTAATTGTACGTTGTGGATAAGGTAAAACTTGATTACAAAACCAAACCTTTATAATTTAAAAGTAAAAAAAAACTGTATGCGGACGCATACAGTTGTAGAAGCAATAAAACTTTGCTATATAGGCCTTAAGAATACGGTAGGAGTGATTATAATATGTACATCACGGATTCCAGGCGAGAAGCCCACAGCATACCCAATTTAATATTTGATATTAAAGACATAAGACAGGAATATTAAACTGGAAGTTTTACACTTTAAAGCTTATAATACAATAAGTTGGATATACAAATAGTTGTAAGACAACACATTTTGCCTTCAGCAATTACAAATAACAAAACGTGTTTCATAACTTTGGCCTTGCACTTTAACTTAGTCAATTAATTATTAAATTTCTTAATCACTTCATCTTTATTATATTTACTCTGCAAATGGATATCAATAGCTTGGACATGAATCGCTTTTTTTGGGACATGAACACTTATATGTTATTATACTAAAATATATTAATGTATTAAAATTACCATTTAACGTTCTATGATATTCCATAACTTTTAATAACTTGATTCTTATAAATATTCACATGCTTTGCATTTGCATCTTGTATAAAATAACAATATTTTAAATAATTAGCTTATTCAAACGTTTTCATGACCAAAATAAACTATTTTATGTACTGTATATTTACTTTATGTACATGCTGTGATAAATTAATAATTAATGATAAATCTACAAAAAAGGTGATATTTTATGGTAGAAAAACTAGCAGCTAAACTATGTGAAGGAATAGATGATGAAATAGTCCAAGCTAAGGTTCTATATGGACTAAGGATTTTTTTTAGTGAAGCTTCAAAGTTCACTTTACTATTATTAACTTTTATATTATTGCATAAAACGAGATATTATTTTTTTTCATTAGTAATTTTTTGTACTATACGAGTACTAACTGGAGGAATTCACCTAGATACTTCAATAAAATGCTTTTTGCTATCAGATGCATTTTTTCTCGCCGCAGTTTTCTCCACGTATATTCCAAGGGTAGAGACCTATGTTTATGTTACTCTAGGATTTATCAGTCTTTGTATCGTCGTAATTAAGGCACCTATTCCAAGTAAAAATAGGCCCTTAAATAATACTCATCAAAGAAAAATATTAAAAATTGGCTCTATTATAGTAACTTTACTATGGCTAATCTTTTTATTGACGTATATAAAAAATACCAGCTTATTAAACTGCGGTATTATTACAATATTCCTCTTATCACTGCAATTAATAAATAAAAAAAGGAGGCTTAACAATGTTATCTTTATTACGAAAATCAAAGATTAAATTAAATTCCATACTTATGCTATCACTGATTTTAGTTGCCGAACTTTACATGGACATTAATTGTTGGGTATTCTTTGGTGAAATTGACGTTCCCGAATGCTTAAAAAAATAGCATTTCCATTATTACTTTATAAGTTCCACTTTACGGAATTTCAATTCTTATAATTATATACTCTTCTTCAAAAGATAGTTGAATTTTTCCCATATGGGTTTCAACTATCTTTTTCACATTGTATAAACCATAGCCATGTCCTTCTCCTTTTTTTGTGGTGAACCCTTTATTGAACATTTCTCCTGCATCATCAATTTTCATAGGCAAACTATTATTTTTAGTCTCTATGATATATTTACCTCCTTCAAACCCAACCTTCAAAAATACATTTCTATCATCTTTAATTTTTACAGTAGCTTCAAAAGCATTATCTAAAAGATTATTTAAAATCTCAGAGTACTCATATTCTTTTAATCCAATTCCTTTGAGATTTGACTTTATCATATAATTAAAATTTATCCCTAGTTCATTGGCTTGTTGCATTTTAGAATAAACAATAGCAGCTAATATCTTATTATCCACTTCCACAAACTTATCCATTTCTCGAAAGGAGAAATTCAGTCCTTTTAAATAATCTTCTAAATTTCTTTTTAAATCATCGCCATCCGATGTTTGCACTATCCCATAAATTGTATTTAAATGATTCTTAAAATCATGCTGTCTTCTCCTGACATCATCGATTAAGTTTACTATTATCGGACTATACTGGTTATAAGTTTCTATATCCTTCATTTGCTCTTTCACTTTAAATGTATAAAGTAAGTATGCAGTAATTACAGTAATAAATAATACTGGAATCATAATAAAAAATATAGAATTATTAATTACAAATTCATTTTTATTATCATAAATAAACTTTGTTCCGCATATATATATAAATATGCTTAATACTAAACGATAACTCTGCTTTATGTCATATTTATATCGAAGATAATACTTTCTTATTGGTACAAATCTATAAATACAAACACATATTATCAAAAGTAATGGTGTTACACATGCACCCCTTATAGTCATATCTACATTATACCCGAAACATTTATATGCATAACCAATTAATACTGACAGTATAAGTTCACTTACCATAGCTATCAGTAGCATAATTACAAACTTTAACAATGTATCAAACATACTGTCCTTATAAATTATCTTAAGTATAATTATCATTATGATATATAGCGTAAGAGAAAAGATTTTTTCAGAGAAAGAACTCATGATAGGAATGGTAATACTGCTTATGATAACAAAAATAGCTGCCTTCATATAATTAAATTTTTTCTTTTCTATGCTTTCATACATAATAGCTAACGATATATTTTCTAAAATTGAACTTATCACTGATAAAATATATAAAGTATTACTACTCATTTTATCCCTCTCCCCCTTCTTCAAAAGCTTCTAATACATTTTTCTTAAATTTATCTCCTATAGGCACAGACTCCTTTAATGACTCAAAATAAATCTCCCAATTACTTTGGCTTCTATCTATCTCTAAAACATAATTCATATTTACAGCATAGGATCTATGGCATTGAATTATAGCTCCCCCCTGAACCATTTCCATCATCTTTTTTAATGAAGTCTTTTGCAGCACATACTTACCTCTCTTAGTAAACACATAGGTTGTCCTAACATATACAGCTATAAAATATATTTCATCTATGTATACTTTTACATATATACCTTTTATATCCATATTGATGTATTTTCTGTCCTTCTTATCAATAACCTCTTGTTTATCTAGATTATTAATAAGTTTATTAGTTATTTCTATAACATCCTTCTTTTCATATGGTTTTATTAAAAAATCATAACAGTGAATTTCCTTAAAGGCCTCCAACATATATTTCATATGAGTTGTTGTAAAGATAATCCAAGCTAGTTCGTAATTAGGATTGGCCCTTAGTTCTGAAGCAAATTCAAGACCTGATGAGTTTTTTAATGAAATGTCTACGAAGAAAATATGAATTGTATTTGTTAATGCAATAGCTAGAGCTTCATCCTTTGAAGCTGCTTCGAAAATATTTATTGGTTTATCTACCTCTTTTATCATCTTAATAAAAGTACGTCTCTGTATTTCGTCATCTTCCACCACAAGTATATTAAACATAATCCACCCCAAAATTATATCAATCTACATTATTTTCTTATATTCATAAAATAACACCTGATAGTTATTATGTCAATATTAATTAAAAATGGCTCTATTACTAAGTTTGTCAATATGTTATTTTAGATTTCATCCGTTTTTTTAATTATACCATATTTTTCTCTAAATTGATACCATTTCCAATATTTTTACATTTAGTGACGTACTATATTTTTTTAACTTTTTTTAATCTAGATAGCTATTTATTAATAAAAAGCAAAAAATATTAAATATATTTAATTTGTACATATATTTATTGATAATTTATCAATAATTCATTGAATTTATTAACAAATTATGATATGTTATTATTAACACCAAATACCTTATAATATCAATTTATCACACATTCCACTATTTATAATAAATTTAAGGAGGTGATTTTAATGGTAAACCCAAAATATCACATTTTCGTTTGTACAAGCTGCAGAACTAATGGAAAGCAACAAGGATATTGCTATTCAAAAGACTCTGTTGGTATTGTTGAGACTTTCATGCAGGAAATAGATGAAAGAGGTTTGTCCGGTGATGTAATGATGACTAACACTGGCTGCTTTGGAATATGTAATCAAGGTCCAATAGTTGTTATTTATCCAGAAGGGGTATGGTATGGTGGAGTTACTCCAGATGATGTTGAGGAAATAATGGATACTCACATCGAAGGCGGAGAAGTTGTTAAAAGACTTCAAATTTAATTCTAATATTCACCAGGTTTAATATTTACTACAAAAAAGTTTGGAATTATGCCCATACATAATCCCAAACTTTTTTTGTATCCTCATATTTAAATTCAGATGGAAGCTATCCCATCTGAATTCTTTTTATATAACTTTAAAAATTAACATCCTTTACAAGTACCGCGATATACAATTAATGTATAATCATTTTCACTATTTTTTATAGTCTTCAACTTATAATTCATTTTTTTCAATTCGTCTTCAAGCCAAGGTGGAGTATGACCACATGTAATTTCAAGCTCATAAAAGGTTGTATTCTGTAAAAAAGGGATTAGTGCCTTTTTACTTGAGATGCCTGGATTTTGTTCTTGAACTTGTTTTAGATCTATACGATAACTACCTTGATCATTTACCTTTACTGGCTGCACCTCTGCTGGCTTTTCATTAGCTGCTGAAGCTTTAGACTCTTGGTATTGTTCTACCTCTTCTAATAACTCTTGAAGGAAATCTTCAGGTTTGCCATCTACTTCTGCTATAGTGAAACCAGCCATGTCCAAAATGGCATTTGGAAGACCAGAAATCTCTTTACCAACAAAAATCTTACAGGAATCTAATTTGTCTGTAATTGATACTAAAGCTTGACGAACCAGCTTCATATCATTCCAGTTATCAATTTCAAAATTTATTTCTTTAACAGCTTCCCATTGTTCATTTTCTTTTTTATAGACCTTAATAACACTTGTCTCATAAAGTGTTGATGTATCTCCATTATTATCTAAAGCTACTGCTATTTCTTTACTCACTACAATCACTCCTCTGTTTTTATAAACCTTTTAACACCAAAACCTTATAAAACACATTAAGTGATGATTACTATTTTAACACATTTTTTAATAATTTAAAAATAGTTTGTAATAAAAAAATTATGCAGTACACTGACTGCATTAGATAAACTTTCCCTATATAGGTTAGTGAATGTAACCCAATCTGAGATTGGGAGGGTTAATTTGAGACTGATATCTTATAATATTTAGACTACTAGTAAACCATAGCTTTCCCAACATAGGTTAGTGAATGGACGCTCGACCTAAGGTCGAGAGGGGTTGCTTGATTACAAATATCCATCATATCTGCCTTGGTTTTTTATTTCGGTTACAAGAGATTTTATTTCTTGATCCCTATTCTTATCCATAATAAGTATAACATCACCTGAATCGACTATTATCAAGTCCTTTATTCCAAATCCAATAATAAGCTTATCTTTGCTTATAACGCAACAATTTTCACTTTGTTCCATAAAAGCATTTCCTTCAACATTATTTCCTCGGAAATTGCCTAAAAATCTAGCTAGGGATGCAAAGCTGCCTATATCATCCCATCCAAAATCACTCTTTATAACGTAAGCTTTTCTTGTTTTTTGCATTATACCAAAATCTACTGAAATACCTTCTATAAGTTCGTATTCATCTCTAATAATTGTTTCTTCATTTTCTGTGCCAATACTGTTATATATATTTATTAAACTCTTATACATCTTAGGAAGATATTTTTCCATCTCCCTTAGAAGAGTATCTGCTCTCTTATTTAAATTGCGATAAGCTGAGTTCTTAGCTCGTTCAAATGCAGTCTTAGTGCTACAAAACTCCTCAACGCACTGAATGATGGAAATAATAAATTATCCATAAAACAGGATAATTTATTATTTCCTATAGAGTAAAAATATCCACCAGTATAATTTATAGCTTTCTATAGAATAGAAAAAAGACAGCTGTAATACATCCTTACAGCTGCCCATATATATTGTTATTTTAAGTTCATTAGTAATTCTCCAGCTTTTACTTGCTGTCCTTCTTTAACGTGAATTGCTTCAACCACGCCAGCTACAGAAGCGGTAACTTGAGTTTCCATCTTCATTGCTTCAACGATCGCTAATGGTTGGTTCTCCTTTACACTATCTCCCTCTTTAACAAGTATTGTTAAAACATTTCCTGGGATAGGTGATCCAACTTCTGCTGGATTTGAAGTATCAGCCATTTTACTTGTAAATGCTTCTTCTACTCTCTTACTGTTCTTATCTTTTACTTTTATTTCTCTACGATTTCCGTTTACTTCAAATACTAGTCTTCTGTTACCTTCTAGGTCTAACTTGCCCACTTCTAATAATTTTATCATGAAGGTCTTTCCTTCTGATACCTTAGCTTCACAAGTTTCACCCTCAGTAAGACCGTGGAAGAATATATCGCTGCCAAGTCTGCTTAAGTCTCCAAATTGGGAAATATATTTTAAGTAGCCTTCATATACATCAGGATAAAGAGCGTAGCTTAATACAGCCTTCATATCCGGTTCTATGCTGTATTTCTCTTTTAAATATTCAGCTATCTTATCAAAGTCTTCATCAGGAAGTAATTCACCTGGTCTGCAAGTGATAGGCTCTTCTCCCTTTAACACTAATTTTTGTAGTTTTTCTGGGAAACCAGCCATTGGTTGACCCATCATTCCTTTAAAGTATGATACTACTGAATCAGGGAAAGCCATATTTGCAGCTTTTTCGTATATATTTTCAGGAGTTAAATCATTTTGAACCATGAATATAGCAAAGTCTCCTACCATTTTAGATGATGGAGTTACCTTTACAATATCCCCTACCATTTCATTTACTACCTTGTACATAGCCTTAATTTCATTAAACTTATGACCTAAACCAAAGCTTTCTACCTGAGGTTTTAAATTGGAATATTGTCCTCCTGGAATTTCATATTCATAAATTTCAGCTGAACCTGATTTAAGTTCTGATTCAAATTGGTCATAAACAGGTCTTACTGCAGCCCAGTAATCTGAAATTTCTTGAATTCCTCTTAAATCAATACCAGTATCTCTTCTAGTATTCTTCATAGCAGCTACAACAGAGTTTAATGCAGGTTGACTTGTAAGTCCTGACATACTGTTGAAGGCAGTATCTACGATATCTACTCCTGCTTCTGCAGCCATTAATACAGTAGCTACACCATTGCCTGTAGTATCATGAGTATGAAGATGTATTGGCATTCCTACTTCTTGTTTTAATGCACTTATTAATTTATGAGCAGCATGAGGTTTTAATAATGCTGACATATCTTTTATACCTAGAATATGTGCACCTGTTTTTTCAATTTCTTTAGCTAAGTTAACATAGTAATCTAGGTTATACTTGCTCTTTCTATCATCTAAAATATCTCCTGTGTAACAGATACAAGCTTCTGCAACCTTACCGCTCTTTAATACTTCTTCGATAGATACTTCCATACCTTTTAACCAGTTTAATGAGTCAAAAATTCTAAATACATCTATTCCGCTATTTGCTGATTCTTTTATAAATTCACGTATTATATTGTCTGGATAATTCTTATATCCTACAGCATTAGCTCCACGTATTAACATTTGGAAAAGAACGTTTGGTATTCTCTTTCTAAGTTCTGCAAGTCTTTCCCATGGAGATTCGTTTAAGAAACGGTAAGCAACATCAAATGTAGCTCCTCCCCACATTTCCATGGAGAATAAATCTTTTCCATAAACAGCTGCGGCATTTGCCACCTTTAACATATCTGTTGTTCTTACTCTAGTCGCCATTAATGATTGATTTGCATCTCTCATAGTTGTATCAGTTAAAAGTAATTTATTTTGAGCTTTGATCCATTTTACAAGACCAGCTGTTCCTTCTGTATCAAGAATTTGTTTTGTACCGCTTAAATCACTAGGTACTTCTACTTGAGGTACTACTGGAACGTCATATTCTTTTTTGATTCCGCTTGTTTCGTTTACTACCTTTTGACCAATAAACTTCAACACTCTGCTTTCGTCGTCCGCTTGAGGTACAACATCAATAAGTGCAGGATTTTCATCAATAAATCCAGTATGACATTCACCATTTAGGAAAGTAGGATGATTTAATACATTAATTAAAAATCCTATGTTAGTTTTTACTCCAACAATGTTAGTTTCATCGATAGCACGAATTGATTTTCTTACGCAGTCTTTAAAAGTATTTGCCCAAGATATATTTTTTACAAGAAGACTATCATAGTAAGGGCTTATTTCTGCTCCAGCAAAGCCGTTACCACCATCTAATCTTATACCAAAACCGGAACTTGTTCTATAAACTTCGATTTTTCCAGTATCAGGTGCAAAATTGTTAGCTGGATCTTCTGTAGTGATTCTGCATTGAATAGAATATCCTCTTGGTTTTATAGCTTCTTGAGAATGAATTCCTATTTCTGGAGAATCTAAACTATAGCCCTGAGCTACAAGAATTTGGCTTTGCACTATGTCAATACCAGTTACCATTTCTGTTATTGTATGTTCAACCTGAATTCTAGGATTCATTTCTATAAAATAATGGTTTCCGTGCATATCTACTAAGAACTCTAAAGTTCCTGCACTTCTATAACCAACTGATTTAGCTATTTTTAAAGCGTCATTACAAATTTCTTGTCTTTTTTCTTCTGAAAGTGAAAAAGCAGGAGTAAATTCAACAACCTTTTGATGCCTTCTTTGTATGGAACAATCTCTTTCATATAAATGAACAATATTGCCATGCTTATCACCTAAAACTTGAACTTCAATGTGCTTAGGCTTTTCAAGGTATTTTTCCATAAACATTACATCATTACCAAAGGCTTTTTTTGCCTCATTTTTAGCACTCATAAAAGCAGAAGCTAATTCGTCTTCGCTTCTAACAATTCTCATACCTCTTCCGCCGCCGCCAGCAACTGCCTTTAGCATAATAGGGTATCCACATTCCTTAGCAAGTATCTTTGCTTCTTCAACAGATTTAACATTTTCTTCATAACCAGGTATAGTTGGAACTCCAACTTGTTTTGCAACCATCTTGGATTTGATTTTATCTCCAAGTTTATCCATCATTTCAGCGGTAGGTCCGATAAATTCAATACCAGCCTCTTCACATTTCTTTGCAAACTCAGCATTTTCTGATAAGAATCCATAACCTGGGTGAATAGCATCTACACCTTTTTTTAGCGCAATACTAATAATTTCTTCAATGTTTAAATAAGCCTCAACAGGTCCCTTGTTCTCGCCAACTAAATAAGCTTCATCAGCTTTTGTTCTAAATAAAGCATATTTATCTTCGTTTGAATAAATAGCAACTGTACGTATTCCTAGCTCTTTACAAGCTCTGAAAACTCTTATTGCTATTTCGCCCCTATTAGCAACTAGTACTCTTTTAAATTCCTTCATTTCGATCCCCCTACACTTTTACATTTTCATCTAAAAAACGATATTTGTCACTATTAATTAGAATAACCACTTTCTCAATAAAATGCAATATTTATAAAAAAAAAATTCATTTTTTATGTTAAAAAATTTTTAAATATGCAGTTATATTTTATCATAGATTTGCTCTTTATGCTAAATCATTCTGAAATGACTTATTATCTTTTTATAACAAAATTGCCAACTCATCATAATATATGCAACTTTTTTAATTCATCTAATTCATAAGCTATATTATATAAACTTTCAATTATTCTTATACACCTTTTTAATTTTAATGAATATAATTTAATATACCAATATTTTGGAGGGTTTATTTTGTCTAAATCTAAAATAAAGATAGTTGTCAACAAACCTGACAACATAAACATCTTAATGGAAAAGTATACAGAAGCTTTAGCAGTAATACTAACAAGAAAAATCTCCCTAGCCTCAATATCCACTTTTTCTGATGAAATAAACAGTATGCTTATGGATACTATGCTAAATGCCAGCCTGTCTCAGGAAGAAAAACGTTGAAAACAGCTGCTATATATACTCGTAAATCAAAATTTACTGCTAAAGGTGAATCTATTCAAAATCAAGTTCAGATTTGTAAGGATTATCTGTTTAAAAACGGTTATGATTATAAATTTATAATCTATGAAGATGAGGGTTTTTCCGGAAAAAATACAGAAAGACCTGAATTCAAAAGGATGGTTATTGATGCGCAAGAAAAGAAATTTAGTATTCTAATTTGTTACAGATTAGATCGAGTTAGTAGAAACATTGCTGATTTTTCTATGCTTATGCAAAAATTAGAAAGGTACAACATAAGCTTCATTTCTGTAAATGAACATTTTGATACCTCTACTCCAATGGGAAGGGCCATGATGTACATTGCTTCAGTTTTTGCTCAACTTGAAAGAGAAACCATTGCTGAAAGAATAAGAGACAATATGCTGGAACTAGCCAAGGCAGGAAGATGGCTTGGAGGCCGAACCCCTACAGGATATAAAAGCAGCTCCATAATTTATTTGGATAATGAGTTTAAGGAAAGAAAAATGTTTAAACTTACTCCCATAAAAGAAGAACTCCACCTTGTTAAACTTATATTTGATAATTACCTAAAGCTACGATCCTTAACTCAGGTTACAAAATATCTTCTTAAAAACAACATAAAAACAAAGCTGCTTAAGGATTGGGATTGCAGTCAAGTGAAATGTATTCTCACTAATCCAGTATATGTAAAAGCTACTGAAGACACCATAAAGTTTATTGAAAACAAAGGAATAACTGTAGTTGGCTCACCTAACGGTGTTCACGGAATGCTGTCTTATAATAAAAGATTAAGCAAGACTGGTCCATATCGATCTCCTAGTGAGTGGATTTACGCAATAGGAAGTCACGAAGGAATAATTTGCTCTGAAGATTGGGTCAAAGTTCAGAAACTTTTAGAACAAAATAGCTGTAAGGCACCAAGACTTGGTCAAACTCATACTGCTCTTTTAACAGGTATTCTACGCTGTGGAAAATGTGGTGGAATAATGAGAGTTACCTATGGAGCCAAAAATGCGGTAACTGGTAAAAGAGCATATTACTATTCTTGCTCTATGAAACATAAATCTGGAAATAGTCGCTGTAGTAATAAAAATGTACGAGGTGATGTAATAGAAGCTTTGGTAATTGATCAGCTAAATTTCTTATCAATAGATAAAACCAGCTTGATTAAGATACTAAACCATAAAAAAGCTTTACTGGGTAACGAATTTTCTATAAATAAAACCAAACGCGAAATTTCAATCGAAAATATAGCTAAGAACAAGCTGACAATTGAAAACTTACTTAATAATTTATCACATACTCAAGATACTACTCTGTCAAAATTACTTCTAAATAAAATTAAAGAATTAGATGACCAAAATAAACTTCTAGAAAAAGGTTTGAATATTGAAAAAAATAAGGCTGAATTAATGCAAGAAAATGAAAATCTAAGAAAATTCATTTACTCGCTTAAAACCTTTAAATCAACTATAAAATTCTGCACTTTTGAAGAAAAAAAGAACCTACTAACCTCCATTATTGAAAAAGCTTACTGGCATGGGGATGTAGATGAACTTCATTTATACCTAATAGAATGCCTTGTATAGAAATCACCTCCCTTAGCATAATACCTCTTAGAATGATTATGTTAAGGGAGGAGTTTTCATGTTTCATATTATCGCAATTTGAAGCAGAGACCATCTGCTCTCCACACAAACATACCGCTGTTCCACAAATAGTTACCATTTGATATTAAATCCTTGGCAACTTCAATATTAGGCTTCTCAACAAATCTTTCTATCCTATATATAGGCATCATAGAGGTTAATTTTTCTCCCATTTGAATATATCCATAGCCTGTTTCTGGTCTAGTTGGCGATATTCCAATTGAAACAATTCCTCTTTTTCTTTCAACTACATCAACCGCTTGTATCAGCGTATCTATAAACTCCTTCTCTCCCTCTATATAGTGATCAGAAGGTAACACTATCATTGTAGCATCTCTATCTATTTTCAAAAACTTAACAGCCGAAAGCCCTATGCAGGTGGCAGTTGCTTTATTCAGCATATAGGCTATAATCAACTAGAACCTGAAATTAACCTCAATTTACTCTGCCGTGACATCTTCTTTATATTGTATTCTCTCTTCATAGCATCACTTTTACATTGAAATTCTTCATAATACGCTAGTTCCACAGGCAGCCTTCCTCTTGTATACTTCGCTCCCTTTCCACTATTATGAACTGCAATCCTTTTGTCCAAGTCATTTGTATATCCGGTGTATAAACTACCATCTGCACAATATAAAATATAAACATAATGCATCTTTTTACCCCAACTAAACAATTATAATTTTACATAACAAAATTATAATAAACATCTACTGTTTTGTCTCCTGTATTTCTATCCTCATGAATAACTATTTTTTTTATTAATCTTTCAATGATATTCCTATCCAGTTTATCAAAGCTCAATAAACTATCAATCCCTTTACCTATTTTCTCCTGCACAACCCTACAGTTTTTACCACCCTTTTCCGATTCTTCATATTGCCTTTTGTTGATTAATTTATCCTGCTTTAATTGTATATTTTTAAGCATTTCCTGAAAATTTTCTTCTCTAATTATCCCATTTATTCTATCCAAATATATTTTATTAATAAGATTATTAATTTTATTTAATTCTGTATCGATAGAATTTAAGACATTTTCATCAGTACTATTTTGTAAAACTACTTCCTTACCTTTTAAATGAATAAATTGAATATCTATATTTTTTACACGTTCTCTTAAATCCTTTGCTAGAATTTCTTTTAAAAACTCCTCCTTGATTGAATGAGCACTGCATATGGCTCCACCCTTTTGACTATTAGTGCACTTATATCCTTTATATTTTTGTCTATAACACATGCTCCCTGCACACTCCCCGCACTGCAGTACTCCAGAAAATAAGTGTACATTATTATTCTTCTGTCTAAAGCTAGATTTCCTCTTTTTCATTAATTCCTGAACCATATTAAAGGTTTCCTTTGAAACTATCCCCTCAAACTCACCGCCATAGACCCATTGTTCTTCTGGCACCATCCCTACCTTTTTTATTTTGTAACTAAGTTTCTTCCATCTTCCTTGAGCCATTATTCCACCATACTTTGGATTTGTTAATATGCTCTTTATGGTATTACCTTTCCAAGCTCCATGAGATGATTTAGAAATATAATCATTTTTATTAGAAGGTGGATTAATTCCTTTTTCATTTAAATGTTTTGCAATTCTAGACATACCCCAGCCTTGGATATATAAATTAAATATATCTTTTACTGTATCACTGCTTTCATCATTGGCAGCTACCAGCCTTACCATTTTTAAATTACTTTTCTTATCCTCCTTAAAAATATATCCATAGGGGGCCTTACTGGCTATACAGGAACCTAAAAGCATTCTCTGCCTCAAACCATCCCTAATTCTTCTTGAACAATCCTTGATATACATTTCATTCAATATATTTTTAAATGGAACAATATCATCAACTTCCATTAAGGTATCTACATTATCCAGTACTGAAACAAAACGAATACCATTCTCCTTAAAATAATCTTCTAAATAGTATCCTGCTAATACGTAATTCCTTGAAAATCTTGACAAATCTCTAGTAAGTACCATATTTATTTTTCCAAGCTCTATATCCTCTTTCATCCTTATAAAGCTGCCTCTATCAAAATTTGAACCTGTAAAACCTGCATCTTCATAAGAAGCAACTAGCTTATAAATCTCTTTTGTATTATTCTTACTTATTTCTTTAAGCCAGTTTTTAAGACTCTCCACCTGTGCAGGTATGGATTCCTGTTGCTCTCTTCTATCAGTTGAAACTCTAGCATATATTGCTACATTCCATACTTTTATCATCTTTTCTCACCCCCTGATAAATCTGATAATACATCAACACCAGCATCAATATTCTTCTGCTCTTCTATTAACGCTTTTCTTAATAAATATAGTTTTTCTGATACAATGGCTGTAATCAATTTCTGAAAATCATTACTACCACCATAAAAATTTACATAAATTCTGTTTTTGCACATAAAAACTCCTAGCATAAAATAACTATCTGTTATTATGTTATGCTAGGATAATTACCCTTGTTACTAAACCATTCTTTCTTTTATCTGCTTAAAACGTCTCTCAAATAATACAAAGATTACTAGTCCCTCAAAACACCACTGCAATACGCTTATCCACCAGACATAAACAATAGAGGCTTTTAAAATGCAAACAAAATAAAATATAAGAGGGAGTCTTATAAAACAACATGCTATAAATGAAATATAAAATGGCGTTTTGGTATCACCCATGCCCTTAAGAGCTCCTTCTAAAATCATTGCCAGTGCCATAAAAGGCTGTTCTATAGCCGCCACCATAAGGCACATTGCTCCATAACGTACTACTTGTCTTTCACCCTCCATAACAAAATAATGGGTTAAAAAATAAGGTCCATTTAAAAACACAACTGAACACATTATCATAATGCTTGTACCCAAAAACGTGCAGGCATATGAGTATTTTAATGCTCCCTTATAATTTCTTTCTCCCATTTTTATACCTACGAGTGTGGTGGCTGCAGTACTAAATCCAAGGCCTGGCATAAAAGATACAGATTCTATTGTATTGGTGATTTCATTTGCTGCAAAAGCAGTAGTACCTAAGTATGCTATCATGAAAACACTAAGTAATTTGCTTACACTAAATGCTGCTTCTTCAAGAGATGATGGAATAACCAATTCGAAAAGTTCCCTGAGTTTATGTAGGTCTACAGCCAATATATATTTTATTTTTAATTTAATTTTGGCTTTAGTAAAAAAGTGCTGAGCTATAGATATAAAGCCAACTATCTTTGAAACTGAAGATCCTATAGCAGCTCCCATAATTCCAAGCTTTAAATAATAGTCCAACGGAAAAATAAGAAGCCAGTCTAATGAAAGATTTACCCCCGCAATAATTACTGCAATTTTTAATGGTGTCTTAGTATCTCCATATCCTCTTACTATGGAACATAGTACATTTGTAATCATATTGAAAAAAAAACCCATAGAACTAATCCTCATATAGTTTATTCCCAGCTTAGAACTCTCTTTGCTAGCACCTACCAATGGCAATACTATAGGAGATAATTGAAATAATACATAAGCCATTATTATAGATATTATTACACCTACAATAAATCCAATTGAAGCATAGTTTTCAGCTTGATCATACTGCTTTGCCCCAATTTTTCTTGCAACTAGTGATGTAATTCCAACAGACAATCCTCCAGCTATAAATACATTACTAATGGTATACAATATTTCTGTACATAATCCTACTGTACTAACAGCAATTTTACCTCCATACTGACCCACCATCATTGTTTCAAAAATAAGTATAAAAGTATACAGAAACATTTCCATAACCGCAGGAATTGCTATATCAAATATTTGATCTATTATTTTTCTGTGAAACATTAATCACTCTCCTGCAATTATTACTCACTCAAATTTATTGTATGCAAATAATACTTATATAAGAATATAATATTGATTACTACTATTGAAAAACTTACCACATATCAAACTCACTCCTCATGGTTACAATATTATAGTAGATTTCACCTATTAAACTTTTAATATGGAGGAGGATTATATTTGCATAAGATATTTAAATTTAAACAACTAATGGTATTAGGCTTATGTGCGTGTTTTTTTATGACAAGTTTAATAGCTTTCCAGTATAAATCTACTGCTTGTGCCGCCGAAGCAGGTATTTATACATATATCCAGAAATACGATAAAGAAGAACTAAAAAAAGAAATTGAAGCAATATATAACAAACGTTCCTCTGCTTTTGTAACAGGTGATTTAAATTCTCTAAAAGATTTATTCGATACCTCTCAAAAATACGGCCAATGGGGGTTAGAACATGAAGTTAGACGTGTTAAATATTTAAATAGCTGGGCTAAACAACGGAAAATGAAATTTACAAATGTAGAATCCACTGTAAGAGTAAAAAAAGTTTACCCTGGAAGTAAAGTTGCAAAGATGGCTCTGGAGGAAACCTATAAATTTGATTATATATATCCAGATGATCCTGTTCCATTTACTAATTCCTTTGGGGTTGGAATTAGACACACTGTCAGCTTAACCAAAAATAATGATAAGTGGATTATTTACAACGACTGGTACACAGATTGCTTTGAAGATGCCTTAGCATCCTATTCTGGTGAAATTCGAGAAAATCTAACCTCTTATATTTCTGCATTTCCCACTATTAATATTCATGCATTGCCTGCTATGATGCATGGAAGTATGAAAAAACCTTATTATAATAGAGCAAAAGCAGTGGAATATGCAGATAAATATTGTGGTGCTGCTTGGGGAAGTGGAAATGATTTTAAGTATAATAAAAATTACATGGATTTTAACGGTGCAGGCGGAGATTGCACAAACTATGCCTCTCAAGTTCTAGGTGATAAAGAAGCTGGCGGACTCCCCTCAGATGGTGCATGGCACTGCAGTGGACCAAAATTTTCAAGATGCCAAGGAAGCATGGCTTGGGTTAATGCAGATGGTTTAAAAGACTATTTAGTATACAGTGGTAAGGGAAGTATCATTAAAAGAGGTACTTTCTTAGAATTAACTGAGTTGTCCCCTACTACTAATCAGGCTGCTGTTGATAAATTGCTGCTGGGAGACTTGGTGTGTTATGAAAAGAAGGGAAATATTGACCATTTTGGAGTAGTCACTGCAAGAGATTCTCATGGATATTTATTAATTAACTCCCATACTACAGATAGATACCATGTGCCGTGGGATTTAGGGTGGGGAGACAAAAAAATAAGATTTTTCTTAATACACATTAATGGATGATGCGCGATTATATAGCATCATCCTAAAAACTTAATATTAGGAGGTCTATTGATGAAAAATAAAGTACTTTATTTATTTTTAACTGTTTTAATTACTATATCAATGATAAGCGGTTTTTCTTACTCAGTTAAAGGAGACAATGATTTTTACAATCCCTCTGAGGATGAAATGGAGGACAAGGTAAGCAAATCTGATAAAAAAATAATTTATCTAACCTTTGATGATGGACCCAGTTCTTCAGTAAATAACGAGGTGCTTGATATTCTTAAAGCTAAGGATGTTAAAGCTACTTTCTTTCTTGTAGGTTATAAAATACCTGGCAGAGAAGATGTAATCAAAAGAATTCATAATGAAGGCCACGGAATAGGTCTGCATACATATAGCCATAAAACAAAGCTAATCTACTCCTCTGAAGATAATTTTGTTAAAGAAATGGATCAAACTCGTGATGAAATAAAAAAGGTTATTAATTACTCACCTACGGCAATACGCTTCCCCTATGGCAGTAAAAAACGCTTAACCTCCTCCCTATTAGAGAAACTACACAGCCACAACTACAAGATATATGATTGGAATGTTTGTGTTTCTGATGGAATAGACTATAATGCTCCTGCTAGCAAATTATATAGAGAAGCTACAAAATACAATAAAAACTTCTCAAGAATATTCCTATTAATGCATTGTGATGCAGTAAATAAAAATACTTGTAAGGCATTACCTCAAGTAATAGATTTCTATAAAAAGCTTGGTTATGAATTTCAACCAATTACCGAAAACACTTCAGAGTATTATTTTAGAGTAAAAAAGTAGAGTGTAGAAAATGCCAATGACGTGCATATAATGAATGCACGCCATTAGTATTTTTAGCTTTTTCTTGGATTAACCAAGGCCCAATTCTTTACGTTTCTTTTCAATATGATCCACATAAATTTGAATTGTTTTTTCTGCGTCTAATTCTACTACTACTTTTCCTAAACCAAGTGTTTCTGTGGTTTCAGTTAAGGTTTTAACTACTACATCACTTCCTGTTATTGATGGTACTGGTGCAACATGTACAAGCCACCCTAAAGCTACAGCAGTACATGCATCTGCCACTGCTTTTTGCTCTAAATATTCAGGAGCACCAATAACTAGCGGGAGTTTATTTGTATCCACACCCAGTTCATCTGCTAATTCCTTAGCAGTATGAGTCATTTTTCCTATATCTACACATGCTCCATAAGTGAGTACTGGTGGTATGCCTAATTGCTTGCATACTGCCTTCAAGCCTTCACCTGCTTCATCAGCTGCCTGAGGATTTGTAAGGCCGGTGTATTCCATAACACTAGAAGTACAGCCTCCTGAAAGTACTAATATATTATTTTTTATCAATCCTTGAGTAATTCTAAATATATTACTTCCACCCTGACTATATCTTGCTGTGGTACATCCTACTATAGTTGCTATACCCCTTATATTTCCGTTAGCTATTTGCTCAATTAATGGCTTAAAGCTTCCACCTAATGCCTTTTTAACAGATTCAGTGCTAAATCCAACCATGCAATCTGATACATATGGAGGTATATGAACTTTTCTATTTTCAGCTTTACGAGTTTTAAAGGCTTCTATAGCCTTATCTAGTGCTTTTGCAGCCTGCTCACTCATCTTTTCAGGTACAAAATCAAGAGTTTCTGTAGACTGAAGTTTAATAACAGGATGTGTACTTAAAAGCTTTGTTCCGAAACGTTTTGCATAAAGAGGCATGGTGGCTACTGTACAGTTGTAATCAAACATAAATAAGTCCACAGCACCTGTAGCCAGCAAGTATTCTTGAGAAAGCCATTCTCCTTCTTGACCGCCGTATCCCTTTTGATTATGAGTTCCTTCATAATTGATAAGCTGCTGTCCTTCACATACATGCCCAAGTATTTGTATTCCACCCGCTCCAGCCTGCTTCGCTTTGTTCTGCCATTCTTCTGTAGATGCCAAATCAATGGCTACATGAGCAAGCAAAGGCATATGACCATTAGTTACTATATTGATCATATCCTCTTTTAAAAGACCCATGTTTTGTTTCTTCATAGCAATTTGCTGTGTTCCCATTAATATTTCCTGGATTATATCTAATAGGAATAAGCCTTGATATTCATTAGCAATTCCTAGTCTTACACTGTTAAGTAAAAACTCAACTGGATCGGAGTTAAAGTTTGTCATACAGCGTGTTTGAGCAAAGGCCACCTCACTATAACCGCCGCCAGGGAACAACCCAAGCTGCCTCCATAATTCCTTACGTTTTGTAGGAGCAAAAGCTTCTACGGTTTTAGAAGGTTCGTGGAAAGGTGCATGGATATCATTCATTACCCAATCAGCAAATTCTACTGCCAGTTGTTCTATTGGTTTGTTTACATCTAGGCCTGCCATATCTGCATATTTTTTAAGTTTTTCTGGATCCCTTATCTTAAGACCACTTTCTGGATGCTGTCCAGCTGCTTTAAGAGTTCTTGCGGCTTGATGGCAGTGGAATATATTTGCAGATGTACCTATAGTAACATGGCGATAAACAAAGTTTCTGGAAACCATGGTATGAGCATCTACACCACAGGTTCCTCTTGGAACTTTTTCACTAATACGACAAGGTCCATTTGCGCATAACTGACAAGATAACCCTTCAATACAAAACTTACATTGTATAGGCTGCTGCTGTGAAAACCTATCAAATACATTTGTCAACCCAGCTTTATGTACAACTTGATACATATCCCTCATGGCAGGGTCTATCATTACGTTAAGTGGATAACCAGCTTTACTGTCCTTTGTTTCACCATTCTTTTTTATTAAATCTCTCTGCCATTTATGTACTTCTTCCATTGTCTGAGGCTCTCCAATTATGGAATAATCAGTTTTTATCACATCATGCAAATCATGATGCATATTAGGATCATTTGTAGATTTGATTTTACTTGCAATAGTGTGATCACTGCCGCTCATGGCTTTTGAACTAGCCTCATATGAATATTCAATATCCTTATCTGACATTATAGTTCCTCCTTTTTTGAAAATCACAGGATTATTATTTGTAACCTTAACTTATTTATGTGTTAAATTTCATTTCTCAATCTTATTTTTACACCTCTTACTATATTGGCTATATCTTTATAAGCTTGCAATGTTCCTTTTGTTACTATTGGTCTTCCTATACTAACAATTGCAAGCCGCCTAGATGTAAATCCACCAATCTTCATAAGCAAGTTTACTGTAGGGTGTGTATCCACAATATATAACTTTTCTCCAGGCTTATTGACTATGTTAAACATATCCTGAATAGCTGGTATAACCAGATTAGGCTTATACTTTCTACCCAGTGTATAAACTCTATTACCATTTTCATCTGTTCCTATATATAGAAGATGTCCAAGTTGGTTTTTCTCTATTTTATCAAAGGTCGGAACGTCAAGAATCTGCTTCGCAGTAGGAATAGTATTCATAGGTAACCTGCTGATATGTATATTGGCTGCAACAGCCGTTGAATGTGCTCCACCCACATCGTGGTAAACTACTATCATTTTTCAATCACCACCTATAAGAATTAACTTATACAGATATTATTTGTTTAATGTCTATATATTATTTACTCAATAGTAATTTATTTCTTACCACGAAACATTTCTAATACTTATATATTTACAAGGCTTTGAAAATACTAAAAATAAAGGAGGGATAACAATGGAGAAAAATGGCCGAAGCACTATAGATGAAAATAGGTTTAAAGAACAATTTGAAGGCATGCCAATTGAAAAACATGATACTGCTGCATGGGCAAATATTGAGAAAACTCAGCCCGTTTCAAAGGTAACAATACCTGGTGAAGCTCAAGTAAGAGATGCAAAAGATTGGGTAGATGCAAATCAAAAGTAGAAAATAAGGCTGTATGCGAAATTTGCATACAGCCTTATTCTTAATATTGTTGCTCAGCTAAACGCTTGTAATTTAAATATCTATCCTTTGCATGCTTTTCAGCCTTATCAAATAAGTCATCTGCTACCTCTGGGAAGGTATTTCTTAAAGAAGTATATCTTATTTCATTATTCAAGAATTCTTTAAATGAACCACTTGGTTCTTTAGAATCAAGTGTAAATGGATTCTTACCTGCTTCCTTAAGTTCTGGATTAAATCTATATAGATGCCAATATCCAGCTTCCACTGCCTTCTTCTCTTCTGCAATACTTGTTCCCATACCAGATTTTATACCATGGCTGATACATGGAGCATATGCAATTATCAAAGATGGACCATTATAATTTTCAGCTTCTTTTATAGCCTTTATAGCATGATTCATGTTTGCTCCTAAGCATATTTGAGCCACATATACATAACCATAACTCATTGCCATCATACCTAGGTCTTTCTTTCTTATCTTTTTACCTGCGGCAGCAAATTTAGCCACAGCTGCAGTTGGGGTAGACTTTGATGACTGACCACCTGTATTGGAGTATATTTCTGTATCCATTACAAATAGATTAACATCATCACCAGTTGACAATACTTGATCTAAACCTCCAAAACCTATATCATATGCCCAGCCGTCACCGCCTATAATCCATTGTGATTTTTTAATTAAGTAATCTTTTTTCTCCATTAGCTCTTCTAAAAGCCTATTACCTTGGTAATTAGTTTTTTGTAATGCTTCAATCACTCTTTTGGATGCTAGTTTTGATTTATCTCCATCATCTATAAAGTCAAGCCATTCAATCATAGCATCCCTTAAAGAATCATCAACTTGAGTATTGATAGCTTCTTTCATAATATCTGCTAATCTTTCTCTTATTTGTTTAACTCCTAGATACATGCCATAACCAAATTCTGCATTATCCTCAAAAAGTGAATTTGCCCAAGCAGGCCCTTTTCCTTCTGCATTTGTTGTATAGGCTATAGCTGGTGCACTAGCTCCCCAAATAGAAGAACATCCTGTAGCATTAGCTATCATCATTCTATCTCCAAATAATTGAGTAAGCAGCCTTATATATGGAGTTTCGCCGCATCCAGGACACGCTCCATTGAACTCTAATAGCGGTCTTTGGAATTGGCTTCCCTTTAATGTATAAGGATCTATTATTTTTTCTTTTTCCGTTATAGTCATAGCAAATTCCCAATTTTCAGCTTCCATTTCTATCTCATGATCAGCAGGTTTCATTATTAATGCTTTTCCTGGTGCTGGACATACATCAGCACAATTTCCGCAGCCAACACAATCAAGAGGACTAACCTGAATCTTAAACTGATATTGCTCCAAACCTTTTCCCATGGCAGTTTTGGTTTTAAAGGTATCAGGAGCTTTTTGTTTTTCCTCATCATTTAATAAGAAGGATCTTATAGTTGCATGAGGGCAAACATACGAGCATTGATTACATTGAATGCATTTATCAATTTGCCACTCAGGGACCATAACAGCAATGCCTCTTTTTTCATAAGCTGTAGTTCCCAATGGAAAGGTACCATCTACCATATTATTAAATGCACTAACTGGCAGTTCATCTCCCTCATGTCTTGCCATTGGTCTTTGAATATTCTTAACAAAGTCTGGTTCTTGTTTTATTGGAGCTGCATCATCTTTTGCATCAGCCCAAGATTGTGGCACTTCAACCTTTACTAGGGATCCTACACCCTCATCAATAGCAGCCTTATTCATATCCACAATTTTTTGACCCTTTTTACCATAAGTCTTTTCTACAGAAGCCTTTAGGTATTTAATAGCATCATCTACTAGTATAACGTTGGTTAGCTTGAAGAAAGCGGATTGCATAATCATATTAATTCTTCCGCCAAGACCAATTTTAGATGCAATAGCTACAGCATCAATTACATAAAAATTAATATTATTTTGAGCTATATACCTCTTTAATGCTGCTGGCAGCTTATCACCTACTTCTTGATCACTCCAAGGGCAATTTAGAACAAATACTCCACCTTTTCTAAGTCCTTTAAGCAAATCAAAATGATATACATAAGACTTATTATGGCAAGCTACATAATCTGACTCATATACTAAATATGGCGACTTTATCGGCTTCTTTCCAAACCTTAAATGGGATATAGTTGAACCACCTGATTTCTTACTGTCATAAGCAAAATATGCTTGAGCATACAAGTCCGTATTATCACCAATTATTTTAATAGCACTCTTATTTGCGCCTATTGTACCATCTGATCCTAATCCCCAGAACTTACATCTTATTGTTCCTTCAGGTTCTGTGTTTACAATATCTGTCTCTGGAAGAGAAGTATGAGTTACATCATCAACTATACCAATAGTAAAGTGGTCCTTTGGATTATCTTCTTTTAAATTCTTAAATACTGCTAATATTTGTGATGGACGTGTATCCTTTGAAGCTAAACCATATCTTCCACCGACAATTAGTGGTCTGTCGGGATTATTATTAAATAATTGAACTATGTCTAAGTATAAAGGTTCTGCTGGAGCACCTGGTTCTTTTGTTCTATCAAGTACTGCAATTTTCTTAACAGTTTTAGGCATTACATTGAAGAAATATTTAGCACTAAAAGGTCTGTATAAATGTACTTTTATGCGTCCTAATTTTTCACCTTTATTATTTAGATAGTCAATTGCTTCATCTATAGCATCACAAACAGAACCCATAGCTACTATTATATGCTCTGCATCAGCTGCACCGTAATAATCAAATGGGTGATATTCTCTTCCTGTGATGGTCTTAATCTCCTTCATGTAATCTTCAACTATATCAGGCACAGCATCATAGAATTTGTTTGCCGCTTCTCTTTGCTGGAAGTAAATATCCGGGTTTTGAGCAGTTCCTCTTGCTACTGGATGCTCTGGATTTAGTGCTCTATTCCGAAAATCTCTAATAGCGTTAAAATCCACAATTGGTCTTATTTGTTCATAATCAATTACTTCAATCTTTTGAATCTCGTGAGAAGTTCTAAAACCATCAAAAAAATGCATAAATGGTACTTTAGACTTTATAGTGCACAAATGCGCCACAAAGGCCAAATCCATACATTCTTGAACACTTGTTGATGCCAGCATAGCAAAACCAGTTTGGCGACAAGCCATTACGTCTTGATGGTCTCCAAATATAGATAAGGCATGAGTAGCAATTGCACGAGCAGTTACATGAAGTACCCCTGGAAGCTGTTCTCCTGCCATTTTATACATATTAGGTATCATTAATAACAAGCCTTGAGAAGCTGTATATGTAGTAGTTAAAGCTCCTGCCTGTAGGGAACCATGAACAGAACCTGCTGCACCAGCCTCTGATTGCATTTCTACTACTTTTACCGGCTGACCAAACAGGTTCTTCTTCCCATGCGCAGACCAAATATCTACGGTTTCCGCCATAGGTGTAGATGGAGTTATTGGAAATATAGCTGCTACTTCAGTAAATGCATAAGAGGCATATGCAGCTGCTTCATTTCCATCCATTGTTTTCATAACCTTTGTCATATTACCTTTCTCCTTCCATAACACAAAACTGTATTTACTTTCTCTCTTTATTATTTGATAATAAAAAAATTCTCATACATATATAACAAAAAAAGTTATGGAATCATAATTCCATAACTTTTTTTGTTATACAGTTAACGTACCATTGAGCTTCTCTATATTTTATTTATAATATTAGGAATTTCAACTTCCTGATTAATTTCTTGATTATAATTTATACTATCAATACCAAAACCAAAAAGCTTGAAGAAATCTTTTGCGAATCCATCAATATCAGATAATTCATTTACATTATCGCTATTGACTTCATTCCACAATTGAAGAACCTCTTCTTGAACATCTTCTCTCATTTCCCAATCATCAACTCTTATTCTTCCCTGGTTATCCAGAATGAGCTTATCTGCATATAGCCAATCCTTATATAGCCTATATATCTGCTCAATGCAATCTTCATGAAGTTCTTTTTCCTTCATTACCTTATATAAAATTGATATGTATAATGGAACTGCTGGAATTGCCAAGCTAGCCTGAGTTACAACAGCTTTATTAACGGATACAAAAGCTCTTCCTCCAATATGGCTAATACGTTCACTTATCTTAATTGCAGTATCCTCTAGGTGGTCTTTAGCTCTCCCTATAGTACCTGATCTGTAAATAGCATGGGTAACTTCAGGACCTATGTAAGAATAAGCTACTGTAGTAGCCTTTTCAGCTAATACATCAGCCTCCTTAAGTGCATCAATCCACATTTCCCAATCTTCACCACCCATAACAGCCACTGTTTGAGCAATCTCCAGTTCACTAGCAGGTTCAAGTACAACATCCGTTACCTTATGATCATGAAAATCTATCGTCTTACCAACAAAAGGTTTTCCTATTGGCTTTATTACAGATGAATAAGTTTCTCCCGTAATAGGATGTATTCGTCTTGGAGCTGCTAAACTATAAATTATTAGGTCAACCTTACCCCAATCTTTTTTTATAAGCTCAATAGTTTCTCTCTTTAACTCCTCTGAAAATGCATCACCATTGATACTTCTTGAATAATATCCTGATTCCTTTGCAGCTTTATCGAAGGCCACTGTATTATACCATCCAGCAGATGCCGTACGATTTTTAACAGCGGGTCTTTCATAAAATACACCGATAGTCTCTGCTCCAGCACTAAAGGTTGATATTATACGTGAGGCTAGTCCATAACCTGTTGATGAACCTATTACAAGCACCTTTTTCGGCCCATTGTCAATTTTATGTTCTTTAGCATAATTGATTTGATCTAACACATTTTGTTCACACCCCTCAGGATGAGACATAATGCAAATTGGGCCTCTAAACTTAGGTTTTATAATCATTTCTACACCACCCTTCACCTTAAATAGTAAAATTATTAAAAAAATAATAAATAAATGTAAAATAATTGAAAAGTCCATTTTTATTTTAACATCAATGCTAACATTTATCAAGTAAACCGCTCTACCACCTTCATATGTTAACATATTATTTACTAATATATATTCATGACCTATATACTTAATAAGGCAGTTTCTTTATTCGCTGGCTCTACAAATATATTTTCTTTTTTTATATCAGGGAGTTCGCTGTAAACTTTGGCTAAATAATCCTCGTTAGTCACAACAAAAATATTTTCTTTAGGCACTAGGGGCTTTATTCTATCTACTGTGCTTCTTAAAAAACTTTTATTGTTTATTAGTTTTAGAAACTGCTTTGGGTTTTCTTCTCTGGATAATGGATAAAGTCTTGTTCCTTTTCCGCCTGCCAATATTAATGCGTACAACACCAAAAAAACACCCCAATCAATTGTTCACATTATATACTATGAACAATTAATTAGGGTGGTGAAGGCTATGTTAAAATAATATTAAGTTACTCACCTTTAACCTCAGTATAGTCAACATCTATTATTGGACCATCTGAGAAATCAAAATCTTGTTTTGGACTAGTTTCTGTTTTCATATATTCTACATTATTACTTGACTTTTTCCTATTATTTATCCATTTGCGAATCGCATTTATTCCCCAAATAGCTGCAACTGCAACTAATATAACAGGTAGTAAGTTAATCACTAGATATCCGGCTGCCAAAAACAATACAACCGCTAATGATATTATAAAAACACCATTGAATCTTTTATTTATAAAATCCATAATTAACACTTCCTTATTTATTTGATAGGTTAATTATAACACATACATATATAAAGTAGTATTAAATATCACTTAATAAAGTATTAATAATTTATTAACTTTATTTACCCTTTGACACGTATTTATTTCCTTCTATAAAAAATCTCCATGGAAAGTCTTTTGCTTCTTCCGCATAATCTATTCCGATTCTTTTTGAAGTTGCTACAGTAAATTCTTCTTCCTTATTTGAATACTCAATATATAGTTCCTCTCCACATAGATCTAATCCATTACAAACCTTATTTATTTTTAACGCGTCACATAGTTTAGATGGACCATTGGTTAAATCCAATTTTTGTCTTTTAGTTAATTCCTCATAGGATTTATTGAATCTGTTTTTACTTATGTTCTCTAAACCTTCTGTTGGTTCTAATGCTCTAATAAGTACAGCTTGAGCTACCCCCTCTTCTCTTGTAACTGTATTCATACAAAAATACATGCCATAAATGATAAACACATATGCAAAACCTGGCTGTCCATACATAACCTCTACTCTAGAGGTTCTTCTTCCATTATAGGAATGAGCTGCCTTATCTGAAAATCCTAAATAAGCCTCCACCTCTACAATCTTTCCTGCTAATCTTTGACCATCAACCTCATGAACAAGAACCTTTCCTAAAAGTTCTTTTGATACTTGTAATGTGTCTCTGTTGTAAAATTCTCTGACAAGCTTCAAAATCTTCACCCTTTCAAGTATATTAATTATTTTGTTCCATAATTCGTAAAACATGTTATAATAATCATTATGTTTTTTAATCATAATACTTATTATTTCTCGCATAATAAATATTATTTTAAGGAGGTGAAGGACTTTATTGATTTAGTATCAGTAAAGTATGAAATATGAAAAATAAATTTTTTATAATCGTAATTATATTAATAAGTATATCTTCATCAATAGGATGTTCAAAAATACCAGCAGCCAAAGCAGATAATTCTAAAACTCTTCCACCAGAAGACTATAAACCCTACTCCAGCAAGCTGCCCTTACCAAAAGACAATATAAATATAAATTTTCAAGGAAAAGACTTAAAACTACAGCTGCCAATTTACATAAAAGCCAATAGATACTATATTCCACTCAATGAACTAGCTAATAAGCTTTCTATGGAATATTCTTTAGAAAAGGATTCAATCAGTATCACATATAATCATAAAAATATAAACTTTAACTATATAGACAACATATATACTGAAAACAACAAAAATGTGGCTCTTAGAGAAAAAGTTATACTTGATAATAAGATTATATATATACCCCTTTTTGAATTATGTAAAATGTTTAATTTCAAAACTGATTGGGAATTAGATAAAAAAACAATAAAACTATTTGATTCTCGTGAAAAAATGATTGTAAAAAATCCTACAAACGGGAATAAGACAGCCCTTCTTCGTCTAGAGGATATTGGTCCAGGGTCAGAATTTATCAATGAAGATTCCTTAGAAAAATTGAGACTAATGGCTGATTATTTATTTAGCGAGAATGTTCCTTTTCATATTGCCTGGGTACCTAGATATGTAGAACCTGGAGCTAAAATTGATAATGATCCTGCTACTCAATATAGCATGTGCAACGCTGATTTCATATTCACTACTGATTATCTTTTAGACAGAAATGGGATAATAGGTCTTCATGGATATACCCATCAGCATGGTAATTCCATTAGCTTTAGAGGCACAGAATTCCACATGGGTAAAAACGATAATATTCCAGCTTCAGAGCAATATGCTGCTGAAAGAATGGATAATGCTATTAATGCCGCAAAACAATTAGATATACCCTTCAAGTTTTTCGAGGCACCACATTATGCTATTTTACCCACTCAGATGAAGGCTGCTGAAGATAGATTTAATTTAATTTATCAACCTTATTCTACTGATGGAGGAGTAACTGAGTGTAAATATATATTTGAAAGAAAATTAGGCAGCAGAACAGTAAAGTATATCCCTACTCCTCTTGACTATGTTAAGAATAAGAATGATATACCAAACATGATAAAAAAAATAGACTCCTTAAAACCTGATATGTTAAGAAGCCTATTTTATCACCCATGGATTGAATTTCAAGATATAAAAATCACAAGAGATAATGATGGATATCCAAGTTATACTTATTCAGACAACTCCGGACTCCATATTTTAATTAATCACTTATACAAAAACGGATATAGGTTTCAACCTATAACTTATTTTGAATGATTTAAAATCGCCATCATCGCCATAACATATCCATAGAAACCAAAACCACATATTTGACCAATACATGCTGGAGCAGTTACAGATTTTTTTCTGAATTCTTCTCTAGCATGTATATTACTTATATGTACCTCAACTGTTGGAATAGAAACTGATTTTAAGGCATCATATATTGCTATGCTATAGTGAGTATAAGCCCCTGGATTAATAATTATGCCGTCATATTTATTATAGGCATCTTGTATAAAGCCTATAATTTCACCCTCAATGTTACTTTGAAGTGTATCCACCTCAATTCCTACTTGCTTGCCACATTCCTTAACATAATTACATAAGTCTTCATAAGTACTATTTCCATAAACACTTTTTTCTCTTATACCTAAAAAGTTTAAATTAGGTCCGTTAATTACTAATAATTTCAAAGGATTTCCCTCCTCATTTTACTTTTTTAACTCAACTAAAATTATAATATTTTTGCTATATCCAGTATTTTTTCAACTGCATCAATAAATTGACCATTATTAATTACTTCATGATCACAATATTCTTTATAAAGCTTATATCTTTCCTCATAAAGCTTATACAATCTTGATATATCATCCTTAAGAAGCGGTCTGGATTCTGTATCCACATCAGAAACAATATTCTCTATAGGCCTATTAATAAAAATTACTATTCCCTTCTCTTTAAGGGCAAATATATTTTCTTTACGCTTAACCACTCCACCACCTGTAGAAATAACAGTATTAGCATATTTGCTAACATCCTTCACACATTGGGTTTCAATATCTCTGAAGTGTTCCTCTCCCTGTTTGAATATCTCTGGTATACTTATTCCTTGCTTTTTCACTAAATATTCATCTATATCGCAAAAATTCAAGCCTAATTTTTTAGCCACTCTTTTACCTATAGTGGATTTTCCACAGCCTGGCATACCTATTAAAACAATATTTTTGTCAATTTTCATCATACTAATTACCAACCTATTTGAAGTTTTTTTCTACAAGCACTTTATGAATGTTGTTAGTTATGCTCTTATCAATCTTTATATTATTCCATAATTCCTCTGCAGCAACGGCTTGCCCTACTAACATATATAACCCATTTACAGCTTTTATATTACATTCCCTTGCATATCTTAAGAACAATGTTTCTGCTGGATTATAAATCAAATCTACTGCTGCAGAAAATTTTTCTACAATGTTTTTACCTACTGCTGAACTATCTATCTTAGGATACATTCCACAAGGCGTACAATTTATTATTACGTCACCTTTTTCAAAGCCTTCCAATTCGTCATAAGATATAACAAATACTTTCTTATCTTGTAAGCAGTTTTCTATCTGTTCTCTTAATGTGTCTAATCCCTTTTCTTTGTTTCTTGTAACAAGATAAATTTCACTAGCTTCTTTATCTACAAGATATTGAAAAATAGCCATCGATGCCCCGCCTATACCTAAAACTACAGCCTTTTTATCCTTAATCTGTACATCATATTTATCCAGCATCATTCCAAAGCCAAAATAATCTGTATTATAACCAGTTGTTCTACCTTCATTGAAACAAATGGTGTTAACAGCTCCAATAGTTTTAGCTTCCTGAGAAATCTCATCAAGATATTCCATTACATCCATCTTATAAGGTATAGTAACATTTACTCCCTTTGACTTTAATGCTTTAAGTCCTACAACTACATCCTGTAACTTTTCTTTATCTACCTCAAATAGATTATAACTGCCTTCTATGTTAAGCTCTTTGAATATCAAAGAATGTATTTCAGGAGATATACTGTGTCCAAGTTTTTCCCCTAAAAGTCCGTAAAAACCGCCCATAATTCTCACTCCCCCTAATTTGATTTTACATAATTTCCAAGCAGTTTAAAATAACTGCTGTGACTTTCAATTATATTAACAGCCTCTTTTACAGCGTCATTTTTTAAATTACCTTCAAAATCTATATAGAAGAAATATTCCCAAGACTTATCTAAAAGAGGTCTTGATTCAATCTTTAGCATATTAAGATTATTTTTAGCAAAATAGTCTAATATACAGTATAAAGAGCCTACCTTATGAGGCACTGAAAGAATTATACTTATCTTATTACACTCTTCCTTTAAATCCAAGTTCTTTCCAATAATTATAAATTTAGTGTGATTATTTGTGTTGTAATTTATATTTTCTTTTATAATATCTAAATCATATAGCTGAGCACATTTCCTGCTAGAAATTGCTGTCATGTATGGTGAATTTTCATTTTTTATATATTCCGCACTTTTAGCAGTGTTATAGTAAGGAATCAGCTTCCACTGAGGAAAATCTTTAAGGAATTCACTGCTTTGCTGAAATGCTTGAGGATGAGAATATACTTCCTTTATATCCTCTAATGTAGTACCTTTAATACCAAGAAGATTATGATCTACCTTTATATTTTTTTCACCTACAATAAAAAATCCATACTTTCTTAGAAGGTCATAAACCTCTGATATTCCCCCTGTAGATGAATTTTCTATTGGAAGTACTCCAAAATCTACTTCGTCATTTTTTAACCCTATAAATACATCCTCAAATTGATTATAATTTTTTGTTGCTGTATCTTCTCCAAAATATTCTTGTAAAGCTTGCTCACTAAAAGAACCAGGAACTCCTTGAAAACCAACCCTTAGGGATAATTCACTATTTTCCCTTGATGTACAGCTTAAAGCTGTCCCATTTGCGGTTTGATTCAGAACACATCCTTCCTGAGTTTCCACCTTAGCCAAGTCATCACAACAATCGGAAAGCTTACCTGACTGATATCCTCTGCTTATTTCCATAACACATTCAAAGAACTCTGCTACTTCCTTCTCATATTCTTTGTTTTTTAAATAGTTCTTGTTCTTTTCTATTACATCACGTTCTCTGGCAACATTTAATATAGGAATATTGTTTTTCTTTTTATATTCTGCAACCTGCCCCACAGCTATCATTCTTCTTTCAAAAAGCTTAACAAGTTCCTTATCTAAACTGTCTATCTCATCCCTTATTTCCTTTAAATCCTTCATGCAATGCCCCCCTTATATATCACTATCGTTATACGCTAATACAGATAGAAAAATATCGCTGAATTATTAATATAATTATTTCTATTCTATATGAATTTTTATGCACTATCAACTACCAGTGTAACAAAAAACTGCTGACATCCTATTTATGCCAGCAGTCTTATTGGTTAAATGTGTATATATGTTAATTATTATACATTAAATCAAGAATAGTTAAAGCTGCTGCTGCCTCCACTACTGGTACTGCTCTATGAACTATACATGGATCATGTCTTCCCTTTATCTCTAATTCAGCTTCTTTACCCTCAGTAATATTAATAGTTCTTTGAGGTCTTGCTATAGAAGCAGTTGGCTTAAATGCCGTTCTAAAAATCATTGGCATTCCGCTTGTTATACCACCAAGTATTCCACCATTATTATTAGTATAGGTCTTTACTCTGTCACCATCCATATAGTATTCGTCGTTAGCCTCTGATCCTCTCATCTTAGATATATCAAAGCCAGCTCCAAATTCAACACCTTTTACAGCTGGTATTGAAAATAATAGATGAGCAAGACAGCTCTCTACTGAATCAAAAAATGGTGATCCTATCCCCACTGGGAGATTAAGTACAGCAGTTTCTACAATACCACCGACAGAATCTAATTCATCTTTTGCCTGTATAATTAAATTCTGCATTTCAGTACCCTTATTATCATCAATTACAGGGAACTCTTTTTTTACAAGCTCCTTTAATAAATCTTCACTTAAATTTACACTATCAAAGTTTTCTTCTTGTATATTTCCAACAGCTTTTATATGTGCTCCTACAACTATTCCTTTGTCTCTAAGTATTTGCTTTGCAATTGCCCCTGCAAACACAAAAGGAGCAGTAACTCTAGCAGAGAAATGTCCTCCTCCTCTGTAGTCATTAAAGCCTTTGTACTTTACTTTTCCTGTATAATCACCATGACCAGGACGCATCAAATCTTTAAGCTCTGAGTAATCCTTTGAATGTTGATCTGAATTCCAAATTACAGCACATATTGGAGTTCCAGTTGTTCTGCCATTAAAAAACCCACTTAATATTTCAAAAGAATCCTTTTCTTGTCTTTGAGTAGAAAGTGCATTTCTTCCCGGCGCTCTTCTTCTCATTTCACTTTCAATGTATTCTAAATCAAGCTCTATTCCTGCTGGAAGTCCATCAATAGTAATGCCAACGGCTCTACCATGAGATTCTCCAAAAATAGAAAGCTTAATATTGTTGCCCCAAACTCCGCTCATCTATTTCACCTCTATTTATATTAATTGGATAAGGCAAACCCGACCATTGAATATTGTACTCAGGTCGGATGCATTTTATTACTCTATTACCTCTAAATTACCATTCATCTTTTTAAAATCTTCCCAAAAACCTGGGTATGATTTTTTTACACAATCACTATTAGTTATGGTTACAGGTTCTGTACATTTTATTGAAGCTACTGCAAGTGCCATAGCTATTCTATGGTCATTCCAGCTGTCCACAATACCGCCTTTAAGCTTTTCTACTCCTTTGATTAAAAGTCCATCCTGCTTTTCTTCAATATCTGCACCTAATTTATTTAGCTCTGTAGATATTGCTTTAAGTCTATCAGATTCCTTTATACGAAGTCTTTCTGCGTTAATTATCTCGGTAGTACCGCTGCTTAGAGAGCCAAGAACTGCAAGTATTGGCACAATATCAGGACACTGTGAAGCATCTATGATGGTGCCAGTAGTACTTGAAGTGACAGCTTGAATACAGTCATCTGTAATTGTAAGATTTCCCTTCATTCTTTGTACTATATCCAATATTTCTTTATCTCCTTGAAGTGAATTTATATCTAAATCACAGCATTTTAAATCTCCGCCAAGCAGTCCCGCAGTAATCCAAAAAGCTGCCTGTGAATAATCCCCTTCAACCTTATAATCTCTGCTTATGTATTTTTGATTTCCTTTTATAATAAACTCTTTATAGTTATTGTTTTCTACGTGTACTGAGAATTTTTCTAAGGCTTCTAAAGTTAAATCTACATAACCCTTTGATTCTAAATCAGTAGTTATGATAATCTTAGAATCCCCATCCATTAATGGAAGAGCAAATAAAAGACCTGTAATAAATTGAGAACTTACATCTCCGCTTAATTCATATTCTCCAGCCTTTAATTTACCATCTATAGTTAAAGGAAGTCCTCCATTAACAGTAGTATAATTAATTTCTTGCTTATCAAATATGTTATAATAGTCATTTAAAGGACGAGAAACTAATTTACCTTTCCCTTTGAAACCAACTTTTTTTCCAACCAAGGCTGCAATAGGTATCATGAATCTTAATGTTGAACCAGATTCAGTACAGTCAATCTCATCCTTGTATAAGTCTAAATCTTCTCTGCCATTAATAATAAGAGTGCTTCTATCATCATTAGCATACTGATTCTCTATGCGCACCCCTAAGGATTCCATTGCTCTGCAAGTAGCTATTATGTCCTCAGAAAAAATTATATTTTCAACCTTACTTACTCCCTGTGAAAGCCCTGCGCAAATTACCGCTCTATGACTTACACTTTTAGATGGTGGTATGCTTATTTTTCCTTCTAATTCTGAAGGATTTATTCTTACACTTTTCACGGTGATATTTACCTCCTAGATAAAATAAAATTAAATGTATTGCTCCATTTCGCTGCGACTTATATCTTTTATAAAGCCATCTCCGATTTTGCTAATTAAGATGATGCTCATATTATCGCCTTTGTTTTTCTTATCTAATCCAACAGTTTGAAGTATCTTTGATTTATCTAAACCACTTATTTCAAATGGAAGCTGATATTTAACTAAAACTTGCTTAATTAAATCAGCAGTACCAGCTTCAGTAATATCCAATTCCTCACTTCTTTTTGTTATAGTGTACATTCCCACAGCAACCCCTTCTCCATGGGTGTACGTTTCGTAATTAAAGTATTTTTCTACAGCGTGACCAATAGTATGACCATAGTTTAATATCATTCTTAGTCCTGTATCCTTTTCGTCCTTCTCAACTATTTGTCTTTTGATATCGCAGCAGGTGTAAATAATACCTTCAATATTTTCTAGAAGCTCGTCATCACCTTTAAAGCTTAAAAGTTCATCAAACAATTCCTTGTTTCTTATTGCTCCATATTTAACAACCTCAGCCATACCATCATGTAAAAATCTTTTATCTAAAGTTTTCAATAGCTCTGGATCAATAAAAACTGCATTTGGGTGATAAAAGCTTCCTACAAGATTCTTACCCTTAGGTAAATCTACTGCTACCTTTCCACCAATGCTGCTGTCAATTTGAGCTAAAAGAGATGTAGGAATTTGAACGAATGGTATACCTCTTAGTAAAGTTGATGCAGCAAACCCAGTTAAATCTCCTACTACTCCACCGCCAAAAGCAATTATTAAATCTCCTCTTGTTATACTGAAGTCTAAAAGCTCATCATATACACGTAAAAGTACATCGATGGATTTACTCTTTTCGCCAGGCTTCACTACTACCTTTTTCACAGTGAATTCATTCTTTTCTAAATTAGAACTAAGTTTTTCTCCATAGATTCTATCTAGATTTTCATCCGTAATTATGGCTATTTTTCTTCCCTTATATATTTTCTTTATTTCTTCACCAATAGAGTCAAATAACCCTTTTTCAATATAAATTGGATAGCTCTTCTCCGGAAGGTTTACCAACAATTCTTTCACTTATACTAGCCCCCTTCTCTTATTATTTGCCCTTTGAAATATTTCTTCAAGGCCTTCCTTATCTTTGCTTTCTACAGCTTCTTTAATAGCCTTAATTTTCTCTTCAAAAATACTAAGTTGTTTTACAACATTTTCACCGTTAGCTATTAAAAGTTCAGTCCAAAGAGATGAATTAATCATAGCAACTCTTGTTGCATCTCTAAAGCTTCCGCCTATAAATAAGTTAGTCTCTTCATTAAAGGTATCGCTATTAACTAACGATACAGCTATTGCATGAGGAATATCGCTGGTAAAAGCAATTATTTCATCGTGCTTTTTAGCACTTATTTTTACTACATTCTTGCAGCCAATGCCTTTTGCTAAATCCTCAACAAGCTTAACATTCTCCTCTTTATTCTTATCTGTAGGAGTAATTATATAGTTGGCATTGTGAAATATTTTTTCTGATGCAAACTTTAATCCCTTACTTTCCTTACCAGCCATAGGATGGCCTGGTACAAAATCAACAGTATCTGGCATAATGACCGCGACTTCCTCTACCAATCTCTCTTTTATTCCCGCTACATCCGTTATAACAGCGCCATCTTTAAAGTTTTCCTTATTTGCCTTTAAAAACTTTATTGTTGCCTCAGGATATAGTGCAATAATAACTAAATCCGAATCAGCCAAAGGGGCATCGTCTTTAGTAAACCCCTTTGTGATTATTCCCATAGCTTCTGCTTCTTTGATTGTTTCCTCGCTAATGTCTACGCCCCATAAATTCTTAGGCTTTAAATTTTTAATTGCCATAGCATAAGAGCCGCCTATTAGCCCAAGACCAATAATGGTCACATTAAAATCTGTCAAATCCAATCCCATATGGCTTTCCCCCAAAAAGCTTTATTATAGTTTTAAAATTATAGTTCTCTACCGTTGATTTTTGCGATTTCTCTTAATTGCTTCATAAGATTTTCAAATCTATCTGGTTTTATTGATTGTTGACCATCACATTTTGCATTTGCTGGATCATTGTGAACTTCTATTATCAATCCATCTGCTCCCACAGCTATAGCAGCTTTTGATAATGGTTCAACCATCCACCACATTCCAGCTGCATGACTTGGATCTACTATAACTGGAAGATGGCTTAATCTCTTAACCGCTGGTATAGCACTTAAATCTAAAGTGTTTCTTGTGTAAGTTTCGTATGTTCTTATTCCTCTTTCACAAAGTATCACTTTTTCATTTCCGCCCGCCATTATATATTCAGCAGACATAAGCCATTCTTCTATTGTTGCAGCCAGTCCTCTCTTTAAAAGTATAGGTTTATTTGTCTTTCCAAGCTCCTTAAGAAGTTCAAAATTTTGCATATTTCTGGCTCCAACTTGGATTATATCTACATCTTCAACGAATCTTTCTATTTTGTCTGCTGACATTATTTCTGTAACTATTGGTAAACCTGAGTTTTTTCTAGCAAGTTTTAATAAGTCTAGACCTTCTTCCTTCATTCCTTGGAAGCTGTATGGTGATGTTCTTGGCTTGAAAGCTCCTCCTCTTAAGAAGCCAGCTCCTGCAGCTTTAACTTGACTAGCAACAGTTGTGATTTGTTCTTCACTTTCAACTGAACATGGTCCTGCGATAATAGCTATTTTATTACCACCAATTGTTGTACCGTTTATATCAATTACAGAATCTTCTGGGTGAAATAATCTGTTAGCTTGTTTGAAAGGCTCTTGTACATGCATTACTTTCTCTACATATTCATTTGCTTGAATTTGCTCTGCATCTAATTTGCTAGTGTCTCCTATCAACCCCAACACACAATAAGATTCACCTTGAGAAGCATTTACTCTATAGCCTTTACTCTCCAATTTTGCTTTTATATTTTCAATTTCGTTTTGCGGTGTTTCTGGTCTCAAAATTACTACCATTTGAAAAGCCCCCTTTTAATAATTAGAATATTTATATGAAAATCTTACAATTATGCTGTAAGAACACACATATATCGTTTTAGCACTTTAAAGCATTAATGTTTTTTAAAATAAAAAAAGAAGTCCCATAATGAGCCTTCTATCGTTCTTGCACCTATATATACCTATGTCCAGAATGTATATTATGCCTGTGGCAAAGCCTTATACTCATTAGAAAGTGAATTATTTAATTTTGAGCAGAACAAATATCCAGCGCTAAAATAATAATAGCCCCAGCTAAAATAATAACCATATTTGTTTGCTGTTCCCTTTCCAATGATATTTTTCATAATTAACATCCTCGCTTGTCAAAATTTATTTATCTTATTATGGTTATTATACCAAATACCCCATGTATGTCAATACCAATAGACAAATTTTTAATTTTATTGTCAAAATATTTGACCTATTGTATAAATTAAGTCCGTGTTAAGCACAGGATTTTTTTGTGCACTAATATCAATCTTAGTAATAAAATAATATTGATAGATTGTAAGTAGGTGAACATTATGAGTTCTAAAATATATACTAATAAATATAGAAAGCTTATAGTTGGTGTAGACAAAAAAATCTCTTTAGTTAGCGGTAAAATTGTTACACCTATTAATTTTGATAATGCCGCAACAACACCGCCTTTTGTTTCAGTTATGAAGGCTATTAACGAATTTGCACCATGGTATTCATCAATTCATAGGGGAACAGGTTATAAATCGGAAATCTCCTCTTTTTTTTATGAAAGCTCAAGGCAAACAATTTGTGACTTTGTTGGAGCAAATCCCGACCACGATGCCGTAATCTTTGTAAAGAACACAACAGAGGCCATTAATAAACTTTCTTATAGGTTATGCAATAAAGACAAAGATTATGTAATTCTATCTACTTGTATGGAACATCATTCTAATGACTTGCCCTGGAGAGATAAATATAAGGTTGATTATATTAGCATAGATTCTGAGGGCAGATTATCTCTCGGTGACTTGGAAAACAAATTAATTAGGCATAAAGGAAATGTCAAATTAGTGACTGTATGCGGTGCTTCAAATGTTACAGGATATGTTAATCCAATATATAAAATAGCCAGTTTAGTGCATCAATATGGAGCTATGCTTTTGGTGGATGGTGCTCAACTAATTCCTCATGTACCTTTTGATATGAAACCACTTAATTCACCAGAACATATAGATTTTGTAGCTTTTTCTGCTCACAAAATGTATGCTCCCTTCGGAGTGGGCGTACTTATAGGACCAAAAGAAATATTTCAGGCTGGTCCCCCAGAATTCTCCGGTGGAGGTACTGTTAAACTGGTTACCCATGACTTTGTAAAATGGCTTGATCCACCGCAAAAAGAAGAAGCAGGTACTCCGAATATCATGGGAGTGGTTGCACTAATCTCATCAATAAAAACCCTTAATAAGATTGGCATGAAAAATATTGAAGAACATGAGGACAATCTCTGTGCATATCTGCTGGAAAAACTAAAAAAAGTCCCTGGTGTAACTCTATATGGAAATACACTTGACTGTAAAGGAAGAGTTGGTATTATTCCTTTCAATATTGAAGGTTTTTATTGCGACATAACCTCAAAAATTCTTTCAATGGAGGCTGGGATAGGTGTTCGAAGCGGTTGTTTTTGTGCCCACCCTTATGTGCAAAAACTACTAAAAATAAAACAAGAAGAAATCGATTATTATAAAAATCATCCTAACTCTCCAAGACCAGGAATGGCGAGAATCAGCCTTGGTTTGTATAATACATTTAGAGAAGCCGATATTTTAGTAGACTCTTTAATAAAAATCACCAATAAAAGAGACCACTTTATAAAAAAATATAGTACTTGTGATTATATATAATAAGCTTATACAATATCATAATAAAGCTGGGAATCAGTCAACGCAATTGATTCTCAGCCCTCACTATCCTGTACTATTTTATTTAATACCTTTATTCTCGCTTTATCATAATTAGTAAAAGTATCTTCAGCAGACTTTAAATTACTATAAACCTTCCAATAGCCGCACATGCTGTAACCCTTTCCTTGATTTTTAATAAAACCTATAACATCATCAATAGGTATTCCTAGAAAAATTGCTACCTCGTGGGGGCAAATTCCTTTGAATCTTTTTTTCAAGGTATGTAAATATCCTAATAAATCAGCTTTTGAATTATACCCTAATGTCTCCAAAAACTTTACGTTTCTTCTATCCTTCACAATTCTCTTTATTCTTGCAGGATTGTAGAATAACACTGTTATTGCTTCTTTTGTACGTTTTATTTCAAAACTGATTATATTCCTTTTATTAACTACATACAAATATTTGTTCCATAGGCTATACAAATCACGATTATACTTTGTAAAACTTAATAGGCAGGCTGGCTTTGTAGAGTATATAAGCGGTGCTAAATTATAGTTTATTATCGACTTAAAGTATCCTTTATCATCTAAAGATTGCAGTTTTTTCACAAAAACTTCTGCAAGCTCCCTATCAATATCCAATAGCATCACTTCCTACACAAATAATCTCTCTCGACCTCAGGTACACAAATTTCCCCTCCCGATCCTCAGATCGAGCTTTCATTCACTAACTTATATGGGGAATATAATGGTTAATAGTTCTAGATATTTATTAAGATATCAGTATTTATCACTCCCTCAACTTAACAACTATATATTAAGTGAAAATATTAAAACTCATTTACTCTATTATTCTCAAATAAATGAAATTTATAATTGTATAAAATATATTGTTTTGAAAAAAATAAAATATATTAACACATAAAGAAAGGATGTGAGAAAACCTGGTTATATTAATTATTTTTAATCAGGTTTATTATCTTGAACAAAAAGATGAGCCTTATTATGTTCAGTGGTGATTATGATAAAGCATTGGCAGCTTTAATACTTGCTAATACAGCAAGAGAAATAGACCTAGATGTGGGCATGTTTTTTGCATTTTGGGGATTATCTCTTGTTAAAGATCCACAAAGAATGGGATTAGAGCACAAAAATATCTATGAAAAAGTATTTACCATGATGACTCCCAAAGGACCTAATGAACTTCCTTTATCAAAAATGAATTTTGCAGGCATTGGAAAAAAGATGCTCTTAGAGATGATGGAAGAAGATAAAACTCCTACTCTTGAAGATTTCCTGCGAGGTGCCAGAAAAAAAGGTGTGAAATTTTATGGGTGTAAGCTGTCTATAGAAGTAATGGGACTGCAAAAGGAAGAATTTATACCTGAGCTTGAAATAATAGAAGCCAAGGATTATTTAAGGGACGCTTTAGAATCCGATATACAATTATTTATATAAACAGAGTTCTTAGCGTCAAAGACGCTTAGAAATCGTTATTCAGGGGCGTAGCGGCCGTTATCTCCCGCTTGTAGAAGCGGGAGTATTACGGACGGTAGCCATCGGATAAATTATTATCTATCCATTGTAAAAAAAGTACATTATATCTGAGCAATGGATATTTTTATTTCTTAAAATCCCTTATTTTCACTAGAATTAAAGATAGGAAAATGAGTAAACCTAATGATGTAATTTATTTAGATTTTTCAAGGAAGCAGGTGTTCAAATGGCTAAACAACAGATAGAATTAGACTTGTTAATTATTGGCGCTGGCCCTGCTGGACTTACTGCAGCCATATATGCAACTCGTTCCAAATTAAATGCAGTGATTTTAGAAGAAGAGCTTGTTGGAGGACAGATAAGAGGAAGCTACAGTATTGAAAACTATCCTGGCTTTGAAAGTATTTCAGGTGCTGATTTATCTGATAAAATACAGGCCCATGCAGTAAGCCTAGGAGCACAAATAAATGATTTAGGTAAAATTGTTTCACTAAGCCTCTCAAATGAAGAAAAAATAATTGAAACTGATGATGTTATATATAGACCAAAGGCAGTAATAATTGCAACTGGTGCCACACCAAGAAGATTACCCGTTCCGGAGGAAGCTAACCTACATGGTAAAGCAATACATTACTGTGAATTATGCGATGGCCCTTTATACGGAAATAAAGATTTAGTTGTAGTTGGTGGAGGCAATTCAGCCTTACAAGCTGCAATATTTCTTACTAAATATGCTAGAAACATAACTATAATTCATCAATTTGATTATTTTCAAGGTGCAAAAGCCACCCAAGAACAATTACATCAAAATAAAAATGTTAATACAATCTGGAACTCAGAGATACGTCATGTGATTGGAGAAAAAGCTATTGAAAAAATCATTGTTGAAAATGTAAAGACCAAAGAAACATCAGAAATTAAAGCTGATGGTATATTTGCATATATAGGTTATGTTCCCAAAACTGATCTTTTTAAAGACAATATAAAACTAAACCAGTGGAGATATATAGAAACAGATGAAAACATGGAAACTAATATTAAGGGTGTATTCGCAGCTGGTGATGTTAGATCAAAAACTTTTAGACAAATAACCACAGCGGTTAATGACGGAACAATAGCAGCCCTTGCCGCTGAAAAATATATATTAGAAAAAGGAGATGTGCAACATGGTGAAAGTATACTCAACCCCAACTTGTCCTTGGTGTAAAAAAGTAAAAGACTATTTAAACTCTAAAAATGTGCCCTTTACGGATGTAAACGTAGCAGAAGATGCCGACCAAAGGAAAGAAATGATGGAATTATCCGGTCAAGGCGGAGTACCTGTAATTAATATATACGGGCATATAGTAGTTGGGTTTAATAAAGAGGAAATAGATAGACTAATAGTTGCAGAAAAAGTTCACTAAAATTACAACTTTCGTATATTGAAAGCTTTCCAAAGCGGAGGTTTATATCCTGTTAACTGAAATGAAGGAGATAGGCACCTATAATATATTAGAATGGCGTGTAGTATTACACGCCGTATTTATTTTATTACTTAAACCTTTTACAATTTCTATATTTGCCAAAGATAAATGCTGTTATAAAATTTCAATTTCTATATTTTCTACTGAAGCATCAGTATTTTGTTCTATAAAATCAAGTACATTCTGAATACTGGAATTTGCATGTCTTGTATCATTACTTACGCAAGCAATCCCTATTACAATTGATTGATGATAATCTTGACTATCCACCTCGGCTATAGATATATTATATCTGTGTTTTACTTTATCTATAATGCTTTTTACTACCATCCTTTTTTCTTTCAGGGAGTGAACCCAATTTGCTGATAAATATATTTTACCTGTTCCAATTATCATTTTAAACATCTCACCTCTTTACGTTATTATTCCTAAAAATGGGGCTGTCGCACTAAAAATTAGTGCGGCAGCTTTTTTGCCTAAAAAAATAAATCTCCCACTCGGAAGAGTGAAAGATTTATAGTAAAATTAATATATGGCAAAATACATTA
>JAUZPI010000050.1 GCA_030706015.1 Bacillota bacterium
AAAAATATCGAGAGATGCCAATGGGTTAACAAGTACTGCCGGGTTAAGGTTTTACTTAATGCAGCTGAGTTTAACTCAAAGCTCCTTAGTGCTAAAACTCAACGAAAAAAAGTATTTGCAATGCAGATAATTTCTTGCGTTAAATTTAGCTGAGCCTTCTTATTGGGCTCAGCTTTTATTTTTTTCAGTTGAATTTTGCTGAACAAGCATATATTTCATATAATTTTGGCTTTAAAAAGGAGTGATTAATTTTATGGACAGTGGACCTTATCATAGGTGCAATAGTATATTACTTTTAAAATTGAATCATGATAAATATGATATAGGTGTACTCTCCATGGAATTAATGATTGTACACCTATAATAAGGAGGTTGTACAATGAAATTTCTAAGCGTTTATCTAAGTAGAATACTTGGTAAAAAGATTTATTCTCCTGATAGGAAAGAAGTTGTAGCTAAGCTTATAGATGTTGCTGTTTCTATGGATTCGCAAAATCCCAGGCTGGAAGTTGCTTTGATAAAAACAAAAGATGGACTTAAATATGTAGATTGGGATAATATTTCTGTATCAAAAGCTCACGGCCAATACACACTAACCTGCAGTAAACTGGAAGAAAAACCTCTTGGCAATTTAACGCTGTTAAAGAGATATATATTAGATAAGCAGATTATAGATGTAAATGGAAGAAAAGTTGTTAGAGTTAACGACATTAGACTGGTATCCTTAGCTTCTGGCTTCTTAGTTGTAGCCGTAGATATTGGTCTTGATGGAATAATGAGAAGAATCGGCATCGCCAGAGTGTTTAAAAAATTAGGCGTAAAAACCTCTGCAAAACTTATGCTTTGGAATGAGGTTGCTGCTGTTTACGATACAAAGGATATAAAGCTGTCAAAAACCTATAATAAATTATCCACACTACACCCTTCTGACTTAGCAGACATTATAGAAGATTTCGATACTAATACAGGTATGATTATATTCTCAAGTTTAGATAACGCAAAAGCTGCAGACGTACTTGAAGAATTAGAAGAAGAAGCTCAAGTAAACTTACTAAAAAGCCTTTCTACAGACAAGGCTGCTGATATATTAGAAGAAATGCCTGCGGATGAAGTTGCCGATATATTGGACGGACTTAGCGACTACAAAGCAGAAGAACTGCTTAACAACATGGAAAAGGATGCTTCAGATGAAGTAAGAGAACTACTGGAATACGAAGACTACGAAATAGGAAGTATTATGACTACAGATTTTGTTTCGTATACTGAAAATTATACTGTACAGCAGGTACTGGATAATTTACGTCAGCTTAAGCCTGAAGAAGATTTAGTATACAGCATCTATGTTACAGACGCTTCAAACAAATTAATCGGTACGCTGTCTCTAAGAGACATAGTAGTATCTAAACCAACTGATACCCTTAATATTATAATGAATAAATGGTTTGTATCCATGAAGGATACTGATGAAATAAACGATCTTATTAAAGTGGTTTCGAAATATAATCTGTTCACTATGCCGATAACTGACAATGAAATGAATTTAGTAGGAAATGTACTAATTACTGATATAACACATCAACTTGTTAAAACTAGAAAAATGTAGTTTTTGGAGGTATGAGTGTGAAGACAACAAAAAAGACATGGATTGCAAGTGTACTAATGTTTCTAAGCATATTGGGTCCAGGTATTATTACTGGAAGTGTAGACAACGATGCTGGCGGGATAACAACCTATTCCTTAGCAGGAGCTACTTACGGATATAAGCTTATTTGGACACTGATTCCTGCATTTATTGCTCTTATTGTTGTTCAGGAAATGAACTCCAGAATGGGAATAGTAACTGGTAAAGGTCTTGCAGATCTTATCAGAGAAAATTTTGGTGTTAAAATTACTTTTTTTATTTTTTTAGGCTTGATTATTGCCGACATTGGAAATACAGCTACAGAATTTGCCGGAGTAGCTGGAAGTATGCAGGTTTTTGGTATCAGTAAATATATCTCTGTACCATTAGCTGCAGTGGCAGTATGGTTTTTCGTGGTAAAGGGATCTTATAAATCCTCAGAGAAATTATTTCTTTTATTTAGCTTTTTTTTATTATCCTATATACTATCTGCCCTACTTGCAAGGCCAGACTGGCATGAAATTGGACAATCGATTATTAAACCACATATGGAAATGAATATGGACTATATAGGCATGGTAATCGGTATAATCGGAACTACCATTGCTCCCTGGATGCAGTTTTATATGCAGTCTGCAGTAATCGAAAAGGGAATTAAGATTAAGGAATATAAATATGAGCTTTGGGATGTAATCATTGGAAGCATAATAACGGTAGTCATAGCTTTCTTCATTATTGTTGCCTGTGCTGCTACTTTAAACAAAAATGGCATAAAAATAAATGAAGCTAAAGATGCTGCCTTGGCATTAAAGCCTTTTGCTGGAGCCTTTGCTTCAGAGGTTTTTGCCTTTGGCCTTTTTATTGCTTCAATATTTTCTGCTACTATTCTCCCCTTAGCCACAGCCTTCTATATCTGCGAAGCCTTTGGCTTTGAGGCCGGAATAGATAAACAATTGGAGGAAGCACGTGAATTTTATACCCTTTTTACTATAATAATGATTATTGCAATATTTATAATTTTACTGCCAAATGCACCACTTATTCAAATTACCTTTTGGACTCAGATTATAAATGGTATACTGTTACCAATAGTATTAATATGTATGATGTTAATGGTAAATAACAAAGAAATAATGGGCAATTACGTAAATGGAAAGCTGAGAAATATTATTGGCTGGGGAACTATTGCTGTATTAATTATCTTGACGGTTATATTGACCATTGATTCAATTGTTTCCAGATTCATCACATAAGCAAAGGAGGAAGGTTCGTGAAAAAATATATTGCTATATTTAAGCAAAGCCTAATCTTAACTGCAATATTTGCTGTTATTAAACTTATATTTGTGCTATTTTCCAGCAAGTTTATTCTTTCAAAATTTATAAGCGATATTAGCATGTACTTTGTGCTAATCTTTATAGGTGGCGCTATTTTCGTAACCTTTATAAACAAAAATTATTTTGACCAATATAAATAGAAAAAGGCATCATAGCTTTTATGATGCCTTTTTCTATGCACTAAACATCTAATATAATTGTTTTAATATATTCTCACGGAGTGCTAAAGGATAACCTAATACTTGCCAAAATCATTATCATCTAAAGAAATTTTGGGCTTGGGTTCGGTGTTTTCAGTAATAATAAAACCCATATTTTTGCCATATTCATTATTTTTATTAGTGGATTTATTAAAACTCTTATTGCCGCTAACATAATGTACTGAAGTATTTTTTAGTCTGAATCTGGCTACCATATCCTTTAACATAATAGCCTGGCTTGATAGTTCTTCACTGGCAGAAGCACTTTCCTCTGAGGTAGCAGTATTCATTTGGGTAACCTTTGAAACCTGTTCTATAGCTTCGTTTATTTGAGAAATCCCCTGTGCCTGTTCATTTGAAGCAAAGGCTATTTCACTTACTATCTTTGATACCTTAGATATATTTGCAATAATCTTATTTAAAGCGTTAGCAGTATCATTTGCAATTTCTTTTCCTTTTTCAGATTTTATAATAGATTCTTCAATCATTTCGGTGGTTTCCTTTGCTACATTGGCGCTTCTAGCAGCTAGGTTTCTCACCTCTTCAGCTACTACTGCAAAGCCTTTTCCATGCTGACCTGCTCTTGCTGCTTCTACAGCTGCATTTAAGGCTAAAATATTAGTTTGAAATGCTATCTCATCTATTACCTTTATAATATTGGATATATTAGCTGAGGACTTATTTATCTCATCCATGGCTTTCAGCATTTCCTGCATCTTTTCTTTGCCGTTGTCCGCGTCTGATTTAGTTGTTTCAGCCACTTCATTTGCTTCATTTGCATTTACTGCATTTTCTTTGGTTTGAGCTGCCAGCTCAGTAATAGAGGAGGTTATTTCCTCTACAGCACTAGCCTGCTCAGTGGCGCCTTGAGACAAGCTTTGACTAGAGCTGGACACTTGTGCTGAACCTGAAGCTACTTGCTGAGCCGCACCATTTATATCTCCAAGCACCCTGTTTAGGGCTTCTATAATTGTATTTGTGGCTTCTTTCATAGCAGAAAAATCTCCAGCATATGTGCCTTTAACTTCAACCTGCAGATTACCCCCTGACATTTCAGTAAGCACCCTAGAAGCCTCTTCAATATGATCTCTGACTCCCATTATAGTATTGTTTAAAGCATTTTTTATAAGAGCATGTTCTCCCTTATAATCCCCCTTAACACTTGCAGACAAATTACCTTCTGACATTTGTTCAAGTACATTAGCTGCCTCTTTAACTGGCTCTATCACTGCATCTAGAGTTTTATTTATTCCCTCTACTATATCTGCCCAGGCGCCTTTAAATAATTTTGAGTTTCCACGGGTATTTAAATTTCCCTCTAAAGCTGCTGCAGTCAGCATATTTGTTTCTTCAATCAATTTATTAACTGTCGCTAGCATGTCCTTCAATTTGCTGTTAAGTATGTCCTTACTTGATTTAACTTGAACATTAACAGCAATATTCCCATCAGCTATACTCTCAGCTACTAATGCTTGCTGCTTTACAGTTTCTATCATTCTCCTAAAGGATTCAGCCAGAGTACCTAATTCATCTCTAGAATTTAAATCTACATTAGCATCTATATCCCCCTCAGCAAGTTTCCTAGCCGCCTCAGTTAGCTGATTAAGCTGCCTGCTTATTAATGATGCCAGTAATAAACCAACTATAATTGCAAGAGCAGTACTTATAACAACTATTATAGTCATCATTGTAGAACTGCTGCTATAAGTATTTATGTTTTTTTGGTTGGTGGCATCAGCCAGTCCCTTATTAATATCCATCAATTTAACTATACTATCATTTGCTCCTTGTACCTTACTATTAAGCTCAGGAAGCTTTATTGCGGCATCCTCATACTTGCCTTGCTTTAATAAATCTGCTATCTGATTCCTAGTAGTTCTGTATTGAGTAAAATTATTTTCGAAATTTGGATATTCATTTTTTTCATCCTGTGATAGATTAGTACTCTTATAAGCAGCTAAAAGTCTATCATTTTCAGCCTTCATAGTATCACTTTCCTGTAACAGCTCATCTAAATTTGAATTATTCTTCTGTATTACCATTTGTGTAAACTTTTCATGGTTACTCAATAAATTCTTTTCAACTTGAGCTAAATCTCTTATTGCTACAAGATTGTTTCTGTATATAGCTTCACCGCCGCTGCTTATGTTTTTCATATTAACTGTTCCCAGGATACCAACTACTAAGGTAAACACTGCTACTATCATAAAGCATGCTAGTAATTTAACCTTTATTTTTGCATTTTTAAACCATTGCATTAGCTTCTCCACCTCTTTCTAGGGACTTATTTATAATATGGATGTCTTTGCTATCCACTAGCTTACTGCAATCTACTATAAGTTTAACTGAATTATTAAGCTTAGCTATTCCTTTAATATAGCTGTTGTAATAAGATTTGCTTACGCTTGGAGGCTCTGAAATACCTTCCTCAGCTATTCCAGCTACTTCTATCACTCTATCCACCACAAGACCCAAAGAATCCCTTTCTATTTCAATTACCACTATGCATGTCCTATCATCATAATCTCGGGCCTCTTTATTAAATCTAAGACGTATGTCCATTACAGGAATTATTTTTCCTCTTAAATTTATTATTCCTTTTACGCAGCTTGGTATATCCGGGATTTCCGTAATAGTCTGCATACCTATTATTTCTATAACATTTTTTATCTCTATACCATACTCCTCTGTACCTAAAGAAAATATTAAATATTTATCTCTCTGCGTATCTTCTTCCTCCACCAGGTTTAAATACTCCTCTCTCATCCTATCATCTCCCACCAAATTTTGGTTACCCATATAAATCTATATGCTAGTCCTACTAATATGATTACTTCACCTGTATGCATTTAATGTGATTTATATGCACTCCACCCTATAAGACATACGCTATAATGATATAAGTTTATATAAAATAAAAAACAATCCGACGCTTCTCAAAATGTCAGATTGTTTTTTATTTATCTTTAATCATCAAGCTTTCTACCTTATTTTTACTATTCCTTTCTGTAAACAGAAGGCATAATGTATTTAAACTTACTGCTGGTACATCCATTTAGTGACTCAGAATGTCCTATAAAGAAATATCCTCCAGGCTCCAAATTATCATAATATCTCTTCACTAATTGATCCTTTGTTTCATTATCAAAATATATCATTACATTTCTGCAAAATATAACATGAAATCTTTTCTTAAAAGGAAATACCTTATTCATTAAATTAAATCGTCTAAAAATCACTTCATTTTTTATCTTATCTGTAACCCTGGCTTGATAAGAGTTTATCTTATGAAAATAATTTAATTTCCATATGTCTGGTATCATAGAAAGCTGTTCATTTTCGTATTCTCCCTTTACAGCTGCTTCTAAAACCTCATTGGATATATCTGTAGCCAAAATTCTCTTATCCCAAATAGGACTATTAGAAAAATAGTCATTATTGATCATGGCTAAGGTGTATGCCTCTTCCCCAGAAGAACATCCTGCACACCAAACCCTTAAATCCTTTTCTGCGAAATACTGTCTTTCTAAATAAGGAAGTACTGTATCTCTGTAAAAATTAAAATGATTTTTCTCTCTCATAAAAAAAGTATAGTTTGTGGTAACCTTATCTAATAGTTCAACCACTGCCTCTCCAGTTTTATCTTTAATTACATACTCATAATACTCTGAAAAACTCGTGAAGCCTTTTTTGCTGAGGATACCTTGAAGACGCCCCTCCAGCAAGTTCCTCTTCTGTATTAGATTTATTCCATAATATTGTTTTATATAAGAGACAAATTCATCGAATTCTTTATTGGTTAACTTTATCATTTTTAGTCAGCACCTTCTTTTTATACCGCGCTGTTTAACTTTTCAAGCTCATCACTATTTAAGAGCTTTTCACAATCAATTAAAAGCTTAACTGAGTTATTAACCTTCCCTATTCCTTTAATATATCTGTTGCTGTAGGATTTACTTACACTTGGTGGTTCAGAGATATCCTCCTCAGGTATAGAAATCACCTCTATAACCCTATCCACTACAAGGCCTATACAAATATCTTTAATTTCTATTACTACTATACAGGTTCTATCATCGTATTCTCTTGGTGCTTTGCTAAATCTAAGGCGTACATCCATTACCGGTATTATCTTTCCCCTAAGGTTTATAACGCCTTTAACATAACTTGGTATATCCGGCACTTCTGTAATAGCCTGCATACCTATAATTTCTATAACATTCTTTATCTCTATTCCGTACTCTTCTGCACCTAAAGAAAATATTAAATGCTTACCTTTTTGGGTATCCTCCTCTTCAAAGGAGTTATCAAATACTTCTTCCATGATACAATCCCCCCACTAATATCTTTTGATTTAGGTTTCTCTCAGTTTATTGAAATAATTTTGCTATATCTAAAATTAAACTTATGCTGCCGTCGCCTAAAAGAGTGCAGCCTGCTATAGCTCTTACCTTTTTTATATAGCTTGGCAGCGCCTTAACCACCACCTGCTGTCCTCCAAGAAGACTATCAGCAAACAAGCAGATACTTCTGCCTTCATTTTCAACCATAACCACAATCCCATCCTCAATCTTTTCAATCTCAGTATTAACCTTGTAATACTTATGAAGCCTCAATATTGGATAGCATTCTCCTCTAACTAGTACCATTTCTGTTCCATCCGGATCAGTAATGACATCTTCTTTTCTCACCTTTAGAGACTGCTTTATAGCTGTTATAGGTATTGTATATCTTGATCTGCCAACCCCCACATTCATTCCATCAATTATAGCTAAGGTAAGAGGTATCTTTATGGATATAGTAGTTCCTTTATTTTTTTCACTGTCGATATATATATTTCCCCTGATTTGCTCAATATTCTTCATTACTACATCCATCCCTACACCCCTGCCCGAGAATTCAGTAACCTTTTCCTTGGTAGAAAAGCCTGGCAGCATAATAAATGCATATATTTCTCTATCCGTAAGCTCTTTTTCAGGTTTATTTATTAAGCCATGTTCCCTAGCCTTTGTTAATATTTTTTCTCTATCTAGTCCAGCACCGTCATCCTTAATAATTATCCATACATCACCACCAGCATTTTTTGCCTCAAGAGTGATAAGCCCATCCTCATTCTTGCCTTTTTCTCTTCTCTCTTCTGGTTTTTCTATTCCGTGATCCATGGAATTTCTAATAAGATGCATTAAAGGATCAGATATATGCTCTATAACATTTTTATCAACCTCTGTATCCTCCCCTATTAGCCTAAGATCTACTTTTTTATCCAGCTTCTTATTCATATCCCTTACTAACCGGTTCATTTTCCTAAAGGTATTTGAAAGAGGTACAAGTCTCATAGACATTACTGTATCCTGTATATTATCCACTATCTTTCTAAGCTGTCTTGCTGCCTTTTCAAAACCATCCAGCTGCAATCCAGCCAATTCTGGATTTTTTGTGACCATAGCTTCAGAAATTACAAGTTCCCCTATCAAATCCATTAATTCATCTAGTTTAGCTACATTTACACTTAAAACATCGTGATTACCAGAGCTTTCTTTTTCAGTACTGGCTTTTGAAGGCTGAGCTGCTGGTTTTTCCTCCTTATTCTTTGGTTCTTCTTTATGAAATTGCTCCAAATTCTTTATATCTAATTTATCTATAAAGGCTACTTTAGAAAATATTTCACTAAGAGCTTTTTTTGTCTTATTAGTTTCAAAGGTCAGCTTGAAGCCTTGCTGCTTTATTATTTCTTCACTGCTGTCATCTTCTTCAATATTTTCAGGATAATACTTTAAATTATTTACTTGTGCCTTGATTTTATGAACTACAGTAAAAGCTCGTACATTTTCCATTCCGCAGCCATCTTTAAAATGAATTACCACTTCATAATTATCTGCTAGTATTTCCTGAGCACCTTTACTGGGAGGTATATAGAACTTTTGAGGCTCTTCTTTAGCCTTGCACCCTTTAGTCTCGGTTAAGCTGCTGCCATCACCTGAATTTTGCTGCTTCAACTCATTTAGATAATCTCTTATGTTTTCAATTAAACTAGAAGCATCTCCATCCGCTTTCTCTTCATTTTTTATTTTTTCCACCTCAGCCTTTATGAAGTCAATGCTTCCAAGGACCAAATCTGTTATCTTAGAGTAATCAACCTTCTCTGTATTCTTTTGTCTAAGAAAATCAAATAAGTCCTCTACAGAATGAGCTAGTTTGGATATATTCTCGTAAAGCATCATTGCTGAATTGCCTTTAATGGTATGCATATTTCTAAATATTTGATCCATATATGGAGATAAGTTGCCTTCTTTTTCACTGTCCAGCATTATTTCTTCTAACTGTTCTACTAGTTGTAATGTCTCAAATATAAACATGTCCAACATAGGATCTCTGCCATTATCAGACATAAATTTATCCCCCCTAAAATCCTAAAAGGTTTATATGTCGAAATATTCTGTTAATTTTTGATTGATAATAGTCATTGAAATACAAGGCGTGCAGCAATAGGATACATAATCAATTAGCTGCACGCCTTATATTTAACTATGTTTAGCTATCAATTATGTTTTTCTCATTTACTGTAAATTAAAGTTTGCCAAGGCTCTCCACAACATAATCTTCTTTAAAAGGCTTCACAATAAAAGCAGAAGCCCCTGCAATGATAGCTCTTCTTACCATAGCTTCCTGCCCAACTGCAGATACTACCGCTATCTTTGCCTCTGGATTAATTTCCATTATGTTTTTTATGGCTTCAATACCATCCATTTCTGGCATGGTTATATCCATAGTCACTAAATCAGGCTTAAGCTCTCTATACTTTTGTATAGCAACCAGCCCATTTTCAGCTTCTCCAGCTATTTCAAAGCCATTTTTCTCAAGCATTGATTTTAATGCCAGTCTCATAAATGCAGCATCATCAACTATCAAAATTCTTTTCATATGCATCCTCCTCATACCGCTCACAATGGTATCTCTTTTTTTATTCATTGCATGTTTTTTCTATACTACGGTGCCGATAATCAATCCTCATACATTTATTGTGTCAGTAAAAACACATATACTTTTATATCTATATCTAAATAATATATCATAATATTACAATTTTTTAAAGTTTTTTTACATTTTTCAAGTATATTTTTAGCAGTCAGCATATTACTACATCATTCCCTAGTACTTTCCGAACTCTCTATCATCTAAGGATATTTTAATCTTGCTCTTATTAGAGCTTCTCTCCTGGTTATATGCATCCTTTTTATAAGCTTCATCACTTAAACTATAGGCAGCTTCATTATTTCTAACAATACTGTTTGCAAAACTCCTTCTTTTTAAGCTAAATCTTCCTACCATTTCTTTGAGACCTACTGCTTGGCTGGATAGTTCTTCACTAGCTGATGCACTTTCTTCAGAGGTTGCAGTATTCATCTGTGTAACCTTAGAAACATGCTCTATAGCTTCATTTATTTGAGTAATGGCAGTGGCTTGTTCATTAGAAGCGCTTGCAATCTCGCTGATTATTTGTGCCACTTTTTCAATATGATCAACTATTGTATTAAGCTCCTCTGCGGTTTCATCTGCTATAGCCTTACCTTTTTCAGATTTTCTTATAGACTCTTCAATCATAGTAGTAGTTTCCTTTGCTGCATTTGCACTTCTTGCCGCTAAGTTTCTAACTTCCTCTGCTACTACTGCGAAGCCCTTTCCATGCTGACCAGCTCTAGCTGCTTCCACTGCTGCATTTAGAGCTAATATATTTGTTTGGAAAGCAATTTCATCTATTACCTTTATAATCTTTGATATGCTGGCAGAAGATTCATTTATTTCATCCATTGCCTTTAACATTTCAGTCATTTGACTCTTACCTTGTTCAGCACCTTTCTTTGCTGATACCGCTAGATTGTTAGCTTCATCAGCACTAACAGCATTTTCTTTGGTTTGAGAGGATATCTCTGTCATAGAAGAAGTTATCTCTTCTATAGCACTGGCTTGTTCAGTGGAGCCTTGAGATAATTCCTGACTAGAACTAGATACCTGAGCAGCTCCAGCAGCAACCTGCTCCGAAGAAGTATTAATCTCTCCAAGTACCTCATTAAAGGCTTCAATAGAAGCATTTAGTGAATCAATTATTTCACCATATTCTCCTTTATAATCTCCCTTGATAGTGAAATTTAATTTGCCTTCCTTCATTTGAGCCAAGCCGTAAGATATTTCTTTTATAGGAGCTTCAAAAGCATCAAAGGTTTTATTTATTCCTTGAATAATCTTCTTAAAGTCTCCAGTATATTTCTCTTCATCTCCTCTAATGGAAAGCTTCCCCTGATCAGCAGCATTGATAAGGTTTATAACATCTCCATTAACCCTAATTAGAGTACTTCTTAAATTTTCAAGATGCTCATTTATTAAGCCATATCTGCCTGGAAGCTTCTCCATCTGTGCAGAAAAATCTCCTTCAGAATATGCTTTTAAGATTTCAAAAATGTTTATGAACTTCTCTATATTTAACCAAACTATGTCATTTACAGCATTCGCCATTTGCTTATAGGAACCATTAAACTTATTTAAATCAATTTTGTCTCTGGTGTTTCCTGCTTGAAGAGTAGTATACATCCAATTTATCTGTTCTATAAATAGATTCAAGGTATCTATAATTCCATTTAGAGAATCCTTTACCCTATTAAAACCACCCCTGTATTCATCAGTAATCTTAGACGGAATATTGCCTTTACTCATAAGTTCCAAATATTCATCCATCTTCTTCAAAGGTGCCAGGTAGGTATCGTTAATGTCATTTACATTTCTTATAATCTGTCTCCAGCAGCCTTGAAAATTTTTAACATCAATTTTTTCATCTACTCGTCCATCTTTTATAGCTAAAGTTTCCTCTGCAAGTTGACTACTTACACCACTAATTACTCCTGTCAACTTATTCAAGGATACTGCCATCTTTCCTAAGTCTTCATCCCTAGAAGCTTGTACTTTTATATTTAAATCACCATTAGCTAATGCTTCTAAGGCATTAGACATAGTATTTACTTCTTTCATTACACTTTTTCTTATGTTATATGCTGCAAATATTCCAAGTATAAGGAACAAAGCACCACATACGCCAGTTATTAAAATGGGAAGCTTTAATTCAGCTAAAATACACAAAATTACCATGAATAAAATATTTATGCCTGAGCTTATAATCAATTTAGTATTGAGTCTAACATCTCTCAAATTCAATTCCCTCAACTCCTCTTCACGTTGACGTGTACTTTTTTTAATATAATATATGTAACACACATGAACATATGCTTATTGATTTTACTAATTTTTGTAAATTGGCTTCACCTCCTAAGAGAAAACGTTTTCTTCTCGTCGAAAAATTTTTTTCATATATCCAACTTATCTCATTATATATTAATAATAACACATTTTTCCCACGATTTAAACATGTTTATACACAATATTTAGAATAATTAAAATTTTCATTAAACAAAAAACAATGAGGTACTTAATCTTTTTATCGATTAAGTACCTCATTTGCAGTTTTGTTATATCCACATATATTATATATCTATAGAAGTTAAATATTTAATTTTATTGTGAAGTTTATGTTATAGATAAGTATGCATTTCTTGGCTTTTAATATTCACTGGCAATCAGCATTGTTGAATGAGTCCCATCATCAATTATGTATACCTTCTCACTTATGGTATCTTTTGTAGTTATTATAAACTCCTATTTAAATTCTGGTTGTTCCTGATAATGAACAAACTTTTGCTTTCTCCTTCCATTCTTAACAACTTCACTAAGTTCAAATACTTGAAGATAATCCTTTTCTTTTACTTCCATTGTGTCAATTATGTACCATAGCATTAGCTGTAAGAACTGCGGTATTGTAGTTGAAACACCTTTAGTAATATATTTATCACCATCAAATATTAAAAACTCCTTTCTAATTTACAGGATTAATTAGAAATTACTCCTGCTTATCCTATTGATAATTATAAAATTCCTTTTTCTTTAATACTTACAAAGCTTCCATCACCGATAATAATATGTTCTATGTCATCTATTCCTAATAATTTGCCACATTCTTTAAGCCTATGAGTAACATTAATATCCTCGCTTGATGGTTCTGGATTTCCCGAAGGATGATTGTGAACAACAATTATTGAAGCTGCATTACTTAGAGTTGCAACCTTGAAAAGTTCCCTTGGATGAACTAAGGAGCTATTTAAAGTACCTATGCTAACTACATTAATATTGGTGGGTTGATTTTTGGTATCTAATGAGCAAACTATCATTTCCTCTCTATCTGCATCTTCAAGAAATTCCTTAATAAGTTTATAAGCATCACTCGGTGAACTTACCTTTCGCCCTTTGTATAACATGCTTGCTTCTTTAACCATTTTTATTGATACAATGTCTACTCTTTTAGCAGGTATAGACTTTTCATAAACTTCACCATTCTTAATAGCCGCCTCCATTATTATTTGATTTCCCTTTATTCTTCCGATACAATAAATATTCTTTGACATTGTAAAATCCTCCTTATTTTATTAAAAATAAATGAGCTACCTAATCAATAAAAAGATTAAGTAACTCATTTAAATATTTTTTGTACTCGGATATATAATATATATGTATAAAATTTGATTATTCAACTTTTGAAAACTCATTAAACGATAATAGAAAGATTATCGTTCTAACGCTATAAACACTATTTCAATTCAAATATATCTAGCAATCTCCGGCATAGTATTCAATTTAGCTAAAGCCTTTTTGTTTAAATTAAGTTTTTGACTAAACATTTTATTGTTTCATAATCCACTACGTGGATTAGCATATCTATATCTTTAATAACATATATTAGAATTAGTTACCGTACTCCCCACCTAGGTTAATGAATGGACGCTCGACCTTAGGTCGAGAGGGGATATTAAGGAATGATATCTCTATAATCACATAGTGCTGTTAGTTACCGTATTCCCCACCTAGGTTAATGAATTAAGCTCAACCTGAGGTTGAGAGAGGGTATTTGTGTACCTCGCAGTTTCCGTCTGCTACGTAGGCGGATACTGTTCTGCTTACATTTCCTCCTGTATTCAGTGAATCATAGGGAAAACCCTGCTGTTCTAATATATTTTTTATAGCTGCTATATTTCTTTGACCTACATTAAATACATCCAGCCTATTGTTGGATTGCGCTCCTCCAAATAGTTTAATGATTAGTTTTGGACTGGGCTCAAGAGAAAGCTGACAAACCTTATCTATCAGCAAAGGTAGCGCTTTATCTGCAAAATACGCCTCTGGTTTGGCTTCTGTCACTTTTATACCTGAATAGGGTAATGCTATATGTGCCATACCTAACACCCTTTTATCAAAACAATATACAGTTACTGCTACGCAGGATCCTAGTGCATATGTTTTTATACTGTCATTAATATTGTTAGATACTGCCCATTCACCGATTCCTATTACCTTTTCCATCGCTATTTTACCTCATAATATCCTAAGCACCTGTCTAGGAAAATCAATGCCTTTCATTTAAAATTGAAAATATAATCTGATGAATAAGATTTAAGTCTCTTTGAAATTCTACCGCACCAATTTCATATGCTACCTTTGGCATGCCATACACTATACTGGACTTTTCATCTTGACCTATGGTTCTTGCGCCCAGCTTCCTCATATTTAAAAGACCTTTAGCTCCATCATAACCCATACCTGTTAATATTATTCCAATAGCCTTATCCTTAATAATTTCTGCTGCAGAATTAAAAAGCACATCTATAGAAGGACAATGGCCATTCACCTTTTCTCCCCTAAAGCATCTTACCTTGTAGGTTCCTGCTTCCTTTACTAGCTTCATATGATATTCACCAGCAGCTATAAGCACTCTGCCGGGAAGCACTAAATCTCCATCCTTGGCCTCCATTACCTCCACCTGACAATTATCGTTAAGTCTCTCGGCATACATCCTGGTAAATACAGCTGGCATATGCTGCACTATAAGCGTTGGCGGCATATCCTTAGGAAATTTCTTTATTATATCAAATATAGCTTCTGTACCGCCGGTGGAAGCACCTATAAATATAAACCTATTCTTATTTTCAATATTCTCAGTGTTTTCAGGTGCCGCTGGTCTTACCCTAAATTTATTTATCTTAGCTATCGAAGCAATCTTTACCTTTGTTACAAGCTCTTTTGCAAAGCTTTCAACGCTAAGATTACCACTTGGTTTTGGTATAAAATCTACAGCCCCAGCATTTAAAACTTCAAACACACTCTTATTTACTGCACTTATTACTATTACTGGAATAGGGTACTGAGGTATGAGTTTTTTCAAAAATTGTATTCCATCCATCCTAGGCAGTTCAATGTCCAAGGTCATAACATCTGGTTCGAATTCTATTATTTTATCCCTTGCTTCATAAGGGTCTGAAGCTACAGCAACCACCTCAAGATTTTCATCACTGCTGATAGCCCTTTTCAAAAATTCTCTAAACATTAATGAATCATCTACTATAAGTACCCTTATTTTTTTCATATCCTCAACCCTTTTCTCTAAAAATTTAGGGCAGGTTGATATCTTTTAATGGTATCAACCGCCCTATTTAAAACTAATATTCAACTATATTATCTTCTAAAGATGTTTAAGAACTTAAATTTATTTTCGTCCTCTTGTTTATCTCTTCTTATATCATTGTATTCTTTTATTAGCTTTTCCCATTCCTTAAGAACAACCTCTTTGTTTCGTACGCTGCTCACTTCTGATCTTAGATTATTATCTATATCCTTAACTATATTATCGGCCTTTTCTACAAGAAGCTTTATAATGCTGTACTTTACATTTTCACATATCTCTCCAGTGAACTGATCCATATTTTTATAAAAAGCTATTACAAATCTAGCGAATATCTTGTATCCTTCTAAGGAATTCTCTTTCATTATCAGCCTTAAATTATCCAAATACTTTTCAAAGAACCATTCACTGTATTGTTCAATATAAAACATTTTCTTGATCATGCTGTGAACAATCCATGAATCTGCTGCGTTACAGCATTTATATAAGGTCCAATCTACATGTCTTTCATAATTGTCTTTATCTAAGCCATTAATCTCAATATTAGTATTTGACATTATTTCTCTTATACTATCATTACTATTTGTATTCGAAATCTTATTATCAAATTCTATGATTCTGATAATATCTGGCGTTGTAGCAACCTTATACTTATCCTTTAAACCAGCAATATTTTGGATTAAGTTATCGTTTTGGCTGTTATCTACTCCAATTTTGATTTCCTTCTCATACTCACCAACTATAACCGTAAGAACCTCTTTTGTGAAGTTTACCTCTTCACTATTTACTATATCAACAAACTTACCGCATTCCTCAGGACAATTTAATTGATCTCTTATTGCATTTATATACTGCTCTACTGCCCTTGAGAAAAATTCTCTCTTATATTCTAAAAATCTATCAAAGACCTCAGCTTTATATAACCAGAAGGTAAGTTTTTTATCCTCAGTAGAAGCCAGCTTTGATAAAAACACCTGAAACATAAGCAGAAAACCATTGTTTGTTTTAGCTATCATATCAATAATTTCCTTCTCCTTGTCCTGAAGACTTGAGTCTAGGATTGATACAAAAATCTCCGATGCCTTGTTGCTTTCTTTTTTACTAAGAGCAAATAATTTATTATAATAAAGGGAACTAAGATAAGTAAACATGTCTATTCTTCCCTCAGTGTTAGCTATTATTGACTCCATGTCAGATTCATTGCTTATTAATGAATTAAAACATGCACTGAAGAAATCATTATATGGGCTTAAGCTTATATCAACTTCATCATGTGCTATTAACTGCTCCAGCAAAGTATTGCAATAGAACTCTGCAGTCTTAACCTGAGCCATAATAATATTCTTAGTAAGCTTAATTATTCTTTCCTCTTCAAGAGAGAACCTTTCGAAGATTTCTTTGTTATTGCATTCATAATCCTTAACACCATTGTAGAAATCAATAAGTCTTTCATAGCTTACTTTTTCACTAACAGCCAAGCTGTCTAAGGTATTAAAGAACATTTTATAAGCAAGTTCAAAACTGGTGTTATCTCCTTGGTTTGAGGCATTATCCAGTATGAATAATATATCATTTTCCATGTCCTCTGTTAGTTCTTCTGCCTCATCAACATTACCTTCTCCACTCATCTGAGAGAATAGATACTTAGTGAATAAAGCATTAAATTCTTCCTTATATTCATCTAAATATAATAATTTCTTAATGGCATCTCCCATTTCAATAAATCTTGCATGTTCTGCCATTAAAGGAATGCACCAATTTATTAATTGTACATATTTCTCCTTATTTAATTCAGTTATATCAAGTACTTCATCTTGAACGACTCTTACTAAGGCTTCCTTATTATCTACACTGGCAAGCTTTATTCCAAATCTAACAAGAGAAATAATATCTGGTTTAGTTACAATCTCATTTCTCATCTTAATCTGTACAATTCTTATTATCTTTCTTCTAGTGCTTTCATCAGGCTCTACAAGGTCAATTGTACTTTCATAACCAGAAACAAGTCTAGTTAATATGTCCTTATCAAGAGAAACATCTTCATTTATAACTAAATCTAAGATCTCTATACACTCGCTAATGTAACAAGGCATTTCCTTAATAGTATCTAAATAATCTCTTATAATCTGTGATAAGTATTTATTCTTATAAGTATGAATTTTATAAAGTACACCTTCATAATAATCATTAAAGAATTTAACCTTATCCTCGGCTCTATCTAGTCTCCATTTAAACTCTTCATATAAAAGCTTGTCTCCGTCTTCTATTCCGTTAACTATATTCCTTATAGTGGCACTCCAAATATATCCTGCACTATCAAGTTTGTCTATAAACATTTTTAAGGCAGTATCATCTTCATTTCCACTCTTAATATAATAGTATACAAGCATATTTATAAAATATTCTGTTTTATCACTTACACTTTCAATAAGAATACACATAAAATCTTTGTGATAATTCATTATTATATCTAAGCAGCAGTCCAAAAATTCTTTGTATGCCGCTGCAGCACTCCAGGAATCTCCCCTAAGCATCATACCTTGAAGCACAATAGAGGCATAGAATTCAGCTTTTCTTAAATTATCACTATATAAGGTTTGTTTTATATCATTTAATTTATCAATATTTAAGAAATATGTTAGGAAATCATTCACACTGCTGGTTTGGAATTTCCTTACCTGATTATAAAAGTCCAGAATATCCTTTATGCCTAATTCCTGCCGCTCCAGCAAGAGTTCTATGCAGTAATATACTACATCAAAGGCTTTTGTTAATTGGGCTTTATCATTTTCTTCCTCTGCTGCTTTTATCATGCCGTGAATAACATCCAAAGCCATATTTTCTGCTACAAGAAGTTCAGCAGCATTATATAATGCTGTCTCATTGCTCTGACCTCCGAAATTCTCATTATAATAGCTCCAAAATAATGCACTTTTATCCTGGGAAGAAGATATTTGTCCTCTAAATTCTTCGAAAAGCAGTCTTCTCCCAATATCATTATCTCTTAGATATTGTCTTGCTGCTTGAGCCCACTCCCTGCCGTTGGCATTACATCTGTTTATGAACAATTTAACCGCACGGCTTGTACTAATGCCTCTTTTTATTGCCACATCATAGTACATTAAAGTAAGGCTTGCAGCGTAGATACCATTGTACTTCTTAATAGTGTCAATTATTTCTTCCTCATAATCGAACATTGAGGTAAAGGCTGCTTTTATAAACTCACCATAATATAAATCTAAATCCTGCAGGGATGTTCTATACTTTGTCAACTGGTCAAGTACAATAGAGATATAAAACTTAGCATATTTAGGATCATTTCTGTCAAAGTATTTTATAAATTGCAGTAAATGTTCTTTTTCGAAGGTATAATTGGCAAGCAGAGGACTGCTGTTTTCTATATTTGCTTTTAATTTTTCATAAAACTCCATTGTTCTCAAAATTGCAGTGCTGCCAAGCTGCCTTGTTAAGAAACTTTGCACATATTTATAAAAGAAGCTGAAGGCATTCCTTATAGATGCTTTTTCTTTATTCTCAACTGCCATTTTAAATCTAAATTTCAATATGTCTTCTGAAAGATTTTCTCCTCTGGCAGAACCATTTAAAATTAAATCTTCTAGATGACCAGACAACTCTTCCTTTATTATTGGTGATGCATATCTATCAATAAACTCCAGGGATAAAACTATATCCTTTAATTTCTTATTGCTGAGTCCAGTGCTTATGATATTATACAATTCAACACAATCATCAATTTCTTTACTGAGAGTTGATAATTCAAAATTATTTACAAAATCCATAAAAGAATTTTTTCTTTTCTTAGCAGATAAAAACATCTTCTGAATGATTACTGAAAATTTAGTGTCTATATGAGCCCTAGGAAAAATATTGTTTATTATATCAAATACATAATAATCATTATAATTCTTATACTTTTCAACTATGCTTAAATCTTCTCTCACCATTCCGCATATTTCTATATGGTTGTCCATAGGTTCATGCACATATGCTGTAAATGAATTCAACTGTGCAAGCTTTAGAGGTAAAGACATCTGTATTGCTGCGATCCAGTGTTTTAAATTTTCTTTTTCGTCACATACAATTATCCTTCTCTCTTGAGCAGTGTTTTGAATCATTATATTAATCATATTTTTCAATATGTTGATTTTTAGTTCATTTAAATTTTCTCCGTCTTCCTCTTTAATGAACTCAGAAACTTTCTCAAAGGATAAATCTTCATTTAATATAACTTCATTTAAGGCTGGTAAGGATACTATTCCATCAGCTTGCTTTTCTTCCTCTGTCAGACTGCTTCTAAAGCTAGGTGAGTCCATAAGCTGAATAGGGTAAAACGGAAAATACCCAGATTCCAAAACCAGTACATGAGAAAAGTAGCCTCCATTACCTCCGCCGTAGTCTTTTCCAGTAAATTTAGTTTGAGCAACCGCTAGTCTTCCGCTTCTTAATTTAAAGAAACTAAAGGACACTGGAAAATTCTTCAGTGAAGCTTCATCCAGCTTACCCTCCAGCATTTTAGTTGGTGGTTCATAGTAGCAGATTTCTTCAATTTCTTCTCTTTCATCTTCAGTAATTTCTGGAGACATAGAGTATGTTTGAAAACCACTCTCGGAAATGGTATAAACTAATTGATAAAATTTAAGCTTTATTCCAACATCCTTAGGCAGCATATCCTTTATTCCTTCAATAAATCCAGTGTCTATTTCAGTAGCTTCTAAAAAGCTTTCAAAATCTATAACTAATTCCTTGTCAGCTGGAATAGGCTTACCAGAAGTAACAATATCTACTCCGTTGCCCTTTATTGCGTTTTTGAATCTATTTCGCATTATAAACATACCCCCTCTCTTTTATAATCTAGCTAACAGTTCATCTATAAAGCCATTTACAGCCTTATAAGCCTTTGATTCCTTATCTATTAAATTGATTGGTTTCCTGGAAAGCTCGCATTCTGTAAATCTTAAACTAAGGGGTACATAATTTTTGAACACTAATTTTTGTAACTCCTTGTCCTCTTCGCAGTATTGAACAAATTCCCTTGCAATACTATTTCTTTTATCAAACTTGTTTACAATTACACCCTTAAGATTATCATCAATAACTAATCTTTGAGATATATCCTCCCATAAAGCAGTAAACATCTCTAGACCTTTAAGAGCATTCATTCCTATATCACTTACTAAAACGATTCCATCGCTGATAACATAAGTATTTTGATTAATTATAGATAGACTTGGGTTGGTGTCAAAAATAATAAAATCATACTGATCGAAAAATTCTTTATTACTTTTAAAATATCTTTTTAAAATAAATTCCCTTCCTCCAAGGCTTATAATTTTCATTTCAGTGGCTGTTAAGCCAATAGTAGCACCTATTACATCCAAGGTTGGAAGTTCAGGAATTGGTGATTTAGTAACAACTTCTACCACTGGAGTTCTTTCGTTATCAAACACCTCTCTAATGCCTTTGTAGCCTTCTATAGTCTCATCTATAGAAAAATTTGAGGTTATATTAGCCTGAGGATCCACATCTATCACCAATACCTTATATCCTCTTTCTGCTAATATGCCCGCAGTAGAAAATGCAGTAGTTGATTTACCTGTCCCACCCTTTAATGTAGCAAATGTAATAATCTTACTCATTCTGTTCCCCCTCCCAAAATTCATATATCATGTATTAATTCTTTCATTGCCCTATTTCCTAGTATAATATCATAAAACAATGGTTAGAAATGTAATATTATCCTATATATATTTATTATAACACCATAAATTGGAGTAACCCATAGAATTTAAATAATTTTTTGTATATTCTATTTATTTTCTTATATTACCTAAATTGAAGAAAGTTCTTTTACATCGAAAGAACTTTAGTTAGAAGAAATTCAAGTATACTTTTCTACGATTAGGCAAATAATTATGTTATTATGGCAAATTTTTTAGTGAGGTGATTTTAGCTTGAGGATACCAGACCACATAGGATTTATCCCGGATGGAAATAGGCGCTGGGCTGCAGAAAAGGGGTTATCAAAGGAACAAGGATATGAATGGGGTTTACTTCCTGGACTTATGTTATTCAGATTATGCAAAAATCTAGGGGTTAAGGAGCTTACATATTACGGCTTTACCACAGATAATACCAAACGACCTTCTGTTCAAAGAGAATCTTTTACAAAGGCCTGTACTAATGCCGTAGAGCTTTTATTAAAGGAAAATGCTTCCCTTTTAGTTCTCGGAAATACCGAATCACCTATGTTTCCAAAAGAATTGCTTCCATATACTACAAGGACAAATATTGGCGGCGGCGGCGTTAAGGTAAACTTCCTTGTAAATTACGGTTGGGAATGGGATTTAGGTAAATTAGATCAAAACTCCAGCAGCAATAGAAACACCATAAAAAGCTGTATTCATTCTAGTGATGTTTCCAGAATAGATCTTATAATTCGCTGGGGCGGAAGACGAAGACTAAGCGGCTTCTTACCTATACAATCTGTCTATTCCGATTTTTATGTGATAAATGATTATTGGCCCGACTTTAAAGAAGAACATTTAAGGGAAGCATTAGAATGGTACAATCATCAAGACATAACATTAGGGGGGTAATAGCCCCCCCCTTTTATTTTCCTACTATATACCATATCCTTCAACAATTTTCTCTTCAGAAAAACCAGCCCTTTATTCCGCCTGTCAAAACTCCCTGTATGTTCTTCAAGGCCTCTGCAATAGCTTTGTTCTTAGTAGAAAATAAATGTTTTCTGCTTTCTCTATCCTTAAAGGCTCTCCTGTCATACCTAGAAAAATAATTTTCTAATGCGGCTATAAATCTGGTTCTGGATACATCGTTCTCTAGTCCTTTAAAATTATCCGCTATCCATACTATGAACTCATAAACCTTTTTTTCTCCGCCGCTATCCAAAATAAATTTTAACAATCCATCAAAGTCATACAATAAGGTAGCTGTATTATATACCTTATTTCTAACGAAAGCACACATTACCTTCCTAAAATTTTCTTCTGACAGTTCATTTTTATAAAACTCACATATAAGTATTCCCACATGAAACATATACTCAGATCTTAAGCTGTAAATCTTATCCTCTATCTCTTCAATCCGCTCTAGAGATTTACTTTCTAGAATTTCCTTAAGGCATTTTAGAGCAAGGTTCTTTTCAGGATTTGTTTTGCTGTCATAAAACTTAAGCTCTGTTATATCTTCAAGGGTGAGCTTTGATAGATCAATAGCTGCTATGAGTTTTTCGTAAATCTCTTCTACTAAAAAGTCAAAAAACTTTCTAAATTTCCTTTGGGTATAAAAATCTTGAATATTGTTTGTCACTTGATTAAATAATTCATATATAATATTTGCAGTCCAAATCTTATCTCTATTTTTATCAAATATATTAATCATTTTATCCTTAAAGCATTCTCTAAAGAACTCACCCTCAAGGATTTTAATAGAGATTTCTCCCCAAAATTTTAATTCATCAATTAGTTCATAAATATCTTTTACTCTATCTATTCTATGGCGTATATACCAGTTTAAAATAGTTCCTACAAATTTTTCGCTTATAATTAGATTCTCAATAAGCTTCTTTATCATATTAGGATTGTTGCTTACTACAGAAAATATTTCATGTACATAATCAAATTTCTTAAGCTCTGTAGCATCTGCAACACACAAGAGTATATATATATTTAATTTCTTTTTAATTTCTTCAGCTTCATTTTCAGGAAATATATTATCAATAATTCCATAGTATCTTGTCATTATTAATACAATTTCTGAAGATGGCATATAGGCTTCTCTTTGTGAAAATTTAGTATTAACCTCTATATTGAATAAATCTAAAAAGGCATTAATATCCTCTCTTATTATCTGCTTCCCAGAAGCAAATCTTTCAACATAAAGAGTATCTAAAATTTCCTCCCTATTATTAATCTGCATGCACCCTCTTTCGGTAAAATACATTCTATAAACTATCTTACCAAAATCTAATCCTTCTGTCATTAACACATACTATATTCCATATATGAATATAGTATGTGTTAATTGTTAAAAATAATTGAATTTTTTTAGTTCTATGTGTATCATTAATTTAATAGAGCTCCCAGCAGCCATAAGACAAAGGACTTTGTCATCATGGTTCTTTACAGCTTACAGAAGAGGAGGGTTTTTATGAAAACTTGGACTAAACGTGTGTTAATGGGAATTTTACTTGTAGGGCTTTCATCTATAATATACCTTTCCCAGATATTAATATTTAAAGATGCTCATACCACTTTCTTTTATATGCTTCAGGATTTAGCTTTCGTTCCTATGCAAATACTATTAGTAACAGTAATTTTGGATAGTATATTAAGTGCAAGAGATAAAAAACAAAAGCTGGAAAAAATGAACATGCCTATAGGAGTATTTTTCAGTGACGCCGGAAAAGATCTTATAAAAATATGTTCCAGATTCGATAAGCATTATTCCCAAAGAAGAAGAGACTTGCTCATAACAGGAAATTGGGACAAGAAAAAGTTCGCTGATGTAAAGAAAAAGGTTAAAGAAGAAACCTTTAAAATAGACAGCACACAGGGCAGCTTAAATGAATTAAGAGATTATCTTGTGAAGAAGAGAGATTTGCTGATGGGACTATTAACAAATCCAAATTTGCTTGAGCATAATTCTTTTACAGAGCTTTTATGGAGTGTGTTTCACCTATTAGATGAATTAAGCTACAGAGAGGATTTATCTTCTATGAGTCATGAGGATCATGTACATATTTCTATAGACATCGAAAGAGCTTATACTACTCTTATTTATGAGTGGATATGCTATATGGAGCATTTGAAATCCAATTATCCATATCTATTCTCACTAGCGGTTAGAAGTAACCCACATTATGATGAAGTGGAAAATATAGCATAAAGCAAAAGGTCAGAGGCAATGCCCCTGACCTTTGCTTTGCTATCTTACAGCTAACTCTTCGCTGCTCTTTTCTTCTAATACTGCGGAATCTATTTGTTTTAGATCTCCTCCGGTGGTGTCAAATATATTTTTAGTGATGAGAACATTCATAGCCTCTATAACCTCATCCTTTGTCACAGCAGGTTTAACATTTTGAAGTCTTATGCAAGTCTTCTTACCATCCGCATTTATAAATGTCATAGCTAATGTTTTACTCATTTAAATCCCCCCTATTCACTTACTATTACGCTGTTATCAGCTCTAACAACATTGATTACTGGATACTCCATGATTTTGCCTAAGGCTGCACCTACAGCTAAAACATCATCATCTAAAGCAGTAACCTTTACCTTTGCAAATCTTGCATTTTTGATTATGTCCTTTCCGTTTACATCCACCCCTTCTTTATAGGTTAGGATCATTGTACTTTGAATTTTACTTGATTTTGACATGCTATCAACTCCCTTCACTTTGTAGTTATGCGGTTCTATCAGTTGGAGACATATTTCCTTAAAGATTCTAGTTATTTTTAATTCCACAGTGGCATATAAAGTATAAACAGGGTAATAATCTATGTTAAATACACAAACCTACAATTGATGTTAATTTTATAATCCTTTTAAATATAAATTGCATGGAGGATATATTTATGAATAATGGAGTTATTGATGTTAATGAGATTTTTGTTCATTTAAAAGATCAGTGGCGTGTATACTCTTCAGATAATACCCAATTCGGAAGAGTAATTAAAAAAAATAATTTTTCAATCATGCATTATGTAAACGTTATCAATAATAAGGTAAAGGTTTATGAATTTATAATTCCTGAACGTGGTCAATTGCAGGACTACCTTATGGATGAGGACTTATTTCTAATGGATGATAACACTCTAATGGATGTAAAAAAACAATATATGTATATTGAAGGAGAGGAAAATATAGTAATTGATGCAATGGAAGATGTGGAGTTTATTATAGCTCAGGTGTTATCAAAAAAACTTGGAGAGTTGATTTTTGATGAGAAATGGACTTCATTAGAAAATCTAAATAATATTATAAAAAGGCTTAATGTACAGGGAAGCTTTATAAAAACACCTCAATTTATCTCCTATTGTGAAGCCCTAGAAGCATGGACATTATTCAAATACAGCGAGGAATTTTCCTCAACCAAACAAAGTTCCTAATATTTGAAAGGTAAATGATGCTATAAGTATAGTATTCATTTACCTTTTGTGTTATAATATTGGTAATACCATGTTTACATTGTAAACATTCTATAAGAAAGCGGGGATAATATGAAGTTTACTAAAAAAGTGAAAACGTTTGTCTTATTAATGACTTGCACTCTATGCGCAGTAATACTATCTAGCTGCGGTAAAAAGCTAGATCATACTCTAGATTATACTACTGAAGATTATGTACAAGCAGATCTTTCAGCTGCTAAGGGTACTGACATCTCCTCACAGGACATTTTTAAAGGTATATTAAGTGATGGGTGGGTGTACTACTCAAACCTTGCCGATAAACAAAAGCTTACTAAAATCAAAACAGATGGTTCAGGAAAAACAACACTTACTCCTGATAATCGCTGCAGTGTTATAGGTATCCAGGATGGATATATCTATTTTAACGATGGCGGTGATTCCTTCTATGGCATCTATAAAATGAAGACTGATGGTAAAGATAAAACAAAAATTATTGGCGGCAGTAAGGATTATGAAACTAAGGGCTTTTACTTGAAGGATGAATGGGTTTATTATACAGATGACGGCGTAAATGATTATAGTATTTTTAGAGTAAAGCTGGATGGTTCTAATAAAACTAGATTAAACAAAGGGAGCTATAATCATATAATTGGTAACGGTGATTACATTTATTATATTGATATTCAGTCTAGGAGCCTTTGCCGTATGAAATTAGATGGTTCAGATAAGACAACTCTTTATAACCATAACACAGCAGATTTTCAAGTTTGCGGCGATTATATCTATGTATTAAATGCAATAAAGGATGCTAGCGAAGGTACTCATGAAGGTGATGGTAATTTATATAGAATTAAATTAGATGGTTCAGATAAGCAGCTAATAAAGAACAATTTAATTCAAAACTTTAGTATCTCTGGAGACTGGCTGTGCTACAACCAATTAAGCTCAACTGATAACAACCATGAATTGGTGGCAGAAAAATTAGATGGTTCAGATAAAACAAGCTTTGGCAACAAGGGTAATCTATCAGAAGTCTTAATTGCAGGAAATTACCTATATTATAGAGGCGTAAATACCGATGCCCATAAATTTGTAAGAAATAACATACACAAATAAACAAATTAACTCTCTCAACCTCAGGTTGAGCTTTCATTCATTAACCGGTGTGGAGTATACAGTGCCCTGATAGTATCATATATCTACAGAGATATCACTGAAACCCTCCCAATCTCAGATTGGGCTTTCATTCACTAACCTATTTGGAGTATACGGTATCCTAATACTATTATATATCTACAGAGATATCATACACAAATAAGCCCTCTCGATCTCAGATCGAGCTTCCATTCACTAACCGGTGTGGAGTATACGGTATCCTAATACTACTATATAGCTACAGAGATATCATAAACAAATTAACCCTCTCGATCTCAGATCGAGCCTTCATTCACTAACCGATGAGGAGTATACATTATCTTATATCTTTCTGCATTTACAGAGATATCACACAGCAACAAACCCTCCCGACCTAAGGCCGAGAGGGTTTGTTGCTGTGCTTAACTATTAATCTTTACAATACTTTTTCCCAAAGGTTTCTTAATCTGCATAATTACTTCTGAATAAACTATCCACAAAACAAAATAATTTATAGTTCCCTTATAAATTAAAAAACATGCCAGCTTATTGGGCCAGCATACCTTTACTCTATATTTATTAACAAAATATCAATACAAAACTTATCCACATTATTCACACATCTTATCTACATTGCAATTTAAAATCCATATTATTTTCTAAATAGACTCACATCAATATCCACAACAAAATACTTAACTGCATCTACATCTTCAAAGTGCCACCACTCTTCATTTATTGTAGTAAACCCATGTTTTATCATAATGCTGGTTAGTAATTCTACATTTTTTCTAGCCTCTTCGGACATGTTTGGATTATCCCTGAAGGCATTTTTTGAGAAGTCGTCGAAGCCAGAAGGCATTTCAAGTTCCTGGCCGTTTTTATCCACAAGAGTTATATCCACAGCACAGCCCCTGCTGTGGATAGATCCCCCTTCATCAGGATTAGCTATAAAACGTTTGTCCTTTACCATATCCCAAAAAATCTTCTGAACATAAGGTGGTCTATAAGCATCCCAAATCTTTACCCTGTATCCAAGCTTTCTAAATTCTTCATTAGCCTCGGCAAGCTTTTCTGCTGTAGCCTTTCTAAGCACGCAAATATCCGTCTGATACAGCCTTTGACCCGTAAAATTGTTATCTGTTGCATATCTCAATTCTATAATAAAACATTTGTGAATTTCCTTAAGTAGAACAAAACAGTTATCTTCACTAATAGTATTCACCTCTTTGGAATACTCCTTAAGTTTCAAGTTTATGACCTCCTTTTTGGGTGTGTTACTATTATATTTTAACAATCAGAAAAAATGAAAACTTATCCTTTTTTTAAATGTAAACTTTTTCATTTCGCCATAGTCCCCTTCCATTTTAAATACAAATACATATTGTAAAAATTCCTGCAGCACATTAACTACCTTTTTCCATTCCCTTTATCATATAGTTATTAATATAGAGAGTATACGGAAATGATGCCTCCGTAGGCATAGATACCATTAAATCATCAATTTCCCTCATAAGTTAGCTAACAAAGAATCCACTGGAGGTGAAGAAAGATTAATTATAAAGTGATATCTCCATAAGCACATAGATGTTGTTATATATCATATTCTCCATATTGGGTAATGAATGAAGGCTCGATCTGAGATCTAGAGGGTTAGTAGCCAATGGTATCTCTGCACATATAGAGTTCCATTAGATACTGTATTCTCCATATTGGTTAGTGAATGAAAGCTCGACCTGAGGTCGAGAGATAGTATTTGTGTGCGTGCTATATTATTCTATTCGGTCAATTTTACTTTATGTACCAATACTCATATATTCTACATGACAGATTCATATATTTTCGTACCAAAAATCTCAAATATGTTAATGATGAAATTTATATATTGTCCTGTTTTTATGATCATGGCTTTCATTTACTAATTTATATTGTTTAGTGTTTCAATCCTTATTCTACTGGAAGTATCTCTTAAGCTGCAGTATCGATACACACATGCATTACAAGAAGGCTTGTTTCAATCCTTATTCTACTGGAAGTATCTCTTAAGCTCAGGAAGGAAGAATACTTTATGTTACTTCTGCAAGTTTCAATCCTTATTCTACTGGAAGTATCTCTTAAGCATCAAACGTAGCCCCTGCAGCATGTTCTTTTGTACAGTTTCAATCCTTATTCTACTGGAAGTATCTCTTAAGCCTTCATGTCTTTACACCTTGCGGCTAAATACATTCTGTTTCAATCCTTATTCTACTGGAAGTATCTCTTAAGCCATTATATCCTAGGCCCTGCAAATCATAAAAATTGCTGTTTCAATCCTTATTCTACTGGAAGTATCTCTTAAGCTGAAAATAGTTTTAGATACTGAAACAAAGAAAAATGTTTCAATCCTTATTCTACTGGAAGTATCTCTTAAGCTGTTTACGCCTGAACCTGAATCTGATGCTGTTAAATGTTTCAATCCTTATTCTACTGGAAGTATCTCTTAAGCATTAGAATATTAGATAAAATAGTTAATAGCATAATGTTTCAATCCTTATTCTACTGGAAGTATCTCTTAAGCACATACCTTTCTATACTTAGGCTGTAGTTGTTTTATGTTTCAATCCTTATTCTACTGGAAGTATCTCTTAAGCTCTATCATTAATTAACCTTACCATATGTTCAAGGTTAGTTTCAATCCTTATTCTACTGGAAGTATCTCTTAAGCGCGTATCTCTAGGAGCATACTTATATATTAAGAAGTTTCAATCCTTATTCTACTGGAAGTATCTCTTAAGCTTCTTATACATAAGTGGAAGCTTATGGAACAGTATCGGTTTCAATCCTTATTCTACTGGAAGTATCTCTTAAGCCAGAGGTGCAAGAAGTCCTAAGGAAATGGCACTGGTTTCAATCCTTATTCTACTGGAAGTATCTCTTAAGCAAGCAGTATTTCTACTCTTAATGGACAGATTCTACTGTTTCAATCCTTATTCTACTGGAAGTATCTCTTAAGCTGAAATTCTATAGTATTTGGAGGTGTCGGTTTATGAAGTTTCAATCCTTATTCTACTGGAAGTATCTCTTAAGCTATGATTGAAATTGTAATGGGTAATCCAGGTGTTGGGTTTCAATCCTTATTCTACTGGAAGTATCTCTTAAGCCCTATTGTCAACTTATATGACAAAATGAACCATATGTTTCAATCCTTATTCTACTGGAAGTATCTCTTAAGCTCCTACTTATTTATGTTATTTTTTTATTACTTTATTGTTTCAATCCTTATTCTACTGGAAGTATCTCTTAAGCTTTTATTATATATTTTTACTCTTCCATCACCTTTACCGTTTCAATCCTTATTCTACTGGAAGTATCTCTTAAGCAGATGTGGCTTTGAAACAAAGTTTGATCATTTGTAAGTTTCAATCCTTATTCTACTGGAAGTATCTCTTAAGCCTTACTTCTTCAATTATCACATTAGTCTTTTCAATGTTTCAATCCTTATTCTACTGGAAGTATCTCTTAAGCTATATGTGGAAAGTTTACTACTATATTTAGGATTGTGCGTTTCAATCCTTATTCTACTGGAAGTATCTCTTAAGCTTTTATTTTTAAATCTATTAAGAGTAATTGATTATAGTTTCAATCCTTATTCTACTGGAAGTATCTCTTAAGCTTATATGGATTCATCTATGTATATAAAAGCAGATAGTTTCAATCCTTATTCTACTGGAAGTATCTCTTAAGCTGACAGTTGCAGAGATTAGAGATGTTAAGAAAGAAGCGTTTCAATCCTTATTCTACTGGAAGTATCTCTTAAGCGCTCTTTAGATCTTAAGGAAATATCTAATGTTGTTTCGTTTCAATCCTTATTCTACTGGAAGTATCTCTTAA
>JAUZPI010000051.1 GCA_030706015.1 Bacillota bacterium
ATTGTTGAATATTCCAGAGAAGGATTGAACATATTTTATAGAAATCCTGAATGCATAGGAGTAAAAGGTGACATTAATGCAGAAATGGTTTGGAAAAACTGGCTTAATGTTGGAGGATACAAAGTGTGGCCTGCACCACAAAGCAGATGGAAGTGGCCTCCAATATTCGATATTGATTTAAATACCTTTGAGTATGATATCAAAGAAGAAGAGGACAAAATTAAGGTAACTTTATTAAGTCCAGTTTCAAAGATTTTAAATTTGCAGTTTAGAAGAACAATTATAATGAAAGATGGCTCTTCAGCGGTGGATATAGAAGAAGAAATGATAAACCATGGTAATGAAGCTGCCAAGTGGTCTCTTTGGGGCATTACGCAAGCGCTTTCTCCTGGGAAAGTGGAAATAAAGCTTAATTCTAATACATATGTTGGAGGGATTAATTTCTTCCAAGAGTTTGGACTTCCCCCTCAGGAATTGTACAAGCTTAATAAAACAGAAGAAGGAAATATATTGGAGCTGTCCTGCAATGAAGTAAGCAGATACAAGGTTGGAACAGTAACAGACAGCGCATTCATCAAATATACCTGCAATTTATATGAAAAGCCAATGGTATACACTATAGACTTTGACTATGAAGGTGAAGTTTTATATCCTCATGGCAATAATGTGGAAGTATATAATGAAACCTACAGAAAATATGTGGAGCTTGAAGTATTAGGTGAATGGAAATTTATTGAGCCTAAGGAAAGTATAAAACTAAACTGTACCTGGGACTTAGAATTCCTATAAAAATAAGCAGTGACTATTCTTTAGCCACTGCCTATTTTTTATAGGAAGCACTCTACTTATCTTTCTCCAGCTTCTTAAGCAGATTATGATTTAATATATCATCAGAATACTGAAGCTGTGAGGTTGCATCATCTTTTTGTTTCTTAAGTTCAGAGGTTTCAGGTATAGTATTTCCTGTATTTATATCATAATAGGTATTGGTCCAGGATACATAAAACACCTTTCCATCTGTGAAGGAACCATTTCTAAAGGTTACCTTATTGCTGTTATTGCTGAATAAATCATTACCCAGCATATATTTATTTGGTAAATTAAACATATTTGCTACAGTTGGGTACACATCCATTTCACCGCTGTATTTATGATTTACACCCTTGTATTCTTCATTAGGGAAATGAATAATCATTGGAACCTTTTGAAGTTCAAACCATTTTAAATCATCTGGGTTCTTAGTGTTTGTAAAATCGTAAAGCTGCTGCATTTGATTTTTTGGTATAGCATAATGATCTCCATACAATACGATTATAGAATTCTTTGTGATTCCTTCTTTGTCTAGTCTATCTAAGAAGGTTCCAAGCTGAGCATCAGTATAATGAATTCCTTTTAGATAATTCCCCATAAAGGTATTTTCATAGGCTCCAGTATTGAAATCACCATAGCCCTTAACATCGTCATATGGGAAATGACTGCTTAAGGTTATTAAGAAGGAGTAATAAGGCTCAGCAAAGCTTTTAAGTTTGTCTACAGATTGATTAAGGAAGGACTTATCGCTTAGACCAAGACCCACCACTTCATCCTGCTTATAGGCTCTTTCTCCATAAAAATCATCAAATTTTTGAGCTTTATACATTACATTTCTATTCCAGAAGCCCTCTTTATAGCCGTGAAGAGCAGCAGTATAATATCCTGCATCATTCATTTCCTTTGGCAGAGAGCTGTATTGGTTACCGCAGTATAAATAGTAAGCAGCTCCTGAGGCAGCTGGATAAAGTGAATTGTTTGTCATAAACTCAGCATCAGAAGTACCGCCGTTTGCAACCTGATAGAAATAATTATCAAAATAAACACTTCTATTTATCCATTTATTTAAATTTGGAGTTATCTCCTCATTATTTACCTTATTATTAATAACAAACTGCTGAAGGGCTTCTACTTGAATGATTATCAAATTTTTACCCTTTCCAATACCAGCCATGGATTTATTAGTATTTAAATCACTTTGAGTAGTCAAGAATGTCTTTATAGCACTTTCTTCTGTATCAGGCAGCTTACCAGAGTTAGCAATCTTAGTAGATACCACATTATATAAGTCTAATGCATGGAAATTAACATTACCTAAAGTTTCTGCAATGTATACTCTATTAAACATGGTGCTTATTAATCTAGGCTGATCCACTGAAAGCTTATATATATCCGTTCCATCCATAAACATGCCTAGGGCAAATATTATAATGAAAGGAATCAATCTAAATTTAAAGGCTAATTGCTTTCTGTCCACTTTTTTGTAAAGTCTAAGCAGTGGAATAAGCAAAATAATATCTAGTAAATAGATAAAATCAAAAGGTTTAATTAAGGCAGTAACACTGGTAGCTACTCCTCCCAGCAGTAAACCATTTCTTAAGACTGCTATGGATATAATATCCTTAAAATATCTGTAATAGATAGTATCTGCTACTAGGAATATACTAATAACAATGTTAAAAATATAAAGAGCTCTAGTTTTGTGTTTATTATTCAGTAATAGGGCAATACTTGCTAATACAAGTGCAGAAGCTGCTGCAGGATATATTAAGTTCCTATAGTTATAATTAGGAGTAGTTTGTATTGAATAATTTAAAAGCTTTATAATAACAATTAGGATAAAAAATATAACATCAAAATTATTTACCATAAAGCTTTTAAACTTCGGTGGAATATTTTTTCTCATTTGGGACCCCCTAAATTTTTAATTTGTTTAGAAGAATATTTATCTTTACAATAAGCAAATATCAACTAAAAGTATAGGTTATATATGTGTACAAAAATGCAATAAACTATGAATAAAGTGTTATGAAAACCCGTAACTTTTTTTATTATACTCCTTTTCATGTATTATTCAACGTATATTCATGATTTTTGTAGCTTTTTCTATTTACATATATTAAATACTATTGCATAATAATTATGTAGAATTATACAGTAATTAAATAAATATAGGGAGGTGTAAAGCTGGTTTTGCCCTTGTGTAATGTTTGAGCAGGAGCAAAGATAATCTAAGGAATTGGATTATAAAGCCAGTGAGAATTATGACAGAAGAAAAGATAGGTTTCGCACAATCATTCATAGCAACTATAATTGATCAAATAATATTAGGTGCAGGTTCAACTGCATTAGTATACTTGATAGATTTTATTATGAGAAAAGGACCAGGTCTTTATATTGCAGAAATATTTCAAGCAATATTCATAATATATATAGTTGCAACAATAATCTACAACTCTGTATTAGTAGCAAAAAAGAAAGCAACTATAGGTCAAAAATTCCAAGGATTAGTAGTTGGAAAAAAATAATAAAAGTTTACTAGGAGAATCCGAATGAAAAAAAGAAAAGAGTACGATTTTTTAATTGAAGATACAGCTTTCCCTGGCAGCGGTGTGGCAATGTACGAAGGAACAAGAGTACATATTAAAGGAGCACTGCCTGGCCAAAAGGTTAGAGCTAGAGTAACAAAAAATAAAGAGGGGTATTCCGAGGCAAAATTAACTCAGGTTTTAGAGGATGTGGATTATAAAATAGAACCTAGCTGTCCTCATTTCGGAGTTTGCGGCGGATGTACCCATCAATTTATTGATTACGAAAAGCAGCTTCAATATAAAAAAGATCAAGTACTTAAATTATTTGAAGCAGCTAACATAGAAAACTACGAATTTTTAGGCATAGAAGGCAGTCCAGAAGTATTCGAATACAGAAACAAAATGGAATTTTCCTTTGGTGATTTTGAAAAGGGCGGAGAACTGACCCTTGGAATGCATATAAAAAATAAGTCCTTTGGAATCGTTGGCACTGGTATGTGTCAAATAGTTGACGAAGACTTTAGAAAAATACTGACAACAGTAGTTGATTACTTTAAAACTAAGGAATTACCTTACTATAAGGTACTAAAACACCAAGGATACCTTAGAAATCTGGTAGTGAGAAAAGCTAAAAACACTGGTGAGATACTAATAAATATAGTAACCACTTCACAAATAGAATTTGACTATGCAGAAATAACTGAGCTTTTAAAAGGCTTAGACTACAAAGGCAGTTTAACAGGAATAATACATACCTTTAATGATTCATTATCTGATGTAGTGCAGGCTGATAAAGTAGAAATACTATTTGGAAAAGACTATATAACAGAAACCTTGCTGGGCTTGAAGTTTAAGATAACTTCCTTCTCCTTCTTCCAGACAAATTCCTTGGGAGCTGAAAAACTCTACAGCATAGTAAGAGACTTCATGGGAGATGCAGACTCAAAGGTAGTATTTGACTTGTACTGTGGTACAGGAACTATAGGTCAAATAGCTGCAAAAGAAGCAGAAAAAGTAGTAGGCATCGAGCTCATAGAAGAAGCAGTAGAAGCAGCCAACGAAAACGCAGCCCTAAATGGCTTAACAAACTGCCATTTCATAGCTGGCGACATAGCTAAGGTTATAACCGATATAAAAGAACAGCCAGACATCATAATCTTAGACCCACCAAGGCCAGGAGTACACCCAACAGCATTAGACTACGTTATAAGATTTAATGCCAAGGATATCATCTACGTTTCCTGCAACCCAGAAAGCCTTGTAAGAGACCTAAAGGTGCTAACAGGCAAAGGTTACGTGGTGGGTAAGGTAAAGGTGATGGATATGTTCCCTCATACGCCGCACGTTGAGACCGTTGTTCAGCTTACAAGGAGTTAAACGACGAAGTAAGCTGTCTATAACGGTCCATGCAAGGGTTTCCAAAGAAGATGAGAGGAGCGAAATCTGATTTGATGAAACCTACTGCTGAGACGGTAGTAAAGCTGCAAAGGAAACACAGTTAAACCCTTGAAATATCAAGGGTTTTTCTTTTTGGGAAAAATAAATATGTTTCCGAAAATGTGACAAGGAAACAGGAGAAGTGATATAATAAAACATGTAAAAGAAATGGTTTGATAAAATATATTGAGCATTGGTTTAGAGGAATTAAATTTTAATTAATTAGTTAAGTAAAAAAGTTAAATATGTCTTTAACGCGTTTTATAAAGTGAGGAGAATTAATATGATAGCAGGAGAATTAAGAAGTAAAGTAGATAAGATTTGGGAGGTTTTCTGGACAGGGGGGATTACGAATCCACTGTCAGTGATTGAGCAGTTTACATATTTGCTATTCATAAAGGGTTTAGATGATAAACAGACGGATCTTGAGAGAAATGCTGAGTTTCTTGGAATAGAAGTAGAAAAAATATTTAAGGATGAGCAACAAAATTATAGGTGGCATAAGTTTAAACAATTAAGTGCAGTAGATATGTACGATATTGTCTCCAAAAAGGTTTTTCCATTTATAAAGACATTACATGGAGAAAAGGAATCAGCATTTACTAAGTATATGAGTGATGCTATTTTTATGATACCAACTCCACAAATGCTTGAAAAAATTGTAACAAACATAGATCAATTACCGTTGACTGATGGGGATACCAAAGGGGATTTATATGAATATTTACTTTCTAAGGTAGCAACTGCTGGAACAAATGGACAGTTTAGGACGCCTAGACATATTATTAAAATGATGGTTGAATTAATGAGACCGACACCTACAGATATAATCATTGACCCAGCAGCAGGCTCAGCAGGCTTTCTCGTAGAAGCTGGTGAATATTTAAAAAGAAATAATGAGGACTTATTTGTAATTAAAGAACTTAAGGACCATTATAACAATGATATGTTTTATGGTAATGATATGGATAGAACAATGCTTAGAATTGGTGCCATGAATATGATGCTCCATGGTGTGGAAAGTCCTAATATTGAATATAGGGATTCGCTTTCTGAAACAAATAAAGATAGGGAAAAATATACACTGATATTAGCAAATCCACCATTTAAAGGATCTTTGGATTTTGACAGCGTATCCGCTGATTTACTTAAAATTACAAAAACAAAGAAGACTGAGTTGTTATTTTTAGCCTTATTTTTACGTACCCTTAAAAAGGGTGGGCGCTGTGCATCAATAGTCCCAGATGGTGTTCTTTTTGGAAGTTCTAACGCTCATAAAGACATCAGAAAAGAGATTGTTGAAAACCATCAATTACATGCTATTATATCCATGCCAAGTGGGGTGTTTAAGCCTTATGCAGGGGTGTCAACAGCAATCATGATTTTTACAAAGACTGGTGCTGGCGGTACTGACAATGTGTGGTTTTATGATATGCAAGCAGATGGCTTTTCATTAGATGATAAGAGACAAGCAGTAGACGAAAACGATATTGATGATATAATCAGTCGTTATAGGAATTTAGAAAATGAAAAAAATAGAAAACGAACCGAAAAATCATTTTTTGTAAGTAAGGATAATATTGTTAATAATGACTATGATCTTTCAATAAATAAATACAAAGAAATAGAACATGAGGTCATTGAATATGATCCACCTAAGGTTATTATTGAAAGAATTAAAAAACTTGAAAATCAGATTCTTGAGGGCTTAGATGAACTTGAGAGGATGGTGTAGGATATGTTATTTAAAAGACTAGGAGACTATGTAAGTATAAAAACAGGAAAACTTGATGCAAATGCAAGTGAGGAGAATGGGATTTATCCTTTTTTTACTTGTGCTATTGACAATCTCTTGATAAATACTTATGCCTTTGAGTGCGAATGTGTATTAGTTGCCGGGAATGGTGATCTGAATGTAAAATATTTTGATGGTAGATTTAATGCATATCAAAGGACTTATATTATTGAATCACTAAATAAAACAGTTTTAGATGTTAAATATTTGTATTATTTTATGAGTAAACATGTTGATGTTTTAAGAAGGAATTCTGTTGGTGGAGTAATCAAATATATTAAACTTGGCGATTTGACTGAACAAATGATTCAGCTCCCGCCCATCAAAACCCAAAGAAAAATCGTTGAAGCGTTGGACAAGGCTAAGTCATTAATTGATGTGAGAAAAGAGCAGATTAGGTTGATGGATAAATTGATTAAATCGAGATTTATCGAGGTGTTTGGGAATCCTGTTACTAATTCTAAAGGATGGATAGTTGAAGAACTTTCAAAATGTTTAATTAATATTGAAAATGGAAAAAGCTTTGTATGTGAAAACTATAGTAGAAAAGGTGAACATCCAGCTATATTAAAATTAAGTGCTGTAACATATGGAATATATAACTCTTCTGAAAATAAGGCGTTGACAGATGAAGATATGTTTGTTGAAAGTGTTGAGGTAAAAAAGGGAGATTTATTATTTACAAGAAAAAACACCCCAGAATTAGTAGGTATGAGTGCGTATGTCTATGAAACTTCTCCTAATTTAATGATGCCTGATTTAATATTTAGACTTAATACTAATGAAAAGTGCAATAAAGTTTACTTATGGAAATTAATTAATCACGATTTATTTAGAGAGAATATTAAGGCTTTATCTAATGGCTCTGCGAAGTCTATGTCTAATATATCAAAACAGAGACTGATGAGTTTAAAGATTCAAATACCACCAATAGAACTTCAAAATCAATTTGCAGATTTTGTTAATCAAGTCGACAAATTGAAATTTGAGGCGCAAAACAGTTTAGAAGAATTAAACATTTCATATAAGGCATTGTTGCAAGCTTATTTTGGATGTTAGTTAATAAGCTTCAAGTTATTTAATATACTTTTAATATGACGAAAATAAATGTTAATAATGGTGTTTTCGTTTATATTGAAGCTGAAAACTAATTGTTATTGTAGATACAGAACATTTAAATAGATGATAAATATGTGTAAAACAAGTATTAAGAATGTGATAAGTTAATTTCTGAAGTTCTTAAATTATAGATTTGATTTTTTTAATATGTGGGTGATAGTATGCGTTTAGAGTGGATAAAACTACTAACTAATTATAAAATTTTAAAAAAAGGCCAAGTATTTTTGTTTGGTAAAAATGGAGTTCAGGGTCTAGCAGGTATTAATGGGAGTGGGAAATCAATACTTCTTGAATTAATTACCCAAATTTTCGTAGAATCAAGTTATCAGATTACTAAAGAAAATTATTCTAGCAATGTTGGTTTTGAAATAAAATATTCCCTGTATAAAGATTATATGATTAATAGTATTATTAATGAAGTTGGAGGAGTATGGGATAATGAAGAGAGAATAATTGTAAAAATATTAAATTATCATACTGTGTTTCAATTATGGATATCAAATGGTATCCAAGAATATGAGATTACTAATGTAAGTTATTTTTATGTGTTTTTTCCTAGGAAAATTATTGCATATTCCTCTGGTGATAATGAAGGTATTAGTGGTGAAATTTATAATTTTAAGTTATACTCAATGTATGAACGTGAAAATACAACTTTTAAAAGAAATAAAAAAGGTGAAGTAATAGATAAAAAGTTATTAGACTTATATAATGATTTATTTTACTATATTAGTAATAAAACTAGCAACCTAGCATTATTAACTATGTTCTTATATAATTCAAATCACGTTCTTCTATTGAAGGAATATGTAAAGGGTGTAAAAGTAAAATCATTTATTGTTAGATTTGATAATAAGGATATTAACGGAAAAGAAATAGCTTTTGATGAAAAAGTTAATTTTTTACTAGAAGAGCTTAATAAAATTAAAAATAAAGAGTGCATTAGAAGATATGGATTTGATTATTATACTTATACATTAGAGGAAAATGCAATTGAATATCCAATAGCTACACTTCCAATTTTTGAAGGATTTCAAAGATTATATGACTATAATAATAGAAAAATTAGGAAACGAGCAATTAATAATATTATTAACAGCGATGGTATAAATAAAAACTCTTTAGTTGAATGGAGTATTGGAAATAAAAGGGTATTTGAATTACTTGATGTAAAATTTTGCACAATTGATAATCAAGAAATTGATATAAAAGCTTTTTCCGATGGGGAATATCAATTTATGCAGATTATTATTATATTAAGTATATTTGATGGAAATAACAACTTGTTTTTATTTGACGAACCAGAAACTCACTTTAATCCAAGTTGGAAAGCTAAGTTTGTTTCAGTTGTTAAGAATATACTGGATGAAAACTCACAATTGATTTTTTCCACACATAATTCAGAGGTATTAACGGATTTATATAAAAAAGACGTGATTAGTATCAAACAAGGGGAACAAAGGAATATTCAATTAGAAACGTTTGGAACAAATCCTAACATAATTAGTGCAAACTTGTTTGAGAAGAAATATACTATTTCAGCATTAGCAAAACAACAAATAGATAAGTATAAAAATAAAATCAATGAGACAGAAATTATAGAAGAATTAGCATTATTGAAAACAGAAATAGAAAACAATTTAGGTGATTCTTCTGAAAAGCTAATGTTACATATTGAAATTCAAAAGAAGGTGCGATAATTGTGGTATTTTTATAAAAAAATCGATAATGAAGAGTTAGATAATCTAATTAATCAGATTAACAATCTATTTAGTAAAATATTAAATGATGAAACCTGTATATATCCCGATTGGATGAGAGAAACAAGACTTAAAGTCGATTTTGAAAAATTCAGACAAGCTTATAAATTATGCTTAAACGATGAAAAAAATAGATTGATTAAAGCGTTTGAACTAAATATTAAAATTGAAGAAATCTGTAAAATGGAAATTATACCAATATCATATGAGAAACTACTGACTAATTCTTCTGACGAATTTCATAAATGCATTGAAATATTACAGTCAATTCAAAGCTATCTTTATAGTAATTTACTGAAACTTAAGGGATTTGAAGAAACTGCAGGAACTTTAAAAACTTACTACGAAAGGTTTTACAATGAAACTATTGAATATGTATGCCCATTTTGTGGACTTGATAATATGTTAACTTCGAAAGATTTATATAGAGAGGCATTTGATCACTACTTTCCAAAATCAAAATATCCATTTGTTTCATTTTTGAGGGAAAATCTATTTCCTATTTGTCACACATGCAATTCAACATATAAAGGTGAAAAAGACCCTAAAGATTATGGTAGAACATTTTATCCATTTGCTCCTGATTTAAATGATTGTGAGTTGTTATTTGAAATTAAAACAGATGAAATTGTAGATGTTGATATAAAAAGTGAAAAGTTCATAAATGAGATAAATACGTGGAATGAATTGTTTGGTATAAAGGACAGAATTAGAAATTTTGCTGAAGTAAATTTGAGTGGTTGGTTGTCAAACGTAACAGAAGTAATGCATAATTATAATTTAAGCTTTGAGCAAGCAAGGAATGGGGAGATGAATAGTTGTAATCCTAAGATGCAGGGACAAAAATTTATTAAAAAAGCTATACTCAAGGCATATAAGTAATGAAGGTGGGTAAATAATGGGGTACAATTTTGAATTTTTAAAAAAAGAAGATAAGTACAATGATTTTACATATGCCTGTATTGAGGCGGAAAAAAGCTTAGTTGTTTCTTATGCAACAACAGCTATTCTTTCACGTCGAGCTTTAGAACTTGCTATAAAGTGGGTGTTTAGCTATGACAATGAATTGGAAGCACCATATCAAGATAATTTAGCAGCGTTGGTTCATGATTACCGCTTTAAATCAATCATAGATGCCAAACTTTTTCCAATGATTACATATATACAAAAATTAGGAAATAAAGCGGTTCATTCTGGAGCCCCTATTTTAAAGGAACAAGCTGTGTTAGCTCTGCGCAATCTTTTTGAATTTGTTTCTTGGATTGATTACTGTTATTCAAATCATTATGAAGAGATTACTTTCGATGAAAGTCTTTTAGGTGATAATGAAAAGGAGCAAAAAACCAGAGAAGAGTTGAAAGACCTCTATGATAAATTAGGCTCAAAAGATCGTAAATTAGAAGAAATTATAAAAGAAAATGAAGAACTTCGTCGGGGAAATGCTGCTAAACGTGAAGAGAACAAGAAAAATCGTGATTTTAAGGTTGATGAGCTTTCTGAGTATAAAACCAGAAAAATGTACATTGATCTTGAACTTGAGTTAGGCGGTTGGATAATTGGGCGAGACTGTTTAGAAGAGGTTCCAGTAGAGGGAATGCCAAACCAAGCAGGTATAGGTAAAGTGGATTATGTTTTATATGGCGATAACGGAAAACCTTTAGCAGTTATTGAAGCAAAGAAAACTAGTACAAATCCAAGAGCAGGGCAAACTCAAGCACAAAGGTATGCAGATTGCTTGGAAAAGCAGCATAAGGTTCGACCGATTATTTTTTACACCAATGGTTTTGATTACTATATATGGGAGGATCTTAGTTATCCTGAGCGTATAGTTTCAGGCATTTATACTAAAGAAGAGCTTGAATGGCTTCATTTTAAACGAGAATATAAAACCTCGTTAAAAAATATAACTATAAATGAAGATATTACAAATCGTTATTATCAAAAGATGGCAATATCATCATTATGCGATACCTTGGAAAAAGGAAACCGAAAAGCACTGCTTGTTATGGCAACAGGTTCTGGGAAGACGAGAACGGCTATTTCGGCAGTAGATGTATTGATTCGTAAAGGATGGGTTAAGAATATTCTTTTCCTTGCAGATCGTACAGCACTTGTAAAACAAGCAAAGAAGAATTTTAAGGCACTTTTACCTGAACTTTCGCTGTGTAATTTACTTGATAGCAAGGATAATCCGGAAAGTAGGATGGTATTTTCTACATATCCAACAATGATGAATGCTATTGATGATGTAAAGAACAAGAGAGAGGAAAAGTTATTTACCTGTGGTCACTTTGATTTAATTATTGTTGATGAAAGTCATCGTAGTATATATAAAAAATATCAGGATATTTTTAATTATTTTGATGCAATGCTAATTGGACTAACAGCAACACCCAAAAGTGATATCGACAAAAATACTTATTCTGCCTTTGAATTAGAGAATAATGTGCCAACCTATGCTTATGAACTTGGTGAAGCAATTGAAGATAAGTATTTGGTACCATACCATACAATTGAAATGCAAACAAAGTTTATGGAAGAGGGCATTCATTTTGATGAGCTACCAGAAGATGAACAGGAGTTATTTGAGGAAACTTTTGATGATGATGTAAAGGATATTAGCAGTGAAGCATTAAATTCTTTTTTATTCAATGACAATACAATTGATATCGTCTTACAGGATCTCATGGAGAAAGGACTTAAAGTAGAGGGTGGTGACAAGTTAGGAAAGACAATCATTTTTGCAAAGAATAAAAAGCATGCAGATTTTATTGTTTATCGATTTAATAAGCTTTATCCACATTATAATGGCAAATATGCAAAAGCTATTTATACGGGTATTAATTATGTTGAGAGTACTATGGATGATTTTGCAGTAAAAGACAAGCTTCCGCAAATTGCTGTATCGGTAGATATGTTGGATACAGGAATAGACATACCAGAAATTCTCAACTTAGTATTTTTTAAAAAAGTAAGGTCAAAAACAAAGTTCTGGCAGATGATTGGCCGAGGAACGAGACTTTGTGAAAATTTGCTAGGTTTAGGACTTGATAAAGAAGAATTTAGGATTTTTGACTATTGCGGCAACTTTGAATTTTTTAGGACAAATAAGAACGGTAAAGAAGCTAAGATGATTAAATCATTAACTGAGAATTTATTTAATATAAGAATTGGTATTATGAAGGAGCTTCAAAATTTATATTATCAATCTGATGACTATATTTCTCACAGGAAAAAATTAGTACAAGGTATTTTGAAGGAAATTCAAGCTATAGACGAAAGCAAATTTAATGCTCGAATGAAACTTAAATTCATTCATAAGTTTAATCAGCTAAACGCATTTGAGTGCTTAACAGATACAGATGTAAGGGAACTAGAAGAAAATGTAGCACCACTCATTCTTGCAATAGATGATGATGAACTAGCAAAACGTTTTGACTACTTGATGTATACAATTGAATATGCTGATTTGAAAAATATTCCTGCCTCAAAACCTAAAAATCGAGTTGTTAGCACTGCAGAACAATTGACATACAAGGGGAGCATTGAAAAGGTTAAACAACAAGAAAAGATTCTATATAGAGTTCAGAGTAATGAATATTGGGAAGAAGCAGATATATTTGACCATGAGGAAGTTAGAGCAGCACTAAGAGATTTAATCAAATTTCTAGATAGTCAAATGGGTAAAATTTATTATACGAATTTCACAGATGAGATCATGGATATTAAAGAGTGTCCTGGTGAATTTTCTGTGAATGATATGCAAAGCTATCGAAAAAAAGTAAATAGATATTTGGCTGAGCATCAAAGCGATTTGGTAATCTATAAGCTTAGGAATAATAAATTACTAACAGAAGAGGATATGCAGTATTTAGAAAAGGTATTGTGGCAAGAGCTTGGTACAAAGGAAGATTATGTAAAAGAATTTGGTGATGAACCTCTATTGAAGTTGGTAAGTAAAATTGTTGGGTTAGATGCGCAAGCGGCTAACGAAGTTTTTTCTGAATTCTTATCAGACGAAACCTTAAATGTAAATCAAATGGAATTTGTAAAGCTGGTTGTAAACTATATCATCAAGAACGGCAGCTTAGATAAACGTGTACTAAATGAACACCCATTCAATAAGCGTGGAAATGTTATGAATCTATTTGATGGAAAACTTGATATTGCAAAAAAAATTATTTGTATCATTGACAAAATCAATGACAGATTAAGCGTATAGTTATAAAGTTAAAAGTTTTGATACAAATATATGCCTCATTATAAATCTATGGCTTTTAGCAAGGCATACCCAAGGGTCTGTCAAGGACCCCTGAGGTGTAAAAAGTGGAAAATATATTATTAGAAAAAGTGCTAGCCGCTCACTTATTTGGTGCGTAAGTTGTTAAAAAATAAAAAAAGAAACACCATGAAAATCTAGAATAAATATATTTTAGATTATAATCATAAGGTCTAAAATATTTGCAAAGGATATAATCATAAGTATAAAATAATTATGTGGTAATGGTTATATTAATTCCAGTTAAAATAAATAATTCTATAGATATTCAAGACATTGAAATAACAAATACTAATTTTAAAAACTTAAGTTTGAAAGAAGAACATATTGAAGATTTCTTACGTTCAAACATAGAAGTTATATTCCAAGATGAAACTCTACTTGTCGTAGGCAAACAGGTTGTAAATAAAGAAAATGCCAGAAGTGATTTAACAGCAGTGGACCAGAATGGTAATCTTGTGTTAATTGAAATCAAAAGAGATTTTGAGGATATTAAGCAGAGAAAAGAAGCCTTTGAATTTCAAGCTATAAGATATGCAGCTAGTTATGCTAAGATAAAGACACCAGGCGAGCTTGTAGATAAGATAGTTGCTTCGTATATAGAAAAGTATAAAGATGAATTTGAATTAGGTGAGCTAACTGCCTACGAGAAAGCGACAAGAATATTGAATGATTTTCTTGAAAAGAATAATGCAGCTAAACCCTTTAATTCTAGGCAAAGGATTATACTTATAGCATCTTCCTTTGATAGTCAAACTCTTTCAGCAGTTGCTTGGCTGATATCTAATAATGTGGATATCAGTTGTTTTGAATTAAGTCCAATGAAAATAGGGGACAATTATTTCATAGATATTAATAGAATATTACCTCCGCCAGCTTTAGAAGATTTCTATGTTGAAGTTGATGATAAGAAAAGACCAGTGTATTCAGAAAAAAGAAATACACCTATCACAAGATCTTATCTTCCAAGGATGGATAAGTTATTTGAATGGGGAGTTATTAAAGCTGGTGATGCTGTTGTAATTAAGAATTTTGAGAACTCAGAAGCTGTAGTTATTGATACTAAAACTGTAGAATATAATGGCCAAAAGCTCACTTTTAATCAATGGGGAGAAAAAGTTACTGGATGGTCAGCCTTAAGTGTTTATGAGGGGACCATAGTTAAAGGCAGTGATAAAACTTTACGTGAAATAAGAAAAGAAAAACTTCTGTCCGTTGAAAATGAAACCGAATAGTTTAATTGCAAAAATAAGGATACAATGTATATATTACATGTATCGCATTACCCACTTGAAGCTACTCATCAAACATCTCATAAGATTTTCAATATGAAAATCTTATGAGATGTTTACTATGTGTTAGTAATCAATTTTGGGAGGGGCTGCAGTTATGATTTAATAAATTATAACTGCAGTTCCAACTATGTTATCTAGTAAAAAAGTACTCTGTTAAAATGCATCCTAACTCCTTTTCTATTGAATAACAAGTGAATGTAAATTTTCGCTGTGACCAGAAGTATGTTATTTTAGAATTTGAAATATAAAAATTAAATTTTAGTTGTTAACTATTTTAAACGATTCAACTACTAGATTACGAAGATTATTTATATCATCTAAGGAATTAATGAAAATTCTTGATTCCCCCATACCCTTAGGTGCTGACTCAATATCATAACCTTTAGCTAACTCTTTTACTTTATCTACTGGAATTTTAGTTGTAATATTTTTATTTACACAATCTAATTGAAGACGAAGAAACCATCTAGTGGTATTTTGATAATATATTGAAAAATAATTAACTGTATCCTTGTATTTAACTTCGTCTGATAAATTGAAGCTTTCTTTTATTATATTGTTAATTATATCAAAGGATTGTAACTCCTCTTGTGTAGTGTTTATAACTCTTCTCTTAGTATCAATTACGTTATTTACTTCCATTTCTTCCGAATTATTTTCTACTTCGTTTTTTGTAGCAGAAACTTCTTCTTGCTGATATAGCCCTTTACTAACAATATCAATTACAGCATTTGATATAGCTTTCTTAACTATGGGTCTAAATCTTTCGATTACATTATTTGTAATTCTTGAATCGCTGAAATCCTTAATCAAGAATCTAACAAATTCATCACTTGGGTTTTTGAATAACTCTTTTAAAGTGTTATCTAGGGCTGAAGTATATACTAATTCTTCAGCATATTTAACCAATAATTCCGTATCAAATAAATCTTTTTTGAATTTTGATAAGTTCTCAATATCAGCATCAGAAAGTGAGGTTAGGTTTAATTTAAGAAAAGGGGTCTCGTCCATTATGTTATTAGCATTTAGATCGGTGAAGAATTTATATTCAATTCCATTTGTTAGGATTCCTAGTTTAACCTCTTGTACTGCATTAAAATATCTTGAAAGTTGAGCATCATGATTTGATAAATTCTCATTTACTGATTTTGCTTCTAAAAAAGCTACAGGAATATTTTCTTTAAATAAGGCGTAGTCAACCTTTTCGCCTTTCTTTTTTCCAAAGTCAGCAATAAATTCTGGTCTTACTTCTAATGGATTAAATACATCAAATCCAAGTACTTGTAGAAATGGAATGATAAGAGCTTGCTTCGTCATCTCTTCATTTGAAATATGCACTTTCCTCTCAATTATTTGAATTGATAGCTTTTGTAAATCTTCCTTAAATCCCATATTATTTTTCCTCCAATACCTTTATACATTTGCATACTTATATACCTATATTACGACAATATGGTTCTAAATGTAAATGGGGTTTGAAAAAAAGTATATTTTTCAACATTTTTATATGGGAGCCCGCTTTTGAGATAAAGAAAGTCCAGTTAAATGAATTCTAACCTAATATGTATATTTATTCATATGTCTCTATGAAGTTTATTTAAGGTAAAGAAAACGTTGGTGAAGGTGTAGAAATATGGTGAAATAGGATTTATAATATAATTGTGTTAGCTAAGGCTGATGCAATTTTTTTTATTAGTTTATGCGTAAAACAAAAGAATAGTTTTAGAATTTAAATAAAATACTTAATTAAGATGGTGTTGAAATGAAGATAGTAGAAGTTTTTAGAGAAATATTAGATACATATTTAGAGAGTATAAAAGAAGGAAAATTTAATAAAAATCATCCTATGTTTCAATTAGTAAATTATAAAACCATTGAAGCATTGAGTGAAATAACCTCAAGGCATAATCTTTCTGCAAAGGGATCCTGTGGAAATGGAGTATGGACCAGATATCCATGGATAGCAATTTATTATACAGAAATTACAAATACAATTCAAAAAGGTATATATGTTGCATATTTATTCTCTGAAGATATGAGTAGGGTGTATTTAACTTTGAACCAAGGGTGTACTAAACTAAAAAGTGACTTGGGTACTAAAGCTGCTAAAGAAGAAATGATAAGGGTTAGAACTGAAGTAAGACAGGCTCTAAACAATAGAGGTTTTGAAACGGACAATGATTTGCGGATTGGAAATATTGATTATGAGATAGGTTCTATTTTTTATAGAGAATATAAAATTGAAGATCTTAATGATGAAGAAAAGTTTATTGAAGAACTAAATAATATGATTGAACTATATGGTGAATATTATAAAACCATATTTCTAAAAAATGAGGATATAGGAAACGAAAATCTTATGGTAAATAAATCGGATATTAAAAATACAATTGAAACTGTACAAAAATATATTAACTATAAAGGGTTCATATATTCCTATGAGGAACTAGGTAATTTCTATTTATCCTTAAAAACAAAGCCCTTTGTAATTTTAGCAGGAATTAGTGGGACAGGTAAGTCAAGGCTAGTTAAATTATTCAGCGAGGCTATAAATGGCAAGTATTTTTCTATCAGTGTTAAACCAGATTGGAATGATAATACTGAGTTATTTGGATATAAAAATATTAATGATGAATTTATTCCTGGAAAGCTAACTGAAATAATTGCAGAAGCTTCTAAGGCAGAAAATTCAAACAAGCCTTATTTTATTTGTTTAGATGAGATGAATTTAGCTAGGGTAGAATATTATTTAAGTGAGTATCTTAGCCTAATAGAATCCAGAGACTTTGATGAAGATAAAGTTATTAAAACGGATATGCTATTTCCAAAGGGCTATCTTGATGTGGAAAATGAGTATTCCAGCCTTATAATTCCTGACAATGTATATATAATTGGCACAGTTAATATGGATGATACCACCTTTGCTTTTAGTAGAAAGGTTCTTGATAGAGCTAATACCATCGAATTTTCCGAAGTTAATTTAGATATTTTAGACTTTAATATGGAAGAATGTCATAGTGTAAAAGTGGATAATGGTTTATTAAAATCTAAATTTATTAATATAAAGCATGCTTTAGCTGCAAATAAAGATTATGTGCAAGCTATTAATGAGAAGATTATTGCAATAAATAACATTTTAGGTATGGGTAATAAGCAGTTTGGATATAGAGTTAGAGATGAGATTGTATTTTATATGCTTGAGAATAAAATAAATGGATTACTGGATGAAGAAGTTGCTTTTGATTATCAAATTATGCAGAAGGTATTACCAACTATTACTGGTAGTGAAATTGTAATCAGAGATATATTAATACAGTTATATAATTACTGTAATCCAGGCCAGGAGATTGTGGAGGATATTGATTATATAAAATCTGCTGCAGAACAGTTAGAAAATGCCTTATATTTGAATAGTGCTAAAAAAATTATAATGATGTTACGAGGATATGAAGATGGTTTTGTCTCATACTGGGCTTAGAGGAAAGCTTTTAGAAATAAGTTGTGAGGAATTTTCTATTACTCTTACAGGCTATATCACAGATAAAAAAGCACAGGCATTGAATACAAATATCAATACTCCAGCTTATATTTCTATTAATGGAGAATATAAGAGTAGAATTGTTGTTAAAACATGTACTGAAGATGGACAACTTGTAAATAATAATGGAATTACTATGATGCCTTGTTTCTATGAGAATGGTAAATACCAGCTTATTTTAGAAAACAGGTCTAATGATAATTATGAAATATTCCATATGGACAATAAGCTAAATGACTATTTTGAAGAGATAGGAAATTGCCTTTTAGGAATTATAGATTTTTCATCTGATATAGGTTATTCAACTTTTGGAGTGAAGAAGAATGGTAAAAGCATATTGTCTTTTACAATAGAAGTATTTCCATCTAAGCTGGATTATTATAAAGATTATAAGGAAATTATAAGAGAAATAAATGATGAAATATGTTCATTAGCCTTTGAACTTATAGGGAAAACTTATTTAAGTACAAAGTTAAAGGATACGAAACATCAAACAAATTCTGAATTTATAAATATACTAAAATTAATATTTGATGATATAGAAAAGGCAATAAAAAGGATAGAGAAAAATCCTAAGCACAATTTAGTAAGTGTCCATAGGGTAACTGATGCCTATAGATCAAAGAGAGCTTCACGAAGCACCATTGCATATGTTAAGAAACATCCAAATGTTTTAGTTGAATCTGAAAAAGGCTTTATAAATATAGGAGATAGAAATTTTATTACTAATAAGGTGGTAGAAGAGAAAAAATTCACTACAACTGATATATATGAAAACCAGTTTGTGAAATATATTATAAAGAAAATTATACAGCGGTTGAAATTTATTGAGAAGAATATTAACACAGTATATAAAGAGGAAAATCCTTATGCTGTCTTTATATTAGAAAAAAGAATCATACTAGAGAAACATTTAAAGCATCGCTTTAATAATGTAAGCGAGCTAACTGGTAAAAAAACAATGAGTTTAGTTTTTCAGATGGCTCCAGGCTATAAAGAGTTTTATAAAAAATATATGATGTTAAATAAAGGATTAGCCCTAGGCGAAGATTTATATAAGACTACCCCTAAAAAGTTATATTCCTTATATGAAATGTGGTGTTATATAAAGATCCATAACATATTATCAAACCTAGGATATACAGTTGAGGAATATGGTATTCTGCAATATAAGGATAATGGAGTCTATTTTTCATTATTGCAGGATAAAGAAGCAAAAATGGTTTATTCAAATAATAAGAATAAATTAGAATTGTGGTATAACAAATCATATACTTCACCAACTACTAATCAAAGACCAGATACTGTGTTATGTATTCGAAGACTGGATAGCAGTAATGATAATAGAATTTACATTTTTGATGCTAAATATAGAGTTAATGTTGATGATAACGGCACAATCGGTCCTATGGAAGAAGATATAAATGTAATGCATAGATATAGAGATTCTATAGTTTCAAAACTAGATGATTCCTTTCAGTTCAAATATGAAACTTTCGGAGCTTATGTGATGTTTCCTTATGGAGATGAAAAAGCATTTATTAACCATAAGTTTTATAAAAGTATTGAAGAAGTAAATATAGGGGCTTTCCCAATGCTGCCTGGCAGCACTAAATTGATAACTAATCATTTGGAGAGGATTATAAATCAATCAGCATTAGAAGCTAAGGGTGAGAGAATACTTATTGATGAATACGATGATTACGCTAAATTCAAACTTGAGAATGTTATGGTGGTTAATGTTAAGGATAAAGAGCATTTCAAGTCATATTATGAAAATGCGTTCTACCATATTCCAGCCAGCAGATTAAAAGACGTAAAACTAGGGGTAGAGTATTTAGCTTTTTATCAATCTAAAAATTCCTTTGGCAGCGATGCAGGGATAAGATATTATGGGAAAATTAAAGAAATATATAAGTATAAAAGAAAAGAATGTCTGGAGATACCCTCAAGGAAAGGAACAGAGGATGATATATACATAAGAATAAACGTAGAATATCTAAAGGAAGCAAGAAAGGTTGAGCCTATACAAGCAGGAACTCAGCTTATAACCTATACCACCCTATATTTATTATTCAATGCTGGAAACATGCATGAATTAAAGCTGAAAAGTAATCTTGAGATTAATGTGTACAAGAAGCTTAAAAATATAGCTAAAGAAAAACATTGGAAAATTAGAAAAGAAAATAATAAATATATAATAGGAAATAATTCTGTGGAGATTATTGAAGACCATAGAATTAAAGTTAATGGTAAGTTTACTTCCTTTAAGATGTTAGATAAGATGCTTTTATAATTATGGATATTACACATAACAAATAATCAAAAGCTATTCCCTTTGGGGGTGGCTTTTGAAGTATTTCATAGTAAGATTGTTGAAGGGACATTAGTCAATGCTATACCTGACAGATTAGTTCTCTTATTCAACCACACCAAGAACATCCTCTCCCTAAGCTAATCGGTTGCGCACTCGCTTAGCTTTTTCCGCTTTTCTTAGCAAGTATCCTATAAAAGATTAGAATAAATTGCTGACTAAGGTATCCTAAATGGGGATTAATAGATTAAATTTGCAGGTGACAATGGAAGATTGGGCAAACAAACTTAACGCCTTTTACAATTTAATAAAAAAGGTAATTAATAGATTTTCCTCGATAAACCATTTGCGCAAGATTTTAAATTTTTATTTTTTGAACGCTGATATTTTTATATGAATAAATGCAAATACGCAATATTTTTCTTATAAAATATTGCTCTGAATTCCCTAATAAAAGCATAAATTTCGTGTAGTGATGGATACTTTTTAAAAACAATGTCTCTACCTGTGGAAGAAAGCTTTTTTCGGTCATATAAAACCAAAAACTTCTTTTCTGTTTACATAATGGATATGAAGTTTTTTAAGATTGATTGGTGCACCTACAGTATTAAGGTTTGTATAAAAAAGCAAATTATTCAATAGCTGAACAGTTATTCTTGTTTTGATATTGTAAAGTGGTTCCATCCTATTATAGGAGTTTCTTTTTTAATCAGAGCAATAGTCATTAGTCATCTAAGCAATAGTAAATAAACCCATGACAAAATTATCATGGGCTTATTTTCATTTCTCACTTAATATTGTATCTAATGGTATAGTTCTACTTTTCCATTCCCAGTAGTTAATACCTTGAGTAATAATCATTCTATCCAACCATGTTTTAAAGTCGCACTTAAAGTCTATTATTTCATCACTCGATAGAAAAATATAATCTTTACGGCCTTGTTGAACCCTTTTACTATTAATTACAATCTGTCCTAAATCAACATATGACCCAATTGGATAGAAGTCTTCACTTATAGGGGCTACATTATCTAATCTAATTTGCTCTAAACTGTTAAGGTAACAAGCGCCTCCATATTCGTGTGTAAAAAAGTTAGCACCGTTATGTATTACAAAAACTCTCTGTATTCCTCTGGTATACTCCAACCAGTTTCTTCTGTAAACTTATCTATAGCCTCATTTGTTGTTGGTTCATTAAATGTACATTTACTTGTATAGCAATAGCCTTCACTAGATTGAATAAGAATTTCATTGTCTTTATTTAACCGACCTTTTAAGCCATCAAGAATGCTTGCTATAGTACAATCTTCCAATAATCTCACCTCCATATTTAATTATACTCTACTCTATTCATCGTTTGGATCATCAGTTCCTTGATTATTTGGATTATCATATCGGTTAAACCAGTTGCTTATAGCTAGATAATGGGTTACTATCTGCATATTATAGAATTAACAAAGGACTTATTATAAGGGATATAATTTTTGGAATAAAGGTAATTAAAGCATGGGAAATGAATGATTGAATTGTCATCATATGATATAATAGAAAGAAGAAAAGTATGTGATTTGCAGTGAATAAACTTATTTACTTTAGGTGAAAATTTTAAAAGATAACCACTGTTTAAAGGAAAGCGAGAATAATATGATAAATAAAGATGATAAGTTTAATATATATGGAAGCGGATATGATGATGACTTCATAATGTCTCCTAAAGTGGATTTTGTATTCAAATTAATCTTTGGGGATGAAAAGAATAAAGATGTGTTAGTGGCATTTTTAAGTGCAGCGTTGAAATTACCCAAGGAAGAATTTAAGGAAATTAAATTATTGAATACAGAGCTTTTAAGAGAATTTAAGGAGGATAAAAAAGGAATCTTAGATATAAGGGTAAAAACTAAGAAAAATGAACATATTGATATCGAAATACAAATACTGCCTACAGAATTTATGGCAGAAAGAACTTTGTTTTATTGGTCAAAGATGTATAATAGTCAAATAAGTCCCGGTGATACGTACGATAAACTTAAAAAGTGTATAACGATAAATATAGTTGACTTTGAAAGAATACCTTTAGATAAAATACACACTAGATTCCACGTTATAGAGGATGATACACTATACAAGTTGACGGATGTATTAGAAATTCATTTTTTAGAGTTACCAAAACTTGCAAAGTTAGATAGCTTAAAAGATACAGATGACCCAATACTTGAATGGCTTGAATTCATAGATGCAAAGTCGAAGGAGGGGATGGAGATGTTAGCTGAAAAGAATGAAAATATCAAAACAGCTTATGAAATACTGCAAAGAGTAAGTAAGAGTAAAGAGGCTAGAATGGCATACGAAGCAAGGCAAGCGGAAATCATGGATCAATTGACAAGAGAGAAAACAGCAAAGGAAGAAGGGAAAATAGAGGAGAGAGTAGCTATTGCTAAAAATCTAATAGGACTATTAGATGATGAAACAATAGCTATTAAAACTGGATTATCAATTGAAGAGGTTAGGGGATTAAAAAATTAATAATTGTAGGACTCCTATGGATGCTGTTATGGAATCTGTTGGAGTTTTGTTTTATAAGGTTTAACCTGAAGTTTATGGCTACAATGATAACAAATGAAGAGAAGTTATAGCATGAATGGATTTTATTGCTGAATATGTATGAAGGTTGAAGGTGAAGTATTATATACTTATTTCAAATTTAATGAAAGTATGGAACAAAATACATACTGACATAATATGAGGTGAAACGCACTGAATATTGAAAGACATCTTATTCTTGTAATCTTTTTCTGGTTTGTTTTCAATAAATCCCACATAACTTCGGAAGCAGTAATACAAGCAAGGAGGGGCTGTTTTTCCAATTAACACAATAGCCTCTGGTATTCAAGTTTGAAATAAAGTTAATTATATTTGTATCTTTGTCAGTTGTATAATTAGTGAATTGTCTCGAGAAGCCAGAGTTATATATTGAAGAATTAACGAGGTGTGGGCAGGGGTACAATTTACAGATGTAACAAGGCGATAAGCCATACATTGGATTAAGGATGCTTTTTGTACATATTATAGTTTCCTTTCACAGGCTTTATAACATTTTATGTCGAGTGAGCAAAGGGTATGCTTTAATATTATGAATTTTAAGATAAGGAAAAGCCATCTGGAGACAGATGGCTTTTTCACGGTATCTCTCAATATAGAATTTTAGTCATTTTTCATAGAATTATTATCATAACATGAATGAAAATATATAGAGTTCATATATCTACCGCATGGATAATATTCTCCCATTTCTTGCGGTGAAACTATCTCGTTTTTGGGAACATTCTTCGCTGTATATGGGAAGTTAGGAGATATCTGATTATTTCTGTAAATCAGGAAAAGAGGGACTAAAGGGAGGTGGCTGGCGTCAACCCAGGTAAATCCATTTTCGGGAGTTACACCTGATGGACGTGAGGCACCAAAGCTTATAACAAGATTTACATAGCCCATTTTATCAATAATGGTCTGATAATCCGAGATTGTGTAGAAAGCTAAAAGACCTATTGGCGTTACAAAACTCATGCTCCAATATCGCATGTCTTCATCGCCTGTGATTCCGATATTATGATACGTATCAGGGAATGTAGGAGCTTTCCAGCGAATAAACAACAACTGATCAGGGTCTCTGACAATTTGATTGGAAATGGTATAGATTGTATTTGCTTCAGGTTGATCTAATGTCGGTAAAATACGGCTCCAGGTTAAATCACAGCTATGGCTATAAGCTAATTTGTTATTATCTCTTATATAACTAGCGGCAGAATTATTGAAATTACTATAGTGCTCAAAACAGTTAGGATTCTGTTTATTGTTATTATGTTTGCTTGTATTGTGAAATCCTTCATGGCCTTTGTCCTTTCTTGTGGAACAGAAAGTGATAAGGGGGAGTCCTACACCTCCTGTTTTATCATAGCCAATACTAGGAACATAGATTCTGAGCGAAAACATCCCATGCTTATTTGGTTCACCGTTTTCCAAAGTTCCAGCATATATAATATTATTACCCGCACCAGGAACAAAATGATTAGATCCCTCTGGGGGAGAAGTAAAGCGGATTTTTAAGGTATAGTTACGGTTTTTCGCATCCCAATTAGCTCCAGGTAAAAAGGGGTTCGTACTTCCTGGATCAGGAATTATCTTGCGGTCCACTGCTGATCCAACGAAAAGACTAAATACACCACTTACAGTTAAGGCAAAGTATCTTGCATATGGATATCGTCCTTTGATAACAATCTCGGTTTCTGGATCAACCTCATACGGAAAGATATAGAAGCTGGAATTTTGGTCCCCTAGGATTAGAAATGTATTGAAAGGTTGTTCAATCCAATTTTGATGAGGACCGGGAATTGGACTGTTGCAATTACAATCTTCTAAGAGCCCTGAGATACTACTGGGGTCATGAATGCATTTTTGCATACTTGGTGGTAACGGTGAGTTTGGAACAATATTTCGCATTGCTATATTAACGTAATAGGGACAAGGATACATAAAATACATATTTATACTCCTTTCTTAGATTACATAATATAATATGTTTTAGTTCAGATAGAGTGCTTTTTTGGATTCCATTTCCTATGGGGAGCATATAGATTTAGGTATAAGAGCTAAAAAGACCCCTGCCAAAAACTTAATTAAATTGCGAATTTTTGATGTATAAGCTAAGGACATTTGCGTTAAGGTTTGGGTTTTGAGTAATTATCTATTACCATAAAAGAAACAGCTCCTAGGCTCATCTACATATATTATAAGTTACAAAAACGTAAGTTAGTCAGACAAAATGTAAGCCAGAAAAATGGTAACGCATTTTGTTTTTTTTGTATACTCAAATAAGAACATTAAGGAGGTATGCAAAATGAAAAAGAAATTATTATCTGATATGACTGTATTGTTAATTGCATTCATAATATCGGTGGCTGTTGCTAATTTAGTGACAAACTTTGATCATTCAGAAATATATTCTGCTAAAAACTATAATGAATTTACAGAAAAACTTAATAAAGAAATGCTAAGCTGGATGCATAAGTACAAGGTACCCGGTGTTGCTATAGGTTTAATTCAGGATGATAAAATTGTATGGCAAAAGGGATATGGAGTTGCGGATAAGGACTCTAATACAAAAGTAACTACAGATACTGTTTTTAGAATAGCCTCTATATCTAAGCCTATTACCTCTTGGGGGATAATGCATCTTGTTGATGAAAGGAAAATTGACTTAGATGCACCAGTAGAAAAATACCTCACCCGCTGGCATATTCCAAAGTCGAAATTTGATTCAAATGAAGTTACTATAAGAAGATTATTAAGTCATACAGCAGGATTTACAGTAGAAGCCTCTCCAGGATATGACCCAGGTAAACCATTACCCACTATAGAACAATCACTTTCAGGAATTGCAGGGGATCAGTGGGCTGTTAAGTTAGAATATAAACCAGGCACTAAATTTCAATACTCAGGAGGAGGGTATTCAATTTTACAATTAGTTATTGAAGAAGTAACTGGACAAAAATTTGCAGACTATATGCAATCAGAAATATTTAGGCCTCTTAATTTAAGTAATACAAGATATGATAGAAACTTTGGGAAAGGTACAGTTATTGCTACTGCTTATTCTGGAACAGATAAACCTATAATAGACAGACCATGGATAGAGCAAGCTTCAGGCGGCGTCTATACTAATGTAACAGATCTTGCAGCATTTACTGCAGCATGTATGAAAGGTTCTGATGGAAAATCAGCAGGGAGAGGTGTTGTAAAACCAGCTACACTTGAAGAGATGTTTTCACCTCAGAAAAACACAGAAAGTGTTTTTGGTGTATATGGGCTTGGGTTCATTCCAGAAACCTTGAATAATGGGGAGAAGTTAATTTCACATTCTGGTGATATAACAGGATGGAATGCTCAAATTGCATTTTTACCTAAAGAAAAGAGCGGAATTGTAATTCTTACAAATAGTGATGCAGGATATTATTTTAAATCTGATGTGCTAGGTGTTTGGAGTAAGTGGAGGACAGGATGCTATAATAATGAAGCTAATTTTTTGAGAGTTATGCAGTTAACATTAACTGCAATAGCAGGTTTTTTTACCGTTCTGTTTTTATACTATATAATGGGAATAGTAAGGAAAATTAAAAACAAAGAGATAGCCTATTCACCAATATTTAATAAGAAACCCAAGTTTAAAGCTTGGGCAAGAGTTATATTGTTAGCTATGCTATTATTATTTTGGTATTTTGTTTTTTATTCAGATATTCTTTTTAAATATATATTTGATATAGATGATTACTTGCTTTTTACATTTTTTTCACCAGAATTTTTTTGGGTTACTTTGATTATTACAATTTTCATAAGTACTTCTATCTTCTTAAATTTATTTACTACTAAGCTGTATATAGAAATCAGCAAATAGGATTAACAGTAGATGTATGGAGTAGAATTGAAGTTGGATGAGCAAACAGTAATACTTGATTTGATTAAAAATTAAACTTGACTACGATGTAAGATCAAAGCGTACTATATACTTATAATAAAAAAAGTAATGTGTAACCAATCCACACAAAAGTCATAATGTATAATGAGTCGCCCTATTTGAAAAGCAATTTTATAGGAGATTATATAAATGTTCAGGAAAGTAACCTTGGAGAGAACAATGTGCTTTGGAGATTGTCCTGTATACCGGATTGAAATAGATGATACAGGAAAGGTCATATGGGAAGGAAAGAAATATGTTGCAAAACCAGGAAGATATGAATGGACCATTCCTAAGGAGAAGATTGATGAATTAAACAGCGCAATAGATAAATTCGGATATAAAAATTACAAGTACAACACTATAGATGGATCCAAAACGGATTTTCCAAGTGTCATAACCTCTGTATTATTTGATAATGGTTACTATAGAAAAATTAATCATTATCTTGGCGATACATTGGAAGATAACAGGTTAACGGAATTTGAAAACGAAATTGATAGAATTGCAGGCACGGAAGATTATATACACGGAAGTAGCAGTGAAACTATGGCACGGAAAGCTAGTAATATATTTTTACGATATCCCTGCTGCCCGTATTACTGGGGCATTAGCCCACAGTTTGACGACAGGCAGGGTGGGGTTTCTTCCCAGGCTATTAATATAAGCGATATATATGCTGTTTTCGATTGCAATGATTATGAGGGATTCAACAAAGTATGGACAGAGAGGTATACACGTCGGAATAATAGAGAAGAGAGATAGTATATGAATCTGTAAACTTGACAGGCATATTACGAGCAACACTTGTATACATGTATAAATAGTCCGCATAGTGAATTAGTTTTCACTATACGGACTATTTATATACGTATTACTTGTACCTAGATTTTAGGAGTTTGCTGGCGGTTTATATCGTCGGGCAGTTTGGATTGTATGGACAGCACGAATAGTATGGATTTAAATATGGAGAGTATGGCATTTGCATTTTAGCTCGGCTGCTATTTCTATCAGTGAAGTGCTTAGCGATAACATATTCACCTTCGCCCTCGCCTTCATCTTCTTCTGGGGGTAGTTCAGTTGTTTTCTTTTGCTCGTAACATACTATTTTTCTTATCCGCTTAAAGGAAATAGGCCCACGACCTTCCAAGGTAACATATTGCTGATCTTCATGGCTTATAACCTTTGCCCAAAATTCGGTATCTTCCACAGTCCAGATATAAACCCATCTGCTCCCGCTTTCGCAATTAATTAATATATTTTCTATTTGCAATGGTCTATAATTAGGACCTATTGGTTCAACAGGAGTATAATCAGGTTTTCCTTCTCCAGATCCAGCCATTTCTATCGGGGGCCCTTCCATCCCCGGTTCATCTCTTTCGACGAAATTTTGAAACGTATTTACCGGATTCCAAGGAAAATACGTTCCGTAATTAAATTGATATGGGTTATAGCCATAAAGTGTAGGCATTAATTTTCCGTTACAGCCACATTCTTCATACTGATATTCATAAGAATCTCCGTTTCTCACTCTTCTACGTCTCATACATTTAAGATCAGATATTTTTGTATATTCATGTAATTCATCACCGCCATCTGCTACATTTATTCCGTATAAGCTATCACGTCCTGCTTCAAAATCCCTTACGGTAAACGTTCTACCACTGTCAAGTGTTACCTGAAGCCTAGGATTTTCGCTCACGTCGTTGCAATGTTCAACTGCCCTTCGTACGAATCTAGGATCCCTAATTGCATAAGCCCCTGATGGCAATTTTGGTGGGTATTCTTCAATAACTTCATATCCACCTTCTTCTTGCCTGTTATAAAAATTTTGATAGTAAGGACAATAGTAGGGATAATAGTAATTTTGAAAATCATAAGCTCCCCGTTGCATGTAAGGGTACTGGTGAAAATAATTGTTGTAGCAGCAATACATAACAAGCCTCCTCCTATTACTTTTTGCTATATAAATCGCTTACAGATTATAATATGGTATAAGACAGCTGCATGTTACTGACTGCCTCACTGAATGTATCCGTTTTGAGGTGCAAGGCTTAAAAATAATAACACGTATATGACTTGAAAATTTACATACATTATCTATTGGAGGTGGAGATATGAATAGTAATATTGAACTATTAAATTACATTCATCAAAATTCTCAAATGGGCAGAATTGCAGTGGAACAGACATATAGAGAAGTAGAAGATGAAAATTTTAAACAGTTGTTACAGTCACAAATTAATGAATATGAGAAAATATATGATAAGGCTGAAGAAAAAATTCAAAAAGAAGGCGGGAAAGCAAAAGAAAACAGTCCAATAAGAAAAATACAGTCGTACATAATGATAAATCTAAATACCATAAATGATAAATCCCCATCACATATTGCACAATTGATTATACGGGGGGCTACAATGGGAGTTATAGATATTACAAAGAGAATTAAAGAATATAGAGAAGTTGATGAAGAAATACTTGAATTGGCAAATGACCTGCTGAAATTTGAACAAAGAAACATTGAGGAATTAAAGAAGTTTCTCTAATAATCTATTCATAATATATTTACAAATATAGACGGAGAATTTTTGACGGCTGCTGTACTGCGATTAATTTATGATAATGAATATTGTAACAGATATATGTATATCCTGCACCACTAGAAAATATTATCATACTATATTTATAACAGCAAAATTTTAAGAGGGTTTTATTGTGTGGAGAAGTTTATGCATATTGGACATTGTTCAAAGTTTTATACCACCGTGGGGAGAATTGATTATATTAGAGAAACCCTACAGAAGAGCGGCAATTGAAGTACTAGATATAGATGGAGATGGGTTACCAGAGGTATGTGCATATTATAAGTGGAAGCAAGAAAAATATATACTAATATTAAAAAACTATTATGGAGTATGGTATTTATCAGCAAATAACAAATTGGAGAAAAGTTTAAGAATTGATGATCAATTAAATGCGGGAGTGGTAAATCCTTACTCAGCAAAGATAAAAACTTTAAATGGAGTAAAGTGGGGGTTTATAGACAATAAAGGAAGTTTTGTAATTAAACCTAATTTTGATTATGCTTTTGATTTTCAGGATAATGGACTTGCTATAGTAGGTGTTAGTGATGTTTATGGTATTATAAATACCTCTGGAAATTATGTTGTAGTTCCTAAGTACGATTTTATTGATCAATTTTCTGAAGGGCGTGCAGTAGCTACAAGCAATGCAAAATCTATATTAATTGATGAAAGGGGAGAAGTATTAAATACAAGGGATTATGATTTTATAGGGAGCTTTAAAAATGGAAGAGCTTTAGCATCGGGTTTCAATGAGGAAGGAAAATATCTTTATGGATATTTAGATAGACAAGGAAAAGAGGTAATACCTCTTCAATATGAATTTGCCAGCGATTTTGTAGATGGAAAAGCAGTAGTTAAGATTAAGGACAATGAGTATGCCCTGATAGGCCCCAA
>JAUZPI010000052.1 GCA_030706015.1 Bacillota bacterium
CTTTAAATCTAATTCATTTTTATCCGTTATAAAATTATCTCTAAAATTATATCTCTTAATTAATTCATTCTCTCTTATAGTTTTCACTGTCATATGATTATATAGATATAACTCAAATATCTTATTATTTATTTTGCATTTTCCATCCTGTTCACTAATTATTCCATAGGTAACACAAAGTGATATAATAGTTTCTGATGGAGTATACATAATCTTATCCCCTTATAAAAATAAGTAAGCCCCTGCCTGTAAATTTCATACAAGTAAGGGCTTCATATTTATAACATATATTTAAATACTATATTAATACTTAACTTTAATTTTCTATTAAAGGCTTTAACCTTGAATATAATTCTTCTACCTTAGTTACCACAAGAGTTCCTGTTGATACAACAGTTGGTATCTTGCAAATGAACGCTTTAACCCCTTCATATGCTTTTTTTATTTTTATGCCCTTCGGCTTATCATTAGTAACCTGTTCTTGTATTGTATCTAGGTCATCTAACGCTGATTCTTTTTCTTCTTTATCAGCTTCTTCTGACATAATGAATGTCTTCAGATAATTTATTGTATTGATTAACTCTTCCTTATCTCCTTGGCTCACCATATTTACAGAATTAATATTCCCACCAGACGCATTTATACTTCCATAGTTATTTCCACCAACACTTTGATTTACACTAAACTGTGCATCCTTAATATCCATCGAAACACCCCCATAAAAATTTAAGGTTACCTTCTCATTTGGACTAAGTGAATTAAGCAATTCACCTAATGACCTTAAGTCACTATCCAATACATCAGGTTTATCCTTCACTACCGCACTCTTTATTACTTTTTTTTTATATATTCTCTATATTCTTTATTAATATAAAATACAGGATATAGATTACTATAGGTTACTTTTATACTTTCTCCGCAAATATTACAAAAAACTTCTTTATCTAATATATCTGAATATTGTTCCACAACATCAATTGTGTTTAAATCATCTAAGCATCTGATTTGATATCTCAAGTCTATTCTACCATCTTCACTTAGCTTTGATAACTCTATAAGAACTATATCTATAGGTATATTTAGTTTTCTACTTACCGTTTGTGGGTAAAATGAATTTATCCTAGACTTTCTAGCTACTTCTTCAACATAGTCTTCTATTTTTGCTGAATTAGCATTAAACTTAGCCATATATTTCACCCCCCACTTTCTAAAAATCACAAAATCTTATTCCTTATATAAGAAATTACTGCTTCTGTAACAGAACTTCTAAATACAATACTATTGCTGTTCATACAAACTTGCATAGTATACTCTGGACCATTCTCTACTGCTGAAAACCTAATATAACTACTATCCTCTATTAAGCTATCTTTAAGGATTGCATAAAGAGATTGTTCACTAGCATCTTTTTCACTATTGTTTCTTATCTTTACTCCAACATTATCAATTCCAGCTAAAAGTATTGAGCCTAAAGATAATCCCTCAGTATCATAATTCATTTTTTCTAACGTAACTAATAGTTTTTTATCATCCTTATCATTAAAATATTCATCAATTGCTCGTACTATAATTGCTATAGCTATTCCATCCTCCTCTGTAAAATCTGTTTCTTCACTTGGAATAGCCTTATACTTTAAATAAAACCCATTTATTAAGCTATCTTTAAATTTATTTATGTTATTATTATAATTTTTCAAAATTCTAATTCCAGATATATTTGTTAAACCTAATCTTGACTCCAAAATCTTATTTACTTTTTTACACTTTTCTTCATTAGTTCTTATCTCTATCCAGCAATTTTCTATATCCAGATTAACAGTTATACTCTTAACTATGGGTTCTCTTCTTGACTGTATTCCATTGGTAACTCTCTTATAGCCGTCTGCAACAAATAACCTAATCGTATATACATATCCCTCTTTAATTATACTAACTATATCATTCTGTATATTTAACTTTAATCTTTGTGTTATATCAACATTATACCCTAATTCTCTGTTTTCCAATCTCTCCCGCAACATTTCTTTAGTAAAATCATCATTATATCTAAATTCAAACCATTTTACAGAAACTTGACCTGCTAAAAGCTTTTCTGAAATTATTTTGTCCGCTTCGTAATTTTCTTCTAATATATTAATGTTCTCATATAGATATTCATAATCATCTATTTCATCTGGAATATCTAAATCTAATAACTCTTTTAATTTACTTATATCATTATTTGTTAGATTTAGGAAATCTGCTTGTGTATATAATTTTTTTATCATTATTTTTCTCCCCTATAATCCACCCTTAGAATTAATACTATAATAATTATATCATTTGACTATTATTTGTAAACAAATTTATTGTGTATAATTCCCAGTAACATCAAAAACACTATACATCGACATAACAATTATCTCAAACCACATTTTCATCAAAAATTAAGCGCAAAAGGCTACAGCAAAAACTGCCAGCGCCCTTGGTTTATACGAAGAGATTTGCATTCAACCCCCTGATCTACTGATGTTACTTCTTCAAGAGTTCTCCTATTCCTCTCATGACTTTTAATCTTAATGTTATGGAACACTGGTAATAACCTCTGTATGGAAGTTTAAACGCTCTTTTTTAATACTGGTACATAAATATCCATTACAGTGCCTATAGTTGGACGGCACCTTTCATCATAATATTCAAAGTCTAATTTTGTTTCATCAAATATATATCCACTATCTTTAAACCACTTTTCAAATATATATTTCAAAGTTAGTTTAATCACGTTTGTAAATTCATTATTTTCAGCTTCAGTACCTGCATTAACTGGTGAAGTTGTAAATACCGCATAAATTGCTTCTGGAACTTCTATTAAACAAATCTTTAGTGGCCAATGAAAGTGTTCTTTTTTATTTTCAGATAGGGCTTCATATGCTGGATTGAATTACGGCAATTGTAACTAATCTAAAATACACGTTGAGTTATTTTCATTGACATTAAAATAAGTAGACTACCCACAAGTATATTGAGAGTTATATTTTCTCTTAAAATAATCTGGCTTCCTATGATTGTAATTATGGGGACTATATTTAAGCCCATAGAGCTTTTAACGCTTCCAATGTTTTTAATGGCTACGGCAAAAAAGTAATAAGCCAGAGCTGAAGAAAATATACCTAAAAATATTACATTACATATTATGCTTCCGTTAAAGCTTCCTGCTGGTATATGTTCAGTGAAGATAAAAGGTATAAAAGCTATGGCTCCTATTATAGTTTGATAAGTGGTAATAGTGATTTCTGAATAGTTTTTGAAAAGTGATTTGGTTATTAAGGTGTATGCCACCCAGCAAAGCACTGACAGCAGTATAAAGAGATATCCTTTCAAATGGCCAGATTGCATCAATTGTTTTAAATTGAGGCCTACTATGAACCCTATGCCAAGAATTGATATTATCAGGGCAGCTATATGAGCAAGTCTTATTCTTAAACCATACACAATTGCCTCTGCCATCAGGGTAAATAAAGGAATAGTGGCATTTATTATTGATACAGATGAGGCTGAAATCCCCTTTATTCCGATGCCTTCGAAAAAATAATAAAGAGTTATACCCATTACTCCTGAGACAGCCATCCTTAATATGTGTCTTTTCTGCAATTTCTCCCTGGTATCTGTGACAGCACACATTATTATCAAAACTACTGCAGCCAGTAAAAATCTTATAAATGAAAGAAAAGCAATAGGTATGGCCTCAGCACATACCTTAATGCTTATGAATGAAAATCCCCATATTAAAACTGATGCCGCAAGAAAGAATTCCGATGCCGTTCTTTTCCTCTCCATTACTTACACCAAACAAACCTTTCGTTTCCGTCTATTATCTCATGAATGGAGTTCAAAATGAAATCTGCCTTACGGGATACTGAGTTTATACCGTTTGCCCCAGATAATACAGCAATGGCTAAAGCGGCATTGCCATTATTGGCAAGGGCAATATCAACCTCAGTATCTCCAACCACCGCTACTTCATGGGGCTTAAGATTACATACTTCACAGAATTTATATAATAAATCCGGGTTCGGCTTTGATTTTAGTATACCGTCGTCTGCACCTACAAAATCAAAATATTCCTCTATCTTGAGTATCTTCAAACAGAGCCTTGCGGATTCATAGGTATCAGAAGTGGCCAGACCTATGCGGATTCCCAAAGCTTTGAGCTTATGAAACAGCTTCACTAAATCTCCTATGGGTCTTATAAGTGAAGACTTTTCTCTTGACAGCCTGCTGATTTTAATTTCTATTACAGCTTCAATGTTTTTTAATAGGGATTTGTCCACATTTTCTTCTTCGAGAGCAGCTTTCAATTGATTAGCAACATCTCTCACCGTTCCCCATGCCAACGTCCCCATAGGCTCTACTTTATCACCGCTTACCCCTATGGACTTCAAAAGCTTCTTCCTCATGTTCTGCTCTTCCCCTATTCCTAAATCATAAAGCAGCTCTTCTATAAGCCCTTGAGCTACCGGAACCCACATTGAATTGAAATCCAGCAAAGTTCCATCTTTATCAAACAATATACCTTTAATTTCTTTCATCTAATGTCCTCCTGACAATTCTATTAACTGTCCCCATGTAAATATTTTATGTTCAACCTCGCCCTTAAAAATTGGATTTGTAAAGAGAAGCAAATCACCATTCTTTTTCCTGAGCTCAAGCCTGTTCCATACATAGCCCGTACCCTTCCAAATAAGATTTATATCACAGCTTTTTCCGTTATCTATACATTTACTTTCAATCACACGTCCATTTTCTATAACACTCAGTATATATTCTTCTTCAGGGCCATTAAAGCTTACCCTATAGGTTATGACTTTTTCCATTTGTTCCGAGGTGAAGAGCTCGGTTAAATCGCTTCCTAAATAGTAATTCTCACCGCCGCAATTTATCTCGATATCCATTTCTACTTCCCGGCTCACATATACCCTCCCTTTTGAGACTCCCTCAATTATTTCTTCCGCAGATAGTCCATCTGCAAGAACATAGGTACCGGGATCTCCAATCAATGACGGCTTATCTGAGCCGTCGTAATTTTCTGTGGGAAGAAGATGAGAATCGCTTCCTCCAATTCCCCATATTTTATAACCTTCCTTCCAAAGCAGTGTCCAAAGCTTTAAGGCCTTCTCTGAAGCCTCCTTGTTTTGCGGATAGGTAGGATCATTTATAATCTCAAGGGTATCTATATTTTCAAGAAGAGTTTTTTCAAACAGCCACTGCCATGGATACAACTCCGGATGATTTACAGAACATAGAGCACCCTTTTCTTTTGCCTGCCTCATCAATCTATTCATGCCCTTCTCTGTAGTGAGTCCACCATCTTCAGAGTTTATTCTAAAATCTATCCACTGTTTCAACCCGATAGCATTAAAATGGCCAGCCATGGCTGTTATTTCAATTCCCGGAATAACCAAAATATCGGTTTTATGCCACTGGCAAGGCAGGATATTATGGTCCGTAGCCACAAAGAAGTCCAGTCCCAAGCTGCTGGCCTTTTCTGTGCCCTTTTGCAAGGTCATCTTTCCATCTGAAAGCGTTGTATGGGTATGAAAATCTCCTTTATACCAACGCAAGCCCTTTTCCATTTTCTTGGAAAAATCATAGGCATTCAAATATAGCAATGGACTTTCAGAGTTCCCATCACCCCATACTTCCATAGTTTCTTCATTTTCCTGAGGCTTTACATTATCGGTTATCTCAAAATCATATTCAATCAGCTCCTGTGAAGCACACATAAGCTCCAGAGTGTATTCTCCAGGCATCAAAATTCCCGGTATGGCACAGGGATGAGATTTTTCTGACTTTTCGTGTATAATTGCTGCACTCTCTACGTCCAAATGCAGCAGTTGGAGCCTTAATTTATTATTGTTATCCCACAAAAATACTTGCATCCAACTCTTATTACTTGTACTAATGTTTATTTGCAGACAGCTTAAAGGCTTTAAAATTGTAAATCTATGGATTTGAAGAGGCAGCTTTTCACCACTGCCTATATTTCCACTAAACTTAACAAACATATTATTTTGCAACCGCATCCAATGCTGCCTGCGCTTCTTTTTTAGCATCCTTTAGCGCCTGTGCTGCAGGAACATTTTCAATTTCAACCTTATCAGCTGCCTTCTTAAGAGCATCGTAAATCTTTCCCCCTGTAGGATCAATAAAGCTTGGTGATGCTGTATTTGCCTGTTTCAATGGTACTAATGCCTGTGGATGTGTGCTAGCGAATTCTTTATACGCAGGAACCTCTGCTGCAGATTTTCTAACTGCTATATAGCCAGATTTCATTGACCAATCCGCAGTAACCTCAGCACTTGTGAAATACTTCATCCACTTGAAAGCGGCTTGTTGCTTGTCTTTATCAGTTATTGCTGGAATGCTTATAGTTTGGGCACTTGCAACGGGAGCAGCAGCATGACCGTTCCAACCTGGCTGAGGAGCTGCTACAATCTTACTGAAATCAAGATCACCTTGGTCTCCGCTGGAGCCTAGGTATCCAGCTGCTCTATCCTTCATAACATCGTCAATAGTTGCATACCAATATTCCCATCCCTGTCCACCTGAATGAATTCTCATAGTTTTATCATCAAATATTGCTTTTCTTGCAGCTTCCCAAGCATCTACCCACTCCTGTGAGTCTATTGTTACTGTTTTCTTATCATCACTAAGTATTTTTGCTCCTTTACTTAGCGCCATATCCATAAGGTTATCTGGTCCCCACATAGGTTCAAAGCCATATACACTTACATCCTTACCGTTAGTTTTTGTAAGCTTCTTTGCTGCTGCATACACATCCTCCCATGTCTTTAGTTCTTCGGGCTTAACCTGAGCAGCAGCTAAAAAGTCCTTTCTGTAATATATTACTTGTGTTGTACCATACATCGGTAGTGAATATAACTTACCGCCAAGTTTACCTTGATTATAGAAAGAGGTAACAAAGTCATCCGGCTTAAAGCTGCTATCCTTCGAAATAAAATCGTCTAAAGGCGCAAGTACTTTTTTATTTGCCAATGCTGTCATTTGATCATTTTTAAGCAACACTGCTGCCGGAGCTTTATTCGCGGCAATTGCAGCCTGAAGAGCCTGATAAGTCTCATCGTAGCTCCCTTGAGCTACACCCTTTACAACTACTTCCTTTTGAGAGTTATTGAAATCTTTTATTTTCTGTTGCATGTTTTCGCCTAATTTCCCTCCTAAACCATACCAGAATTCAATTTCTACTGGTTTACCGGTTCCCTGGACATTAGCCTTGGTACTTGGGGATGCACACCCTGATAATAGACCTGTGACTGAAACCGCAGCCAGCAATAAAGCTATTATTTTTTTACTCACAATTTACTCCTCCTCTTATTAAAAAGCGTAATTTATATATATTTTTTTAAACATTAACCTTTTACTCCCGTGTCTCCGATGCTTTTCATAAACCATTTCTGTGTTATAAAGAATATTAACATCAAGGGAATAACTGCTATAGCACTACCCGCCATAATTTGAGGCCATTTCATACCATAAGCACCACCCTGTATAAAGAACTGCCTCAGGCCTACAGTTATAAGATAATGCTTTGCATCCTTCACTATTAATGAAGGCCAGAGATAATTGTTGTAATTGCTGATAAAACTCAGCAATCCCAGTGTAACAAAGGAAGACTTGCACATTGGAAAAAGTATATGGGTCAAAATTTTAAAATGTCCTGCTCCATCTACCCTTGCTGCTTCTATCATTTCTTTTCTAACCTGCATAAAAGCTGTTCTGATTAAAAAAATTCCGAATACATTTACCATATTTGATATGATTATACCCTTGTAGGTATCAAGCATATCCATCTTCGAAAGCAATATGTAGCTTGGCACATAGGTTGCTGCAGCAGGCAGCATATAAGTGGCCATAACCACAGAAAACAGCACTTTCTTTCCCTTAAAATTCAGCTGAGTGAAGGCATAGGCCATAGCTGCCGAGGTCACAAGCTGAACTGCCACTATACATAGAGCTGTAAACGTTGAATTAAATATATATAATCCAAAAGGTGCTGCTCTAAAGACCTCGGTAAAATTGCTCCATTGAGGATGCTTTGGCCACAAAGTAGGTGGAAAGTTCCATATCTCATCTTTTGTTTTAATGGAACTGATAAGCAGCCAAATGAAGGGAAAGGCAATAATAAAGCTGAATATACAAAGTAAAGCATATCTGATTATGTTGCTGCCATTTGTTCTTTTTTTATTCCGTATAATAATACTTACATCGCTCATATAGCCACCTCCTATTGATAATAAACCCATTTCTTTGATGCAATAAATTGAATCAAGCTCAGTATAGCTGTTAGAATAACCAGGAAGGTTGCCACAGCAGTAGCCTGTCCCATATTATAACTTTCAAAAGCAGCCTGATAATACATATAGAGAATTGTCCTTGTGCTACCTGCAGGGCCTCCCTGTGTTATAACCTGTATCTGGTCATAGGCCTGCAGTGAATTTATAACATTTATTATTATCAAAAAGAATGTTGTGGGAGAAATTAATGGCATTGTAATACTTTTAATCTTTTGCCACCTTGAAGCCCCATCTATATAACTTGCCTCGTACAATTCTTTAGGTACTTTTTGAATGGCCTCAAGATAGAATACCATTGTCCATCCTATACCCTTCCATACTGTCACTACAATTATAACTACCATTGCTAAACTTGGACTTTCTGCCCACTGCAGCTTAGGCAAATGCATTATTTTCAAAATGTAGTTCGCAAGTCCCACTCGCGGTTCAAAAATCCAAGACCATACAATAGATACTGCTACAGTTGGTGTTACCCAGGGGGAAAATATTATGGTTCTGAAAATCCCCATTCCCTTTAACTTTTTATTAAGCAGCATTGCCAATAAGAATCCTCCCACTATAGTTGGTATTAAGGTTCCCACAGTAAAATATGCTGTATTCCCCAGAACCTTATAAAAGTCCTTACTGCTAAACAAAGCCGTATAGTTTTTTAAACCTACTATCTTGTATTCCGGGCTCATAAAATCCCAATCTGTGAAGCTTAAATATGTAGAATAAAGCATTGGCCATATCCAAAAAGCTGCTAACGGTATAAAACCCGGTAAAATGAACAGCAGAGCAGCTATACCTTGAGACTTTTTAAATTTTGTTTTTACCAATGAGAGAACATTGTTCTTACTCCTTTTTGAGCTCACAGTTTTCTTCTCATGGCATACTTCACGTTCTCTTATTTCCATACTCAAAATGAACTCCTCTCTTTTTTTCCACCTGATAACTCTATTATAGCTATTCTATTAATTAATCTTGTTATGGTTGTGTAAACACTAGGTTAAAATACACACAATTCCACATAATATCTTACCAAATACACATAAAGCCACATTTTTTTTCAAAAGAAAAGTCAGGTACCAGCTTTCATCCAGCACCTGACTCTCTAATTATTTATAATTTCCACTCCCAAGTTCATATACTTCTCTTTAACCTTAGAATTAAGATTGGAATCGGTAATAATCATATTTACTTTATCAAAGCTACATACGTTCAGCAGTGACACAACACCAAACTTAGTACTGTCCGCTACTACAATAGTCTCCTGAGCACATTTCATCATAGCTTTCTTTATTCCTACTTCCCCTATTCCATAATCGGTTATGCCTGCACTGATAGATATACCGCTGCAGCTTGCAAAGGCTATATCTATGTGAAACTGCTGTATGAATTCCTCTGCCATAGCACCAACAATGCAGCGTTCCTCTTTTTTTATTACTCCTCCGGCCAAAATTATGGTATATTCCTGCATATCTGAAAGTTCTTCTGCTATAGCTATGGAATTTGTTATAACTGTAAGCTTTCTTATCTTTTTCTTTATGGCTTTAGCCACTTCCGTGTTAGTAGTGCTCACATCAAAAGCAATGGCTTGACCCTCGGATACATATCGTGCTGCAATTTCACTTATTTCTGCTTTTTCATTAATATGTTCTGTTTCTCTTACGGTGAAATTAACTTCATTTATGCCTACCTTCTCAAGTACTGCCCCGCCATACACCCTTTTCAGATATCCTTCCTTCTCAAGATACTCCAAATCTCGCCTTACTGTTTCAATTGATATATTAAAAAGCTTCATAAGATAGGATACCTTAACACTCTTCTCCTTTTCCAATAAATCCAGTATTTTTAAATGCCTTTCCTGTACAAGCATACTATTCCACCCCTATTTTTGCTCTGCTGTAATAGCCATAAACATTTTAATGTAATTATATAATGATACTCTGAAATTAGTAAATATCTTTGTTGTCAAACTGCATCCATTCGTCAAAACAACCACCACAACAAGCTTTCATAGAAGTCAAAAACACGCTAAATTCATCTTCTGACGTTATATCCTTATACAATCCATCACAAATAGGACATACCCAATGTATAAGTTCGAACTTTGCTCCGTCAAATTTCATTCTTAAACGGATAGTTTTAATACTTTCTTTATTCTGTATTGCGGTATGTACATGAATACAAGTACCAGTAATGCCACTTCTTCCATGTCTTCCACAAAGAATTACACCCATCCAATATCCCCTCAATTTATATATCATTTATTTATGTAATATGTTTTCTTAATCATAATAACCCTTTGCAAAAACAATAACACCTTCTACTGGCTCGCCTGGTTTATCCTGTGCAAATGGAGCATAAATGCCTATTCCAAATTTATGTGATGTAAAACCGCAATCATTCTCAATTTGCTCACTTGTCATACCGAATAAAATTGGTTCTGTTCCTATATATGGTTTAATCTCAAACTTCATCCCACTACTCCCCTATCTCCAACAGCTGAGGGTCATACCAAACATCTTCATACTCTCCAGCAATTAAAAATCTCCATCCTGGTGCTAACCCAAGATACTTTTTTATATTAGGATTCCAATCGTCTAAATGAGATACATGTAATGGTACAAAGAAATCCTGGTCTTGCGAAAATTCTTCCCCCGCCCATATATACCAACCTGTAGTGTTCCCTTCCAGTTGGCATCGTAGACCATTGATAGGCATTATGTTTTCTTTTACATTTAATGCAATTCCTAATTTAAAATCATCTCTACTCTCTACAAATTCAGACCCATATTTATTGCATATAGCCTGTTGTTCTTCTATCACTTGTTTGCAATTTTTATTCATACCAATTTATCCTCTCGTTCTTGTTAAAACTTAAATTTTGAAAACTTATAAATTAGTAGTTATGCTAACCGTTTTTGAAAAATAACTTTAATAAAATGAAATTACTTTTTCAGACTTCTTCATCTCATATACCTCTAAAAATAAATACATTTATTTTAATCATTAAATGGCGGTTCATCTAAGTATTTTGAAAATGTATCAACATACCTACTGCCGAAAGTTATGTTTGTAATTTGTGAATATGGAACTTTTATAGGGCTATCATTCCAAATACCATCAGCATCAAAATTCCAAATATAAGCAAAGTTCTTATAGATTTTTTCAATCCTTCCTATAACAAATTCAGAATCCTCATCATCAATACTTTTCTTTTCTACAATAATATTTCTTTTCATTTTCTTTAGACTTTCAAATACAGATTTCCAGTCAGTGATATCAACATTGGGAACAGCAATATCTGTTGTTAACCCTTCATATTTTAGAATTTTATCGCACATATCATTCTTTATCTTTACCTTTATCAAATCTTTAAATCTATATATACTAAACCCATCAAAAATGAAATCATATTCATTAATTGCTAGAAACAGTTTATCGTTTATAGTCAACGGGATTAAATTATAATAAACTGAAGCATAACAAAAATACGCATTAATAACATTGATATTTTCTGATGCACTTTTAACCAATTCCTTGATTTCTCCTCTTTTCATGTCTCCACCTCACAAAAACAACAATATATTGAAGTTTTATATTTTTATATTCTTAATATAATATTTGCTGTCACTTTCCTCTGGTTTATTAAAATAATACGTATTCATTATTCTCACCCATATCCACATTGTACCATAATTACATATAATCTAAAATAACATCAACATCCATAAAATTGTACTGGAATCACACTTATTTAATCCTAAGCATTAAATAAATTTTCGCGAGAAAAGAAAAATGAGCAGATATTGTCTGCTCATTTTAATGGCGGAGAGAGGGGGATTCGTTCCGGGGCTACTTAAGAGTAGCAGCTACTGCTGCCAAGTAGCTAGCTCTCGGTCATTTAGACCTTCAACCCCACGGCACGGTATGACCCGTGCACTTGATTTCGAGTCAAGCACCTTCGACCTCTCGGACATCTCTCCATATATATACCATATAATTATACTATAGTATTACCTTTTTATTCAAAAAAGTCAGTTTCAAAAAAAGCGCAAGTTTTTCAGTGATTACCGAAAAACTTGGGATTAATAATTATTCTTCAGCGATTGCAGTTACAGGGCATATATAAAAATGCCAATTATATTTCTAATTTGAGTACAGTAGAATAAGTAAAAACTATTAACTAAGAACTAAGAACTATTAACTCTTACCTATTATCTCTTACCTCTCACCTAAATATTAGCACTAAATAATTAATGAATCTGTAACAATAGTTAGCACTTTCACTATTTATTTAATTGTATTTATGCACATAATAGTATAAGCAAAACTTTAAGTCTTTTTATATTGTAGTTTCCAAAATAAATATTATTCCTGTTATGATATGAGGTAATTATATGCGTAAACTGACCTTTGTGGCTTTTTCTTTAGCAGAAGGAGCTGTAATAATACCAAATTTAATATTTGTGGGACTAATATACAACCATTATGGCAATTATTCTTACATTTTTCCATTTGTTCTGTTATATGCTTTTGAAAAGGCTGGAATTTTTTCTATTAAGGGTTTTGGCGAATTATTAAATCCGTATCCCATGGTTAAAAGATTGATGATTCTCACATTCGTTGGCTCCATATTCATGATGGCGGGCATCTGGTCCCATATTCTATGGGATATTGGCGCAATCCTAATCGGTGTGGGTTTATCAGCCTATCCAGCACTTTTTAGAACCATAGTTGACATACAAAAAGAATTGAATATATCAACGGATCAAAAGGCTGTTAATAAAGCTTACCTGTTTTTATTAGTGTTTATTGCAGTGGTAATAAGCATAAGACATACTCATTACAGCTTAATCTTCCTGCTGTTTTTTATTTATATCACGCTTGTATGTCTTTATATTTGGAAGCTTGAAATACCCGATTCATTAATAAATCAGCCCATATTCCGTAAAAAGAAAAACTCTAAAAAATATTTCACTGCTTCACTGCTTATACTGCTTTTTGCACTGGGTGTACGTTTTTTGAAACAAACAGCCAATGTATACTTTATCCTTCTAGTGTTTCTCGTATTGTGCATATTCATTTTTGCGTTGAATATTCCACAAAAAAGAAGCCTAAATAAAAGCTCATTACATACATTATTAATCGGCGGTATAAGGAATTATTTAACGATCTACAGCCTGATTTTTTTTACAGCAATCGGTCAGTCTACGAAGGTCATGATAAGCTATGCGTTAATTACTGCTGGAATGTTTATCTCTATGCTTTTTACACAAAAATTGAATAATGTATTAAAGCTTACAGAGCCATTTAAATTTTATCCGATGACTACCAGCCGTAGTACTCCCGCTTCTATAAGCGGAGTATTACGGCTGCTACGTCCCTGGATAACGATTTCTAACCTTGAGGCGGGGTTTAAAACCCCATCTCAAGCTAAGAACTCTGTTTATCTTTTGGGAAGTTGCTTTGGTATGATATTGATGTTGATACCATACTGCTATTTTATAGGCATAACTGTTTCTGCCTTTTTCGTAACCTCTGCCAATAAAGACGCAACGCATAATATTATAACTGAGGAAAATATCGCAGCTTATGAGAAGCGGCTTGTGAAAGCAAGATTTTATGGTTTAGGTGCCATCATCCAGCAGGCTGTTTTTCTTATTGTACTGTTGTCCGTATCGTTCTTTTTAAACGGCAAAGCAAATTTAGCTCTTAGTGCTTACGTCTATCTTTCAGCAACACCTCAATTGACTACTACATTCCACATTACAGGATTGATTTGTACTCTTATTACAGTAGCATGTAGTCTTATATTAACTAAAAATAAACCCTAGCTTCATCAAAAATCCGCGTGAAAAGCCTCTAGCAAAAACTGCCAGAGCCTCTTGTATTTGGCGGAGAGAAAGGTATTCGGTCTGGGGCTGCTTAAGAGTGGCATCTCCCGCTGCCAAGTAGCCCGGTGAAGGTTATTTAGATCCTCATCCCCCAGCACGGTGTAACCTGTGCACTTGATTTCGAATATGTAAAAATTTAATTAAGATTTATAGTATACTCTCTCGCTATATCCGAAAAATAATTCTTATAATTGCATTCAGCTGCTTCTGAGAAATACCTTTTAGCCTTTTCCTTATCCCCTATCTTCTGATAATACAAGCCAAGCATAAATTTTTCAGAAACATTTCTAGTATACTCATCTATATATAAAACAGTATAGATTCCAAATATAAACTTCTTTTTGTTTGTTTTTTCATGATACTCTTGTAGAAGTTTATTAGTATCTACTTTGTTATCTAACTCAATAGAAATAAGAGCTTGTAACAATATTGACTCAGGCATGTCTAATAGTTTTCTGGATTTAATAATTAATTCCTCTGCCTTATCTAGGTTGCGTTCTAAGAAATATAAATTTAAAGAAACTAATGCATAATATCCAGCCTTCATATTTTTATCCAATTTATTATCTTCTACTGTATAGAGCAAATCTAAACTTTCCTGAAACTGCCCAATCCTATGATAGCAGCCAGCCACATTTATTAGGTGTTGCTGCTTATATCCCCTTCTTCCATTAAACTTCTGATGTTTCTCCTCATAATATTTAATTAATTCATCATATCTGCCACTACTTAACATATCTTTCTGACGCTTAAAATCTTTATGCATCAATATAGCGGTCATTACAATTATATATATAACTAGCAAAACGAAAATGGTCTTCAAAAAGTATATTATATCAATATCATACTTAATTAAAAAGAAACTTAAAACTAGTCCCAGAACTACCGAAATACTTATTACCTTCTTCATATTATACTTCTTCATATTATCCCCCCAATATCCTATGTAAGCTTTTCCTTATGTGAATTAAATATCCCTAATCATAATTTTTAATTATATTCTTATTTTACTTTATCCTGCAAGTGTACAAAATGTACTGAAAATACAGTTTTTCATTAACTTGACTTATTAACCTGTCCAACCTAACTATACTTTTTCCATCCCTGTTTTTGATTAATTTTGATCATTGATCACTTATCATCTGTATACTTATTCCACTTTCTCTCTGTATAATTCCACTGCATGAAAAACTCATCCTCCTCGGTAAGAGAATCATATACAGGTTTTAGAAACTTAATTATGTTTTTCATTATCTCGGAAAACTCAATATAAGCAACATTTATTTTTTTCAAAAATGCAGCCCACATCTTATTTCTGCTTTCATCTCGTATAAATTCATCTTCAAATATGATTAAATGTTTTTCTATTGCTGTGTGTCGCCTCTGTAATGTCCGAAATACAGCCTCTTGTAGACTTCTTCCATCAAATTCATTTGCTATTAAAAGCGTATAAATATCATAAAAATCTTTCATCCTGCTATTTGATATAGATAGTACAATCATAGCCTGAAACTTCTCCGAAATAATAGACTCTAATGAATAAATTTTTATTTTAGGTGCATTCATATCCAGCAGAACTGGACATTCAATTATCTGTGGTTTAGGAGTTACAGTATCGCCAAACCCAATATCTAATTGAAGAGTATTCCTAGCACTTCCCAAAAGACAAACTACCTTCACTCGTACCCCTTTGTAATCAGCATCTTTTTTAATTTCTTCGACCTCTACTCTCTTTGCCATGAATACTAATCCATCGTCTTCACATTTAATATCACAAATTTCAGTAAATACTTTCTTCATATGTTCCATATCATTTGAAACTTGTTGTGCTAGAAAATCCATATCTCTTGTTGGCCTACCCTTAAAATCTGTCAATATAAACATAAGTAGTCCACCCTTTAAAACAAACTGATCTACATATTGGGATATGGATATCCTATATAATAGTCTTTCTTGCATATATAAGAGCATAATTGAATCCAAAGTTCTTTTTTCACTTCTAGCAATATTGGTAAGTCTTGCTCTCACCGATGCAACTACATTTTTTACTTCCTTAGTCATATAAGTACCTCTAAATATTCTTTAACTTTTCTTTCAACCTTGCATTTTTGAGCATACATAATTAATTTGCTGAGATTCCTATCTTTCCTTTTCATATACTCATTCATGCCTTCCTTTACCAGCTCAGGACCTATCTTATTTCTGTATCTTATACAATCGCAAATGGTTTTTTCCAAGTCATATACTCTAATTTTATGACCCTCTTTCTTTACTTCAGTTATACCTAGTTCATAAAAAGATTGCGTAAAAAAAACTAGCTTTATTGGTGGATACTCTGGAATAGCAACCTTTTTGTTTCGTTCAATAGCAACTTGGTAGTGCCATGGGTTATATGTTGTTAGTTCATGAAATGCTAAGGCTGATGTAAGACATATAACACCTTTGGGAATTATCCTGTAAATCTCATAAATCTCATTAGTATATTGAAAATCATCCTCGTTCCACTTGTAAAGTCCCCAACTAACTCTTATAATATATCCTTCGTTTTCCAAGTTGTTTATATAGTATGGATTAATTCCGTTTTGAACCAATTCCTTACTTCTCGCATAACCGTTATTTTTTATAAATATACCTCTAATTCTTTTCTTTATTTTATCATTCATAGATATACCCCTTTAATAATAATACCGCATTTACTTGAAAATGCGGTGGTTTTACTAACTTAATAATAAACTATTATTGATGTAATTTCAATAATAGTTATTTAATAAAATCACCGCACATTTTAATATTCGCAGTGTCTTTCTTAAAAACAAACTTTACTAAATTAGCCATGTAACTAAATATTTCTGAAAAACTTCACCACATACTTAATAAAATGCGGTTAACTTGTTAAACTTATATAGTTTTATTACTCCTAATAACATTCTTAACAAAATCACTGCACTCTTAAAAGTATGCGGTTACTTTTTTAAAAATATAAAATAATGCATTATACAGTACTATTATCTCTTAATCACAATATATTCAAATAAAAAATTAGAAGGTAAATCTTCTCTACCTTCTTACAAGAAATAAATAACGCCTAGCGGAGAGAGAGGGATTCGAACCCTCGGCACGGTATGACCCGTGCACTTGATTTCGAGTCAAGCACCTTCGACCTCTCGGACATCTCTCCTTATGGAAACACCATATAATTATACTCTATTATAACCATTTAGAACAATGATAAACGTTTTCAAAAACACAAGGTTTTCAGGGACTCTGAAAACCTTGTGTTTATAAACTATTCTACTGTAATTGCATTCACAGGGCATTGATCCTCAGCATCTTTTGCAGCTGCTTCAGCTTCCGTTGAAAGTTCCTCCTCTATTGCCTTTGCTTTTCCGTCATCATCCATCTCAAAAACCTCTGGGCAAACACCACTGCATAATCCGCAGCCGATACAAGCGTCTTTATCAACATAGGCCTTCATGTAAACCATCTCCCTTTTATATTTTGCTCTGTTCTAACAACATGGCTAAAAGTATTAAAACAGAGCATATATTAAAATGCTGACTATATTTCTATTTGAGTACAGTGGAGGATCATAGGATTTAGTCAGCATTATTAACCATTAATTATTAACTATTAACTTTTACCTAAATATTATCACTATTTAACCTCTTATTCTGTAACAAAAGTTACCATTACTCTTATTTATAAAATTTTTTAAAAGACATCACTGTATAAGCTCATATATGAAAAAAACCAGCACTAGATAATAATATCTAGACACTGGTTTGCTCTATTTTTTTAGTCTTCCACTAATCTTTTTTCACCTTTTATTTCTTGTATTGATTTTATATTTTGTGTAACTTCTAGAGTACCTATGTACTCACCCTTTTCATCTCTTACTGCAAAATATCTTATGTATACATACATTCCGCCCATGTTGATCCAAAAGTCTTCGCTGTCTTTTTTGCCGCTCTTAAAATCTTCAAGCATTTTCTCTACAATGTGAACACTTGCTGGTGGATGACAGTTTTGAACAGTCCGCCCTATAACAGCCTTTGTTCTTGAGAATATCCTCTCTTTTCCCTGTGAAAAATATTTCACTACATCATCTTTATCGATAAAGGTTATATCTAGAGGTAAGGTATTTAGTAATAAACTTATTTCCTTTGGAGTAAGTATTCCCGTATCAAATCTAACAAAGCCCTTTGAAACAGCACTGCCTTCCTCCTTATCTTCTACATCCTCTCTCTTAGGTCTCCACTGAGCTTGCGGACTGGCAAGACAATATCCAATTTCATCACTTTCCCGTTCAATTTTAACCCACTCATCTTGACTTAAAGTATCTATGGACATAGGGAATAATATATTTCTCTCTTTGAAGATCATTTCACTCGCCTTATTTACAGCCTCCTCAGCTAAACCAACAAGTTCATCCTTATTTCCTTTGTAATTTATCAAAGCATTTTTAGTTTTCTTTATAGCATCCCTTATTTCATCATCAACACCCCACATAACCTTTGGAGGTGCAGTTATGCCGTACTTCTCTAAATAAGGAAATAGTAGATTTTCTTTTTTCTTATAGTGTTTATCTATATCCCACAATAGATTGAAGTTTTCTGTTAGTTTATTTAAGTTCTCCTTAGAATCCTTATCTTTTAAGGAATCTATTGCAGGTTTTATTTCGTTGTTTATTAGCTTTTCTAATTCCTTATTTTCAATTTCAAAGGTATGCAAGGGATGACCTGGCACATGTTCTGGGTGGTGTATTTCTTCTATAGATCCCTTAAACAAAGACGCGTGCACATCGCATAATCTTTGTATTTCTGTTATGGGCATGCCTTCCGCCACAAGACTTTGCTCTAAATCAGATATTTCCGAGGCTGCTACCCCCTCAAAAACCTCTGCAAATCTCTTCTTTACTTCTTCTGGGTCTTTACCATCATGAAGGTCTTTTATAAGTTCCTTTAGCACCTTCTGCCTATATTCTCTATTATTAATAAGCTCACTCATCTTTATTTCCTCCACTGCTTACTATGTCATAGAGATATTTTATTCAATATATATTTTTATATACTATTATCTAATCTCTTCTGGCTTTAAAGAAGCTTGTGATAATATCACTGCACCTTTCGTTGTACTCCCATTGTACATCTACATGATATCTTAAATAATCACTTTGGACTATATTAATCACAGAACCGCAGGCTCCTCCAACAGGCTCAAAGGTTCCTATATGCAGCTTTGAAATTCTAGCTTGAGCAATAGCAGCTGCACACATAGGGCAGGGTTCTAAGCTTACATACATTGTACATCCATTAAGCCTCCAATTATCTAATTCTTCGCAGGCTTTTCTTATAGCTATTATTTCTGCATGAGCAGTAGGATCTTTTAGGGTTTCCTTTAGATTATGTGCCCTAGCAATAACTTCTCCATTCTTAATAATAACTGCCCCTACAGGTACCTCTCCTAGTTCCGCTGCCTTTTCTGCTTCTATTACAGCTTCCTCCATAAAATTAATATCCACAATAAACCACTCCATTTTTATAGGTATATCCACATCTATCTTCTGAATCTATCCACATTGTTGATAACTATTCACTATACATTGTGTAAAAAAATTTCTGCAACACATTAGCTGCAGAAACCTCCTTTACTCCTTTTAGGTTAGCGAATTAAAACTCGATCTGAGACCGAAACGGATTATTTTGATTGTATTATCTCTTCAAATACAGAGTGATACTAAATACTGTATTCTCCTTCTCGGTTAGCGAATGGACGCTCGACCTGAGGTCGAGAGAGATTATTTGAGTACTTCCACATAATCCCCTCTTAAATTGCCCAGCTGATCTAAAAACTCTCTCCATTCCAGTGAGGGAGATTTGTGTTCTTTTAGTCCATCATCTGTATAAATCTTCATGTATGTTATATCTACTTTATTACATAAAGCTGATATTTGTTTAAGCTCCTTAACATCGCTATCTTGTAATTCTATTTCATCCTGATGACTATCAATAATATTAGCTGCTAAACTACCTAGATAAGATGTCATTTCACTAACTACTTGGCTATCTAATGTTTTTTTGCCGGTATCCTTTTCTACATATACTTTGGAGTTAAGATCGTCATAGTTTTTAAATACTTTATAATAATCTGCAGAATATCTCTCACTATATTTTTCAAGACCCACAGCATCTTGTATGCTTATCTTATTGTTCCTTAGTATTTCATTAATCTTATTCTTTAAATCTATATTATCCGCTCTGAAATTATTTGCTTCATAGGATTCAATGTCTTCAAACAGCGTCTGATATTTATTTGCCACAATAAATCTATTAATATTTATTCCTATGCTGATTATTAAGGCAGCTATTAAAACTGCAATAATTGTATTACTTTTTATCTTCATAATTTTCCCCCACATTTCAAGCATGTCACTTCAGTTATCGAACCTTTTCACCTATTCCTTACATGCTGTTATGTGGTAATGTTTAGTGTTATGTTTATTTGTTATATAATATTATCTCTTGAAATACAAAGCTCTGCTAAGTACTACTTTCCCCACTTAGGCTAGTGAATTAACGCTCGACCTGAGGTCGAGAGAGATTATTCAGATTGTAATATCTTTTGAAATACAGAGTACTGCTAAATACTGTATCCCCCATCTAAATTAATGAATTAACGCTCGACCTGAGGTCGAGAGAGTTTATTTGATTGTATTATCTCTTGAAATACAGAGTACTGCTAAATAATACTTTCCCCACCTAGGTTAATGAATGGACGCTCGACCTGCGGTCGAGAGGGATTATTTGTGTACAGCTCGCATCTCATAGTTGTAACTGCCTGACCAATTAATAATACACGGTCACCCTGTACTACATTTCTTAAAATTCCGCCTCTCTTGGAAGCCTGATATGCCATAAACTCATTTTTGCCAAGCTTTCTCTTCCAATATGGTGCAAGACAACAGTGCGCTGAACCAGTAACAGGATCTTCATTTGTTCCATCCCCTGGTGCGAAAAATCTACTTACAAAATCATAAGGCTCTGTTTGAGCTGAACTTGTAACAATAAATCCTCTTGTAGGTATCTTGCTTAAAAGATTAAAGTTAGGCTCTAACTTTCTTACTATATCCTCTGATTCTACTTCAATAATATAATCGAATCTATTTTTTCCTACATATTTTACTGGAACACCTAGTGCTTCAACTAGTCTTTCTGGTATTTCACACGGCTTATCTTCTTCTGCCGGAAAATTTAATTCGATCCATCCACCTTCCCTTAAATCAGCTGTTAAGGTTCCGCTCTTAGTGAAGAACACAGCTCTTTCACTAGGATCTAAATGACCTTTCTGCCACAAAATATGGGCAGCAGCCAAAGTGGCATGACCGCACAAGTCCATCTCCACATCTGGTGTAAACCAACGAAGATTATAACCGAACTCTGTCCTATATAAAAATGCAGTCTCTGGCAGATTCATCTCCATTGCCACAGCCTGCATCCACTGTTCATCTCCTGCTTCTTCTAATATACATACTCCAGCAGGATTTCCTCCAAAAGGGGTATCAGTAAATGCATCTACTTGAAATAATTCCATTAATCCCTCTCCCATCTTAATGACTTCAACTTTAACCTGCTGACAAGTTTGGCTTCATTGAAATATACTCCGACAAAAATTAATATTCCTCCAATTATCATAGTAGCATTTACCTGCTCTTTTAACACAATTACAGATGCAGCCATGGTTATAAGCGGAACAAAGTATATATAATTTGAAGTCCTCACCGCACCAATTACGCTGACCGCCTTATTCCACATTATAAAACACATCACTGAAGCGCAAACTGCTAAAAAGAGAATATTAAATACTATGTTGTAGTTTATATAAGCTAATTTCTGCAGCTTTAACCCAGACACTAGGGTTATTGGTATTATGCATATAAAACCATAAAAGAAGGTCTTTTTTACCACAAAGGCTTGTTTATACTTGCTGTCAACCTTTTTTAAAAGTACCGAATATATTGCAAACACTACAGCTGACATAACCGCCAATATATCGCCGCTAGGATTTAATTTTAATACTCGACCATTGTAGATTATTATAAAAATCCCTGCCATTGCTGCTATAAATCCAAATATTAAATCCACAGAAAACTTTTCATCCCTAGTACTGAAATGAGCTATAAGGGCTGTAAATATAGGAACAGAAGAGGATATAAGCCCTACATTAGTAGCCAGAGTATATTGTAAAGCCAGATTCTCCATAAAGAAATATAAAGTCACACCAGTAAGCCCTAATGCAAAAAATAATAGTTCTTCTTTTATTCCAAGAAATCCATGCCTCTTTGGATAAACAAATACTAAAATTAAACAAGCAATCAAGAACCTATAAAATAATATTTCCTCAGGAGTGAACGCTTTTAGTAATATTTTTGTTGCTGCAAATGTGGTTCCCCATATAAAGATTGTTATAAATGCTAGAACATGACCTGTCATTGTTTGTTTTTTCATGTATTCTCCCTCCCATCGATATTAATAATACATCATAAATGGAAAGGATGTATTGTAAAAAATTGCAGCTACAGCTTTATGCTGTTTTTATACGCTAAAGGCGTTAAGCCCAAATACTTCTTAAAACTCTTTGTAAAATGACTTTGATCATAAAACCCAGATTGTAGGGCTGCCTCTAATATACTTATATCTTTTTTCATTATAGCTTTTGAATGATTTATACGAAGTGCTGTAATATATTGATGAGGCGACATACCATAATGTTTTTTATACTCCCTCATTAAACAATACTTGCTGAGTCCCGATACCCTCTCCAGGTCTTCCAACATTAAGCCTTGCAAATAGTTTGAATGTATATATTCTCTAAGCTTTCTCATACCTTGGGTAACATCTTTTTCTCTATCCACTTTATTCATAGACATTACATTAGATAGCTTCATCAAAAACTCAGCTTCATCTTCAAGAGAGCTTCTATATTCATTCATATTTTCAAATATCTCAGCAATTTGGGCAAAGGAACCGTTATCCAGCCTCTTACAAAAAACTGATAGTTTAGTGGTGTCTACTCCAAAAGAGTCCTCAAACCACTGACTATTTATATACAGCATTTTAAAATCCCACTGTCCTATATCATATGGACTACAATTGTGAACAATTTCAGGAGGGATTACCAGAAGAGTCTTATCCTTAAATTCATAAGAGACTCCCCCTATTTTAGACCTGCATTCTCCCCGCTCAATTAATCCCACTGAAATCTCATCATGAAAATGTGCCTTGGTGGAATGTAATGCAGAGCTGCATTCTTTTATTTCAATATTTTCATTAGAACCATTAAAATAATACCTTACCCCCTGCATATTTTCCTCCCAAAAATATTAATCAGCTAAGGTTAATACAAAATCAACTTTATCCATTCTTGCGTCCTTTAGCCGTGGTTTTGCTTTGCTATACCATTCGTATGCTTTCCTTAAGCCATCACATAAGCTTATTTCAGGAGCGCACAATCCATCTTCCTTTAGTTTTTTAACATCTAATAGATATGTAACATTTCTAAAAGGGAAATACTCTCTTGTGGTAATGTTATATTTAGTTTCTTTAATTCTTTTTACATTAACACCAGTACCTACCGCTTCCATAGCAGCCTGAGCTAAATACTCCCAGCTTACGATTTCAGGGTGAGTAATATTATAAGCCTGCCCTATAGCTTTATCATTATGTACTGCACCTTCAAAGCACTTTACTATGTCACTAATGTAAACAAATTGATTAGCTGCATCACCCTCAGGTATCGCAATATCTTCACCGCTTGATATCCTATCAAAGAAAAAGCCTTCTCTATATAGGTTATTTCCTTCTCCATAAATATATGTTGGTCTAAAAATTGTCACCGGAAACTTACTCTTTTCATATAAATTTAATAGATAATCTTCTGCTTTTTTCTTATCTAAACCATAGTCGCCCCAGTTTTCATTTTCTCCTCTTTCGAATTCTTCTGAAGCAATCTCTTTTGTAGGTTTATATACTGAACCAGAGCTGCAGAATACATATCTTTTTAGATTATCCTTGTTTAATACTTCTGTAAACTCCTCTACATCTTCCTTGGTGTAGGCAGAAATATCAAACACATAATCATATGCCTCACCTGATAAGTTTTCCTTTAAACTCTCAATTGATTTTCTATCACCTTTTAAATGTCTTCTAACACCGCTGTAATTAACAGGCTTCATACCTCTTGTAAATATGTCTACAACATATCCCATTGATATTAAATATTTTGCCATGGAGCTGCTTACAAATTCTGTTCCTCCCATTACTAGTGCCTTCATTCTTAATACCACCTTTGCATTATAATATTCTCTGTTTATTATCGAAACTATTTTTGAAGTCCTAACATATCGCTGAGTCTATCATTCATGTAACTATAGCAATCTTCAATACCTTGGTTATAAAACTCTGCTGCCAATTCCTCAGTAAAAAAATCAAGAAACATGGAAGCTGCTAAATCACCCATTTCTTCATCTCTTTCTTCATAGAAATACCGTTTTATTGCCGAAATCATATTTTTTCTTTTTTGGTTATCTAACTGAAATTTACCCTTCATTCTTATCACTCCAACTTCTTTAGACATAATATAATTTTATACTATATCCTGTATGTCTGTAAATTAACTCCACACCTTAAAGTTCTATCTCATAGTGTTCTGTATTATTGTATTTAACTATATTATACTCATTACCTTTAACTTCTACTATACTAAGGCTGGTTGAGTTAATAATTCTATCGTCAAAAGCCTTCTCCAAAGGTATATTTTCAAAATGATTCATTAAAAACTTTACAACCAAAGCATGAGCCACAATCAAAACATCTTTACCCTTATTGTCTTCAATTATCCTCTTGGCAGCTCCAACGGTTCTAGCTTTAAACTCTTCAAAACTCTCTCCTGGAAATTCCTTAAGCAGATGGGGTGTGTTCCAAAAGGTATCGAACTGTTCCTTATGCTTTTCTTCAACAACCTTAAAGGTTTGTCCTTCCCAAATTCCTAAATTCATTTCCTTTAAATCATCTACTGGTATTATATTAATATCTCTATCGCCAACTATTAATTCTGCACTATGCAAAGCTCTGCCGCTGGAGCTGGAATATGCTATATCAATATTTGTGTTTTCAAGCCTTTTTCCCAGCTGTATGGCTTGTTTCACTCCAACTTCTGTTAGTGATGAATTTAAACTTCCCTGCATACGTCCTTCAATATTCCACTCAGTTTGTCCATGCCTTGTTATATATAATCTTGTCATTTGTTTTTCCTCCGATTATTCTACAAATCTACCTAATACTAAATATAACATATCATCAAGGCATAAAAAATAGACTGTCTTAAAACAGTCTATAAAATCTACAGAATATTCTATTTTTGAGAACCAAAATATTGATGATAATAGCATTGAATTCTACCATTATATAATTTTCTATTTTTATCCGACTTCTTACCAAACAAAGTTTGAAAATCCTTATGTGGTGTTAAAACAAAGAAAGACCAATCATTTAGCTCGGAGTATACCTTACCCATATCCTTATAAAGGCATTCTACTTCTTTTTCTTCACCTAATCTTTCACCATAAGGCGGATTACAGATTATAAAACCAGCTTTCTTCTTAGAAGAAAACTCTTGAAGGGGAAGCTTCTGAAAAGATATATAATTTGAAACTCCAGCCTTTTCAGCATTATCTCTGCCTGTTCTTAATACCCAGGTATCTATATCTGAAGCTAGTATTCTAAACTCCTCTTTGTTAATAGACTTTCTAGCACCTTCCCGCACCTGCTCCCATAACTCTGAATCCATACTAGGCCACTGCTCAGAAACAAAGCTTCTGTTGAGTCCAGGAGCTATGTTCTTGCCTATCATGGCTGCTTCTATCGGAATAGTACCTGAACCACAGCAGATATCTGCAAGAGTCTTTGATGGATCCCATTTACTTATAAGTACTAGAGCTGCAGCAAGAGTTTCCTTCAGTGGAGCTCTTCCTGAGTTTTCTCTATAACCTCTTCTATGTAATCCTGGACCAGTTGTATCCACAGTTAAGGTAACTATATCCTTTAAAAGTGCTACCTCTATCTTATAGGTGGGTCCATTCTCTGCAAACCTGTCTCTCCTATATTTTTTCTTCATGGCCTCAACTACAGCCTTTTTCACTATAGATTGGCAATCAGGAACACTAAACAGCTTTGATTTTATTGATTTACCAACCACATGCATATTTCCGTGGATAGGAATCAAATCTCCCCATGGAACAGCTAAAGTTCCTTGAAATAATTCCTCAAAGGATTCAGCTTTAAATTCTGCCATCTTAATTAAAATTCTATCTGCCGTTCTCAGCCAAGTATTTGTGATGACTATATCCATTTCATCTCCTGTGAAGGTTACCTTACCATCCTCCACCTTTAAATCTTCATAACCTAAATCCCTTAATTCCTTAGCTGTAATTGCTTCTATACCAAAGGTAGTAGTTGCTATTAAAGTATAATCCATTCATTTCTCTCCTATTACTACAAAATCTTACTTTCAAATTCGATACTCTTAGTTTATATCTACTAGGAGTATTTATGCAATAGTAAACCACTTTTAATTACTGTATATATAAAGTTATCCACCAAAATTCAATAAAGCTAACAACTTATCCACATTTTTTCACAGTTATGCACAGAGTTATACACAAGTAGGCCCTCTCGACCTTAGGTCGAGCGTCCATTCACTAACCTATATGGGGCATACTTTATCTATTATCATTCTGTAATTTCAGAGATATTACTTACACAAATCATCCCTCCCAATCTCAGATTGGGCTTCCATTCACTAACCTATGTGGGGTATACCTTATCTATTTCCATTATATATTTTTAGAGATATCATCACCTAGTAGGCCCTCTCGACCTTAGGTCGAGCGTCCATTCACTAACCTATACACAAATCCTCTCTCTCGATCTCAGATCGAGCTTCCATTCACTAACCGATGTGGGGTATACTCTATCTAGTATCTTTCTGTATTTATATAGATATCATCACCTAATACTCCTCATTTTACCTGATGTATTTAAAGAGAATCATTTAGTAGCAATCCTACCAGTCAATGTGCCCACGTTTACTGCCTTTCGCTTTGCTAAGTAATTCATATAAAGTACAAAAGGCGAATCCTAAGACTCACCTGCTAATAACATTATTACTTCTATTTATTTTTATGGTCTTATGTCTCATAAATACTAAAACAATCGCCATTAATATCAAGGTTACTGCTCCACAGCCAAAGAACCCTGCATTTGCCCCAAACCTTTCTGTAATATCACCTGCAAACAAATTCCCAATAGGAGTAGTTCCATTAAACGCAAGCATATACACACTAACTACTCTTCCTCTATATTCACTACTAGAGTTTAATTGAATTGTTGAATTAACTGTTGTGGTAAAGCTAATTGTAAAAAATCCAACAAAAACTAAGGCTATAACCGTAAGCAGATATGAGTGAATAAATATAATAATCATCTGTGACAGTGATACTAAAATTGAACAGGCAATCAAAAACTTTCTGTTAGGCCCTTTTTTAGACTTAGCAGCAACAGTTACGGCGGCAATAAAGGAGCCTACAGCCATGGCTGACAGTAACAAACCATAGCCTCCAGCTTGTTGATGAAGAACTTCCTTAGCCATTACTGGAATAATAACATCTGAATTTATAGAGAAGGTTCCCACTACAAACATAGACAGCACTGCTCCTAAAAGCACTCTGTTAGCTGCAATATATTTTAGCCCCTCAACAATATCCGTAGTCACCTTGCCTCTAACTGTTCTTACAACTGCGCCCCTTACCTTTATCTTGAAAAGTCCAATAATAACCGCTATAAAACTAATTCCATTTAAAAAGAAACAAAATGCTGGTCCTAAATACACCATTATAACCCCTGACAAAGCAGGGCCTAGTATTCTAGCTACATTTACTATAGATGAATTTAATGCAATTGCATTCATTAAGTCCTTTTTACCTACTAATTCTATAATAAATGACTGCCTTGTGGGCATATCAATGGTATTAACGAGTCCCATAATACCTGCAAGCAAAAGAATATGCCAATATCTAACGTTACCAGTCCAAACTAATACAGCTAACACCAACGCTTGAAACATCAATATAATTTGTGTAACTATTATTAAGTTTTTCTTTGGGAATCTGTCCACAAAAACCCCTGCAACTAAGGAAAATAGCAGCATAGGAGCAAACTGAACCACCCCTAAAACTCCTAGTAGCAGTGGGGATTTGGTGATATTATATACCAGCCATTGTTGTGCCGTCCTCTGCATCCAAGTACCTAATAGAGATATACATTGTCCTGTCCAAAAATATCTAAAATCTCTTTGTCTCAGCGCAGGAAAACTATCTGATAATTTATTTTTTATTGTACTCCATTCATCCACTAATTAATCCCCTCCGTTCCTTAACAGCTTTTCTAATAGCTCTTGTTCTAATTTATAGTTCGCCAGTAAATACTCTCTTATAATTAGCTGTTTTGTGGGATAAAGTTTCTTTACATACTGTTGGTCCGCCAATCTTAACCCACTTTCTTATTTTTCTCTTCTCAATTAAGCTTTCTATCTAACAGGTATAGGAGGGCTTAGTTTTAATGAATTTCATTAATATTAATTCCACATTAGAAAGCATAATATACACCACCATACTATTAATAATACTACTATTAACAATAGCACTACTGCTAGTAATATGCAATAAATCAGCACTGGGTGACTTGGTACTTACCTCTTTCAGAACTGATTCTTAATGAAATATGTCATTATTTACTCATATCCTGCTTGTTTTCGAAAATAGCTTCAATTCTCTAGAAAACAAGTTCATTTACTCTATAATTGAAAATTATTTGCAAACCATATTGATTTTTTAACAAATGGTGTTAATATCTTAACATAAACGCCAATTTATTAACTATTTTACAGGTAAATTATGTTATTACAATAAACTGAGTTCTTAGCTTGAGATGGGATAATGAAGGAATTTTAAAGGCATTAAGAACTCCAACAGATAGAAGATATTATACTTATGAGCAATACAAACAGTTCAAAGGAATAACATCTTCTGGAAAAAGGACAGTTATATATACCAGGGTTTCAACTTCTAATTAAAAGGATGATTTAAAAAGTCAAGTTGATTTTTTAAGGCAACACGCCAATGCAAAAGGAATTATTGTAGATGAAATTATAGAAGATTAAGGATTTATCCGATGGCTACCGACCGTAATACTTCTGCTTCTACAAGCGGCAGATAACGGTCGCTACGCCCCTGGATAACGATTTCTAAGCGTCCCTGACGCTAAGAACTCTGTTTATGGTTTAAGGAAATACAAGAAAAAGATAAAGGAAGTTGAAGAAGTTGAAAAGAGCATACAAAATAGAAATTAATCCTACAAATGAGCAAAAAACTAAAATTCATAAAACTATTGGTGTAAGCAGGTTTATATATAACTTCTATATCGCTCATAACAAAGAAGTCTATGAAAAAGAAAAGAAGTTCGCACGTGGCATAGATTTTTCTAAATGGTTAAATAACGAGTATGTTGCTAATAACAAAGATAAGGTTTGGATTAAGGAAGTATCCTCTAAAGCTACTAAACAAGCTATTATGAATGGTGAAAAAGCCTTTAAAAAATTCTTTAAAGGGGAGTCTGGTTTTCCTAGATTTAAAAAGAAGAAAAATCAAGATGTTAAAGCTTACTTTCCCAAGAATAATATAACCGATTGGACTATAGAAAGACATAGAGTTAAAGTACCAACTTTGGGATGGGTTAGATTAAAGGAATTTGGATACATTCCAATTAACTCAATAGTCAAAAGCGGTACAATAAGCCAAAAGGCTGATAGATATTATGTTTCTGTTTTAGTTGAGGAAAATACTAAAATTAATGATAAGCCACATTCAGAAGGAATAGGTGTAGACCTTGGCTTAAAAAACTTTGCAATTTGTAGTAATGGACTAACTAAAAAGAACATCAATAAAACAAAA
>JAUZPI010000053.1 GCA_030706015.1 Bacillota bacterium
ATTTGAAGTATAATTTTTGTGTAAATTAATGTATTTTGCCATATATTAATTTTACTATAAATCTTTCACTCTTCCGAGTGGGAGATTTATTTTTTTAGGCAAAAAAGCTGCCGCACTAATTTTTAGTGCGACAGCCCCTTTAATTATTGATATATTTTCAACATTATTCTAAAACACAGCCTATTATATATAAATTTTAAATTAATAAAAGAAAAATTTTCAATTAACGGATATATTTAAATGAAAATTACATAGATAAATGGATTATAAGTAATATTAATTTATTTTAGTTTTTTGTTTCATAAATTAGGTGAGATGATGTATCTATGTAAGTTATGGCTGAACATCTTTTAAAGAATAATAAGCCTCTTGTTTGGTTAATTTAAATACGATAACGTGGTTGCACAAATATGATGTTAACTATGTTTTTGCAATCTTAGAAAGCTGTGATAATAATTTATACAGGAGGAAGAAATATGAAGAGGATTGCAGCCTTAGTAACGTCTACTGTAATGTTATTATCTTTAGCTGGATGTAGTAATTACACTGGAAATGGAGCAACAGGAAATAGATTTGGAGCGACAGATAGGAACTATACTACTAGAAACAATATGACCTCAACACTAAGAGATGGTACCTATATTGGTGAAGGAGACAAAACTAGAGTTGGTTATAGACCAGTAGCTACAGTTGTTGTTAGTGGAGGAAAGATTACTGGTGTTACTCTTAGAGCTTTAGATGCTTCGGGAAAAGAGATTAATTATTCTACTGCATCTGGTACCGCTGGAGGAACAACTACTGGTACAAATATAATTGGTTCACCTAATACTACCACAGGAAATAATACAACAAGCGGCAATTTAAATACTGGTATGACAGGTAATAATATGGGAACCACAAATTATACAGGAACTACAACTTATTCGGGCACAACAGGAACCTCAGGTAATACAGGTGTAACAGGAACATCAGATAATGTTATAAGAAATAATCCGTCTGGAGGTGCAACTGTTGGTAATGCAGCAACAGGTGGAGGATCTACAGGCGGGGGAACAACAGGTGGTACTCCAGGAAGCTATCCACAAGGAGGAGCTGGCTATACAGGCAGCAACTATGGAACTGGTACAGCTAATGCTATAACTGGTACGACTGGAACAACAACTGGTACATCAAAAACTACTACAAACGCAACAACTGGAACAACAACAGGAGGTACAACTGGTGGTGCCATATCAAGAGATGTAAATAGTGTTAGAAATCAACTTGCTAATTTAATTGTTCAAAAGCAAACTCCAAACGTTACCATTGCCAGCAGTGACCCTGAACTTGTTGGGGGCTGGAGGCAGGCTGTTTCAAGAGCTTTAGATAAGGCAAAATAGTTATTAATGGGTAATATGCTTCCACGTTAATTAATTATATTAACTAGTTTTCTAAGATTGCTAGTAAAATAATTTTTGTTTAAAATGCCGAACCGTGAAAGGTTTGGCATTTTATTTGTATTGCTTAATAAAAACTGGTAAAGTTTATATGATAATTATTAATAAATATAAAATTACTTATGTAATAGTAGTTTTCCTTATGAAAATATGATAAGATTTTTTAATAGGTAAAATTAATAAGGAAAAATCATGAACCTATATATTATGATTTTATTTAAATGACATTTACCAAACTTACTAGAGTGATGGAGGGGAGACTATGTTTGATAATAAAAATTTTGGAGATAAAAAGTTTAAATATGCAGCATACTATGCAGTTGCAGTAATGGTAGTGGTGCTGATGATTAATTACTTTGCAACGGATTTAAACACAGAACAAATAACCTACAATAAGTTTTTAGATTTATTATCACAAAAGAAAATAGCAGAAGTACAGATTTCTGATGATAAAATTACAATGATTCCTAAATCGGATAGCGGAATCGAAAAAAAGATACTTTATACAGGAAGAATAGAAGATCCTGATTTCAAGAATGAACTTAAAAATTCCGGGGCGGAAATTAAGCCTGTAGTTCCAAATAATGATCCAATCAGATCTTTTTTTGTTACTTGGGTTATTCCTATAATAATCTTCTTCTTTTTAGGTAAAATTATATTTGGCAAGATGGATAAAAAGTTTGGCAGTGGAGTTATGTCCTTTGGAAAAAATAATGCCAAGTTATATGCAGAAAGTGAGACAGGAAAAACTTTTGATGATGTAGCTGGTCAGGAAGAGGCAAAAGAATCTTTAGTGGAAATAGTTGATTTCCTACATGACCCATCAAGATATACAGAGATAGGTGCAAAAATACCTAAGGGGGCACTGCTTGTGGGACCTCCGGGAACAGGTAAAACATTATTAGCAAAGGCTGTAGCAGGGGAAGCAAAGGTTCCTTTCTTTTCTATGTCAGGATCAGAGTTTGTTGAGATGTTTGTTGGTATGGGAGCAGCAAGAGTTAGAGACTTATTTCAACAAGCTGGAGAGAAGGCTCCGTGTATAGTTTTTATAGACGAGATTGATGCCATAGGTAAGAGTAGAGATAATGCTATAGCAGGTGGAGGTAATGATGAAAGGGAGCAGACTCTGAATCAGCTTCTAGCAGAAATGGATGGTTTTGATTCAAGTAAAAGAGTAATTATCCTAGCAGCCACTAACAGACCAGAAGTACTGGATAAAGCATTACTAAGGCCTGGAAGATTTGATAGGAGAGTCATAGTTGATAGACCTGATTTAAAAGGACGTGAAGCTATCTTAAAGGTGCACGTCAAGGATGTTAAGATGGCTGAAAAGGTTGATTTATCATCTATTGCAAAGGCAACTTCAGGGGCTGTAGGAGCTGATCTTGCCAACATAGTAAATGAAGCAGCTCTATTAGCTGTAAAGCAGGGAAGGAAAGAGGTTATTCAGGCAGACCTTGAAGAAGCAGTTGAAGTGATAATAGCTGGTAAAGAGAAGAAGGATAGAATATTATCTCAGCATGAGAAGGAGACTGTGGCGTTCCATGAAGTTGGGCATGCATTAGTAGCGGCACTATTAAAGCATACTGATCCTGTGCATAAGATTACAATAGTGCCAAGAACTATGGGAGCGTTAGGTTATACTATGCAGCTTCCTGAAGAAGAAAAATTCCTTGTGACTAAGGATGAAATGCTAGACCAAATAGCAGTTATGCTGGGAGGAAGAGCAGCGGAAGAAGTGAAGTTTAATTCGATTTCTACTGGTGCTTCTAATGATATAGAAAGAGCAACTCAAACAGCACGAAATATGGTTACCATTTATGGTATGACTGATAGATTTGATATGATGGCGTTAGAATCGGTTTCAAATAGATACTTAGATGGAAGACCAGTTCAAAACTGCAGTGAAAGAACATCTGGTGAAATAGATGAGGAAACATTAAGAATAATTAAAACAGCTCATGAAAGAGCAATAAAACTATTAAATGATAACCTTGAGCTGCTTAATAATATTGCTCAAAGGCTTTTAGATCAAGAAACACTTACTGGTGAAGAATTTATGGAAATGGTAAAGGAGAGTTCAGCATGGAATACGGAAATGGAGAAGAAAATAGAGGAATAATAGGCAAAGAGAATTATGATTCAGATAACTCTGATGTAAATGCTGAATTGCAGTATGAGAAAAATAGGCTTGAAGGAATTATCGAAGTAATAAACAGAGAGATAATTGGTTATATAAACAAAAGAAAGCAAGTAGCAAAAAATATAATTGAATATAGAAAAAGAAGCATTGATGAATTTGAGGATGACGAGGATAAAATAATTGAATACTTCGACCATGAAAGATTTGTTGTGGAAGAAACCTACAAAACTATAGATAGAAAGCTAAAGGAACTTACGGTACTCTCTAGCTCTCCCTATTTTGGGAAGGTTAATTTTTATGAGGAAGGCTTTGGAGAGGATAATATATATGTAGGGAGATTTGGATTAATTCCTGAGGGTACTTATGAACCCCTTATAGTTGATTGGAGAGCACCAGTGGCATCACTATTTTATGCTGGTGGTCTGGGAAAGACTAAATATAAGGCTCCTAGTGGAGATGTAGAAGTAGATATTCTAAAAAAGACGCAATTTATAATAAAAAAAGAAAAGCTAATAGGTATGTTTGACTCTGCAGTTGATGTAAAGGATGAGATTCTGCAGCTGATATTAAGTCAAAATGCAGGTGATAAACTTAAAGATATAGTTATGAGTATACAGGCGGAGCAGGATAATATTATTAGACAGCCTCGTAATAAGGCTGTTGTAGTTAATGGTGTTGCTGGCAGTGGAAAAACCACAATTGCTCTGCATAGAGTTGCTTATTTACTTTATAATTTCAGAGATGTGCTTAAAGATAAGGTTATGATCCTCGGTCCAAACTCAATATTTATGGAATATATAGCAGAAGTACTTCCTAGCTTAGGAGAGGTTGGGGTTAACCAAAAGACCTTTAAGCAGTTTGCTCTTGAACTTCTTGATATAGACGATGATGATGTGTTAAGTTTTAAAGAGTATATGGAAGCTATATTATGCGGCAATAAATCTTTTATAGGGGATGTAATTTATAAGAATAATAGCGAATTTATTGATACCCTAGATAAGGTTATAGATAAATTAAACAATGATTTTTATGCTTTACAGGAAGTAAAGTTTAATGGAAAGGTAGTGATACCTGTCCAAGAAATTAATCAAATGTTTAACGAATACTATAAAAATATGCCTTTGTTTAGAAGAACCAATAAAATTAGAAGAATTATATTCTCTAAGCTTAAGGATGCAAGAGATGAAAGAGTAAGGGAAATACAAGAGGAATATAAAAAGACTATAGAGAATGCTACAGAAGAAGAATTAAGACTGAATAGAACTAACTACGAGTTTCAAAGAAAGTTAAAGATAAGAGAGACAGTCATTGAAGTAATGAATGTGAAAAAGTCTCTTGTTTGGCTGGATAATCCGCGAGTATTTGATATTTATCAATACATCACTAAAGATGATAGTGTAGTAGGTATAAAGAAACTCAATTCTTTAATGGAAGCTAAAAGATTAGATAAAGAAAAAGAAGATACCCTTAAATATGTTCCACTAAAGAATTTACAAATTAACGGTTCTAATTACAGTTACCTATTTACTACTGATGATTTAGCACCGTTGTTATATTTAAAAATGCGACTTGAAGGCTTAAAATCTAATGAAGAGATAAAACATGTAATTATAGATGAAGCTCAAGATTATAGTGCTATCCAATTCAAAGTTATAAGAGAGATAACAGGATGCTCAGGAATGACCGTGGTAGGAGATAGCAACCAAAGGATAATACCTATAAAGGGAGAAGTACCTATGGTCAATTTAGAGAATATAATTCAAGATATTGACATAGAAAACTTTAGATTAAATAAGAGCTATAGATCCACAAAAGAAATTATGGAATATGCTAATAAATATTTAAAAGAAGAACATATAGTTCCTATTGTTAGAAGTGGAAAGCCTGTAACGGAGCATCAAGTTAGCAGCGAACAAGAACTATTCGATAGCTTGATAGCCTTAATTAAACAATCTAGAGAAGAAGGATTAGAAAGTATAGCTGTAATTTGCAGAGATCTTCGTGATACAGAAAGAATAGGAAAGCACCTGAAAAATAATGGGTATGCAAAGCTTTTAGATAGAGAAGAGCTTATTTATACAAGTGGAAGCGTGGTAATGCCTTCGTATTTAGCAAAAGGATTAGAATTTGATTCAGTAATATTGATTGATAATGACAGTAAATATGAAAATGAAGACAAAATAAAATATGTCATGGCAACCAGAGCATTACATCAACTTACTAAGGTAACTATTGCCTTTGACTATTAATAGAAAAAGAACCCTGCAGTAATATTTTTTGCAGGGTTCTTTCATTATAGTTTAAAAGTGAATATTATCTTTATCAAGAGTTATTACTGAAGTGTAGCAGGGATGAAGCCGTTCTATTTTACCTTGAATAGATTTCTTAAGAACTTCCCCATCCTCTTTGGTGAAATTCTTATTTTGTTTTACAACTGCATCAAAAACAAGAGTTTTACATTCACCATCGCCAATAACTCTAAAATCATGAATTGATTTGATTACTGGATAATCCTTAATTATATTTTCAAGTTCAATTTTTGCTTGTAAGACTTTTTCGTTATTTGTATTTATAGGATCCATATGAATAACCAACAATATGTTAAGTTTTTCTGAAATTTCTTTTTCTGCTTTATCTATAATATCGTGAATTTTTACTATAGAAATATCAGAAGGAACCTCTGCATGTATAGAAGCCATAAACTTTCCAGGACCATAACTGTGAATTATTAAATCATGAACACCACTTATATGTTCATAGCTTAATACTAGAGATTTTATTTGTTTAACTAGATCAGCATCTGGAGCTTCTCCTAGCAGCGGAGATAAGGTCTCTTTTACCAGGGAAAATCCTGAATAAAGTATAAATAATGAAATTGCAAAACCTATATATCCATCCAAGGGAAAAGCTATAAATAAGCTTAAAATAAAGGATAAAGCTACTGAACCAGAAATAAATACATCACTTAAGGCATCAAAGGAAGAGGCCTTTATGGTAGAAGAATTAATCTTGTTTCCTACATATTTATTTAAACTCGCTAACCATAGTTTAAATGTCATAGATATTAAAATTAAGATAAAGGGTACAATTTTAAAAACAACCTTCTCCGGATGAAGTACCCTATCAAAGGAGGATTTTATAAATTCAAAGCCTAAAAGTATCACCATAAAGGACACAACCATGGCGGCAATATATTCTATTCGTCCATGACCAAAGGGATGTTCTTCATCAGCAGGTTTACTAGCCCATCTAAAAGATAAGATAGTTATAATTGAAGATGCTATATCAGAGATATTATTAAAGGCATCTGCTACGATAGCTATGCTGTTGGTTATCATACCAATACTAAGCTTGACAATTGATAAGATTATATTTGATATTATTCCTATTATACTGGTAAGAAAAGCATAGGTTTCTCGTACTTTTTTATCAGCAGTATCATTGTAATTTTTTATGAATCTTCTAATTAAAAATTTATAAAGCAAAAAACACACCTCCACTTATGAAACTTATAGCTCTGTTATTTTTCCATAAGTGGGGGGGATTAATACAAGAATATTATTGATTATTACAGTGGAGAATAATTGTAATCTAGAGTAATAACTGTATTATAATTTGGATGTAGAACTTTTATTGATTTATCCAAATCAGCTCTTAAATTTACTTCGTCCTGTGAAGAAATCTTATAATCCATATTGAGCACTGCATCGAATACAAGAGTCTTATTTTCTCCTTCACCTACAATTCTAAAATCATGGATAGATTCTATCATTGGGAAGGATTTAATTACTTTTACAATTTCTTTTCTTGTTTCAATAACTTCTTCAGAATCAAAACAAACGGGATCCATGTGAATAACTAAAAACATATTTAGTTTTTCTGATATTTCCTTTTCAGCAGTATCTATAACATCATGAATTTTCATAATAGATACATTGCCAGGAACTTCGGCATGCAGAGAGGCCATACATCTGCCTGGTCCATAATTATGAATAACAATATCATGTACTCCATTTATGTAATCATATTTTAGGATTAAACTAACCAGTTCTTTTACAAATGCTGGATCTGGTGCTTCTCCTAATAGAGGATTTAAAGTTTCTTTAATCAATTCATAACCAGAAAATATAATAAATAAAGCAACGATAATACCTACATAGCCGTCTATTGAAATATGAATAAAGAGTGAAACTATAAGGGATAAAAGAACACCACTTAGTATAGCTACATCATTAAGTGCATCTGCACCAGCAGCCTTTAAAGTAGAAGATGAAATTTTTTTGCCTAAAGTTTTATTGAAACATCCAAGCCAGATTTTTAATGGTATAGCAATAACCATTATTATAAAAGAGACTGTACTGAATTTTACTTCCTCAGGATGAAGGATTCTTGTAACTGAGGATTTTATAAACTCAAGGCCTACGATTAGTATAAGAGCAGATACAAGCATAGCGGCAATATATTCAACTCTGCCGTGGCCGAAAGGATGCTCTTTATCCGCAGGCTTGTTCGATAACTTAAAGCCTACAATAGTTATCAAAGAGGCAGTAACATCAGCAAGATTATGAAAGGCATCAGCAGTAACAGCTATACTGTTGATAAATAGGCCGATGAATAGCTCAACGGTGAATAAGATTAGATTAACTATAATTCCAACAATTCCGCTTAATAATCCATAAGCTTCACGAACCTTTTTATTGCTGACATCATCATAATTCCTAACAAAACGGGATATTATAAAATTTATAGCCATATATAACACTCCTTTAGTAATTTTAAACAAGTATATTATAACATACATGCCACAGTAAAACTAAATTTAGCTGTAGGTTTACGCTTCCACTATGTGATTTTTTTGGTATACTTATAGACATACATATTATAGAGTATAAGCAATAGACCAGTAATTAGTTGCAGCTTAACAAATACAAGGAGGTATAAAGTATGAATAAACAGATTGATTTTGCAAAGAAGTTAATTGATTTTATATACGAAAGTCCTACTGCTTTTCATGCAGTAGAAGCTTCAAAAAAAATATTAGAGAGAAATGGTTTTGAGGAGCTTAAGGAACAGGAAAGATGGGAGCTTAAGAAGAAAGGAAAATACTATATTACAAAAAATGATTCTGCATTGATAGCTTTTATAGTAGGTACTGGTATTGTCGCTAAAAAAGGATTTAAAATAGTTGGAGCTCATACAGATTCTCCAGGATTTAAGATAAAGCCCTCCCCAGAAATAGTTTCAGAGAACAGTTATATTAAACTGAATACAGAGGTCTATGGAGGTCCTATATTAAATACCTGGCTAGATAGGCCCCTTTCATTAGCAGGAAGAGTTACATTAATGAGTGAGGATATTTTGTATCCTGAGACAAGACTCATAAATATTAAAAAGCCTATTTTGATAATACCTAATCTTGCAATACATATGAATAGGGAAGTAAATAAGGGAATAGAACTTAACAAACAGGCGGATACACTTCCTATTATTGCACTTATTAATGAGCAGTTAGAAAAGGAAAATTATTTAATAAGCCTTATTGCAGAAGAGTTAAATGTTAAAAAGGATGATATTGTAGACTTTGATTTATTCCTTTATGAATATGAAAAAGGCACTATTATGGGGGTAAATAATGAGTTTATATCCAGCAGTAGATTAGATGATTTAGAAATGCTTCATGCAGGTATAGTTGCCTTAGCGAATTCTGATGCCACAGATGCAACCAATGTTATGGTGTGCTTTGATAATGAGGAAGTGGGCAGTTCAACAAAGCAGGGAGCAGATTCACCTATGCTGTCTAATATTTTAGAGAGAATTGTATTATCCTTTGGAGGAGATAGAGAGGATTTCTTTAGAGCATTATCTAGATCCTTTATAATATCAGCAGATGCAGCTCATGCAGTGCATCCCAATAAAGGCGAAAAAAGTGACCCAACAAATAGGCCGCTAATTAACAAGGGACCTGTAATTAAAATAAGTGCAAGTCAAAGCTATACTTCCGACAGTAACTCATCAGCAGTGTATGAACTGATTTGCAAAAAGGCAGGAGTACCTGTGCAGAAATTTGTTAACAGATCAGATGAGAAGGGCGGATCTACTATAGGACCTATTTCATGGACTCATTTAAATATACGGTCAGTAGATATAGGTACACCATTATTGGCCATGCATTCAATCAGAGAGCTATGCGGAGTTGAAGATCACAGCTATGTAGAGAAAAGCTTCGAGGAATATTATAAGCTTTAAAATTAACAACAAAATGTATACCTGTGCATAAAATAAGAATAAATGTAGTAAAACTGTTGATAAGTTAGGTAATATATGATAAACTATTGACGAAAAAATAAAATGAATATTGTTCGCCTAGGGTAGAGGTGCTGTAACTAAGAGTATTTATTTGGAGCCGGCAGGTGTTGATGAATAAAGAAAGGAGTTATGGCCGAAGAAGGTAGACTGGCAAGTTTATTTTCTGGCTTTGCATAGAATATATGCACGGCTGTCACGAGGATAGTTAGTATACTAACTTAAAGTGGAGAGCTACAAGGTACACAGGGTTGCATTATAATGGAATTATGCTGCAGCAAAGGTGTTCCTTTGCTGCATTTATTTTATAGTTAATTATTGAAATAATGCACAAAGAGATCAAGGTTTTACTCTTCAGTTCTTTTGGGCCCTCTATACATAGGCAATATAAAAATTTGAGGGGGCCTTTACATGTCGGTGGTAGTTCAAAAATATGGTGGTAGTTCGGTGGCTACAATTGAAAAAATAAAAAACGTAGCTCAAACATTAATAAAGAGAAGCAAAGAAGGAAATCAGCTTGTGGTTGTAGTATCAGCAATGGGAGATACAACGGATGATTTAATTTCTTTAGCAAAGCAAATATCTTCTAATCCTGATAAAAGAGAATTAGATGCATTAATATCCACGGGAGAAATGGTATCAGCTGCTCTTTTGGCAATGGCTCTTAAAGAACAGGGATATGATTCAGTAAGCTATACAGCATATCAAATAGGGATGAAAACCAGCGGTCAGCATGGCAAGTCTCTTATTGATGATATGGACGGAGTTAAGATAAGTGAAAGCTTGAAGGATGGTAAAATTGTAATTATTGCAGGCTTTCAGGGTATTAATGAGGATGGAGATATTACTACTCTTGGTAGAGGTGGTTCTGACACTACTGCTGTAGCTATAGCAGTAAAATTAACTGGTATATGTGAAATATATACAGACGTAGATGGAATATATAGCGTTGATCCAAGAAAATATAAGGAAGCTAGAAAGCTAATGGTTATAGACTATGAGGAAATGCTTGAACTAGCAAGCCTAGGAGCTCAAGTTATGCATTCCAGATCTATAGAACTTGGACAAAAGTACAGAATACCAATATATGTAGGCTTAAGCAACAGTGATATAAGAGGAACTATAATTGAGGAGGTAACGGAAATGAATATGGAGAGTAAACCAGTAACAGGAATAGCTACTAGTGATGAGGATGTAGCAGTAACGTTAAAGGAAATTTCAGCAGATATAAATATTTTATCTAGCCTTTTTGAGACAATAGCAGCTAGAAAAATTAATATAGATATGATAAGTCAGACTGCTCCAATAAATGGAGGGGTTAATGTATCCTTTACTATACCTAAGGATGATTTGAACGAGTGTATGGAAATAATTAAAAACTATGCTGAGGCTCAAAATATATTTATTGATACAGATATTACTAAGTTTTCTATGGTAGGTATAGGAATGAAGACAACCTCTGGGGTTGCAGCAAAAATGTTTAGATTATTTAGTGAAAATAATATAGAGGTAAAGATGATTACTACCTCGGAAATAAGGATAACTTGTGCAATTAAACAAGAAGATAAAATTAAGGCCATTGAGATAGTAGCAAAAGAATTTAATTTATAATTTTAGGGGGGCTAACAATGAAATTATTTGGCAGTATGGAAATAAGAGAAAACCAGCTTTATATAGGCGGTGTACCGACAAGTGAACTTGTTAAAGAATTTGCAACACCTTTGTATGTAATTGATGAAGCATTAGTTAGAGATAACTGCAGAAGATATGTAAAGGCTTTTAAAGTTAATGAAAACAAAAATAAAGTAGCTTATGCAGGAAAAGCTTTTTTACCTTTTGCTATGTGTCAGCTTATAAATGAAGAGGGGCTATGCCTTGACGTAGTTTCTGGCGGAGAATTATACACAGCTCATAAAAGTGGCTTTCCTCTTGAAAAGGTATTGTTTCATGGAAATAATAAAACCTTTGAAGAGATTAATATGGGGATAAGTCTTGGAGTAGGAAGATTTGTTGTGGATAACTTCTATGAAATAGAGAAAATAAGCGAGATAGCTGGAAAATACAATACAACTCAAAAGGTATACCTTAGAATAACGCCAGGTATCGAAGCACACACTCATGACTATATAAAAACTGGTCAAATTGATTCAAAGTTTGGATTTACTATTGTTAACGGAGATGCTATTAATGCAGTAAAAAAGGTATTAGAAATGCCTAATATAGAATTAGCAGGGTTGCATGCCCATATAGGTTCACAGATTTTTGATGTGAAACCTTATGAGGATGAAGTTGAGGTAATGATGTCTTTAATAAAAGAAATTAAAGATGAAACTGGTCATATTATAACAGAATTAGATCTTGGAGGCGGATTCGGTATATATTATACTGAAGCAGATAATCCAAGAGAAACAGAAGAATTTTGTGAGCTTATTTTAAATAAAGCTGATGAAGTGGCAGCTAAACTTAATATAGAACTTCCTACTTTAGTAATTGAGCCAGGAAGATCAATTATAGGTAACTGTGGAACAACCCTTTATACAGTTGGTTCTATAAAAGATATTCCAAATGTAAGAAAATATGCAGCAGTTGATGGTGGGATGACAGATAATATAAGACCATCATTATATAATGCAGAATATGAATGTGTAATTGCTAATAGAGCTGGTGATAAAGCAGATGAAAAGGTAACTATAGCTGGTAAGTGCTGTGAATCAGGAGATATTCTGTTAACAGACGTTAAAGTTTCAGGAATTAACAGCGGAGATATATTAGCTGTTTCAACAACTGGTGCTTATGGTTATTCCATGTCAAATAATTATAATAAAATATCAAAACCAGCAGTGGCATTCGTAAAAGACGGAAATGCTAAGCTTGTATGTAGAAGAGAGTCCTACGAAGATATGATAAAAAATGAATTAGGACTTTATTAAAGATAATTAGCGTAAGTATATAAAACTATAAATACAGCAAAGATGGCGTACAGTAAGTAACTGGTACGTCTTTTTGCTTTTTAAAATTATTTTTATTAAAATCCCAAAAGCCTTTAGTTTATTTTTACTCTTCCTTGGGAATAATAAGCGGAGTTAAAAGGTATAGTATGTAGCGAAAGGATGGGATTTTATGCCTTATGTGGTGCTTATTATTTTGATTTGTTTAATGGGAACCTACATATTAGTTCAAAGACAAAAGCAAAATTCAAATGATTCATTTGAGGATATTCCTTCAATAAACGTGAATAAAACTCAATATGATAACAGAGCTTTTGAAATTTCTCATTATAATTCAAGTCATAGAAGGATTAGCAGCAAGAGAATATTAATGAGAAATCTTGATAAGAATTACTATAAAATATTAAGAGGATATGAGTATATAGATAGAGATGTAAGGAATAAAAGAGAAGTAGTTCCTGCAGCTGAGTGGCTTTTAGATAATCTATATCTTATTGAAAAGGAATATAAAGATATTAAACATAATATGCCTGAAGGGTTCTACAGAAATCTGCCAATAATAGATGAAGGTATTATGAAGGGCTTTCCAAGAGTTTATCATATTGCAGCGGAAATTATTTCGCGTACAGATGGAAGAGTTGATGAGAATAATATAATATCTTTTGTTCAAACGTATCAAGAAAATTCCGTATTAACAAGTGCTGAACTATGGGCATTACCAGCTATGCTTAGAATAGCCATCATTCAAAATCTAGGTAAAGTAACTGAGAAAATAGTTTTTGCTCAAAAAGAAAAGTTGAAGGCTAATATAATCAGCGATAGAATTATAAATATTGTAAGTAGTGAAAATAGTGATGAAAAATTAAAAGAAATATTTAATGAAGAATTAGAATTTTCATCTCACTTTACTGAAAGAATATTAAAAGTACTTAGAGATAACGGAATAGATAATGAAAAAGTATATAAATGGATAGATAAAAGATTAGAGGTTAAAGAAACTAATGCTGATAAAATGATTACTTTGGAGCATCAAAAGGAAGCTGGATTAAAGCTGTCAATGGGTAATTTAATAAATGGCATTCGAGAAGTAGAAGCTTTAAATTGGAAGGACTGCTTTGAAAAATTAAGTATAGTAGAGAATATTCTTTTGGATGATCCTGCTGATGTATATTCACAAATGGATTTTCCGTCAAAAGATTATTATAGACATAAGATAGAGAAGCAAGCCAAAATAGTTGGAATGCCTGAATCCTATATAGCTAGAATGGCAATTGAATGTGCAAGAGAAGCTGAGGATACAGAAGGTACTCCTTACATAAAACATGTTGGTTATTATCTTATCGATGATGGAATAAAGTGTCTAAAAGAGAAAATTAATTATAGAAGTATAGGTATAAATGCTTTAAAAGATAATATAAGACAACATAAAGTGGGCTATTATATTGCAGCCAATATAATAGGAACTTTTATTATTACTGCACTAGCAATCTGGGTAAGCTTGTATAATGATCCGAATCCAATATTCTGGAGATATCTAGTGGCAGCGGCGGCTATATTAATTCCTTGTAGTGAAATAGTAAATTCAATATTAAATTGGAGTTTTAATCACCTAGTTAAACCACAATATGTGCCTAAACTGTATTTTAAGAAAGGCATACCTGAAGAGTATAGTACTGTAGTGGTTATCCCAACTCTATTAAATAGCATTAAAAGAGTTGAAGAATTAATAAGTAATATAGAGGTATATTACTTGGCTAATCAGGAAAAGAATTTATATTTTGCATTACTGGGAGATTTTAAAGATAGTAGGAATGAAAAAGAACAGGATGATAATGAAATAAATCAAACTGCCCTAAATGCAGTAAAGGAGCTGAATGAAAAGTACAGCCAAGATGGAGAAGAAATATTTTATTTCTTCAATCGCTATAGAAAGTTTAATAAAAAGCAAGGTATATGGATGGGCTGGGAAAGAAAACGTGGAAAGCTTATGGAATTTAATCGTCTTTTAAGAGGAGATAAGAATACCAGCTATAACATTATCAGCGGAGATATTTCTAAGCTTAAAAACGCCAAGTATATAATTACCCTTGATGCAGATACTCAGCTGCCAAGAGAAAGTGCAAAAAAACTTATTGGTGCTATGGCTCATATCTTAAATGTGGTTCATATAAAAAACAATAGAGTTGCAAGAGGATATGGAATTATGCAGCCTAGAATAAGCATTAGTACGATAAGTGCAAACAAAACATTATTTTCAAAAATATTTTCTGGGGAAACGGGAATTGATACTTACAGTACAGCTGTTTCTGATGTTTATCAGGATTTATTTGGTGAAGGAATATTTACCGGTAAGGGGATATACCGCATAGACACTTTTGATAAAATGCTAGGGGAGGATATACCTGAAAATGCTGTTCTTAGCCATGATTTGCTGGAAGGAGCATATGTCAGATGTGCTCTTGTTTCTGATATAGAGTTAATTGATGATTATCCTAGCTATTATAATTCCAATGCTAAAAGAATTCATAGATGGACTAGAGGCGATTGGCAGCTGTTACCTTGGCTTTTTAAAATGTCTCCCATTAATGCGCTGTCAAGGTGGAAAATATTCGATAATCTAAGAAGAAGTTTGATGGCTCCTTCTTTTATAATTTTAATAATATTGATTCTTACAGTAATGCCTGATGGAAAAGGAAAATGGCTGAGTTTTGCCTTTATAGCCTTGATATGCCCATGGTTATTTGATGTATCCGAGGCAGTGGCATCTCCTTTAAAAGGAGTTAGTTTGTCAGGAAAGTTAGATAATAACAAAAATACAATTGAGCAGGTGTTTTTGATTTACTGTTTTTTGCCTTATCAAGCTTATTTAATGCTGGATGCTATAATTAGGACGCTTTATAGAATTACAATAAGTAAGAAAAATCTTTTGGAATGGCAAACTGCGGCGGACACAGAAGCAAAGTCGGGAAAAACTTTGTCCTCATATGTGTCTTCTATGTGGATAGGGAGTGTCATAGCATTAATAATCGGAGCATTAGCCTTTTATAAGTCACCAAGTATGGGTGTAATTATGCTTCCATCAGTAATTATATGGTTTTTAAGTCCATCAATAGCTTACTCTATAAGCAAAGTTAAGAAAATAGAGGTACCAACAATTACTGAAGGTGAAAAAGAACTTCTTAGAAGAATGAGCAGAAAGACCTATGCTTATTTTGAGGATTTTGTATGCAATGAAACTAATTGGCTGGCGCCGGATAATTTTCAACAGGACCCCAATAATGGAATAGCATTCAGAACTTCTCCTACTAATATGGCTATGGGACTTACATCAAATATAGCAGCCTATGATTTGGGGTATATTGGATTTTTGGAATTGATAAACAAAATGGATAAGATACTTGCAGCAATGGAAGAACTGGAACGGTATAAGGGTCACTTTTACAATTGGTATAATACTAAAACAAAGGAGCCGCTTCATCCAAGATATGTATCTACAGTAGACAGTGGTAACTTAGTATGTTATTTGTGGGTTGTATCACGGGCGTTAGACGAGTATATAAAGATGCCAATCTTAAATAAAAAGTTTAATGATGGTTTATGTGATACTTTAAGGCTGGCTAATGAAGAAATTAAAGAAGTCGTGGGAGAATCAAATTATTATGGCGATTTTATAAATGAAGCAAGGAAAGCACATTTTGATATTGTTTCCTGGAAGAAGTTTCTCTCTGAATTGTGGAGCAGGACAGTAAAATTCGATAAGGGCTCTCATAGAGATGAGCTTTACTGGAATGAGAAGGTTAAGCATGCAGTAAGCAAATACATGACTGAACTGCAAACACTTTTACCATGGACTGATCTCATAAATGAAAAAGCCTCGGAGATAGGTGAAATTTCAGACAGACTAAGGGTAATATCCTTTAGCAGTCCAATTAACGAATTAACTGATGAAATAGGCAAATTGCTAAGTGAAATTAAAGATAGAAAAGGTAAAGCTAATAACTCTTGGTCAGAAGAATTAGGAGTACTTTTAGATAACGGGAAGAATGAGCTGGAGAAACTTCTTTTAAGAGTAAAAAATCTAAAAGATAGATTTAATACTATAGTAGAAGAAACTGATTTTAAAATGTTGTATGATTACGGCAGGCAGCTATTTACTATAGGTTATGATATTGAAAGAGATGCCTTAAGCAAAAACTATTATGACTTACTAGCTTCTGAGGCAAGGCAAGCAAGTTTTATTGCTATAGCTAAAGGAGAAATAGAACAATCTCACTGGTTCAAGCTAGGTAGAGCTATGACTATGGTAGGAAGAAATAAAGGCTTAGTCTCTTGGAGCGGAACTATGTTTGAATATTATATGCCTTTATTAATAATGAGAAATTACCCTGATACCCTTCTTAATGAAACTTATAAAACAGTTGTAGAAGGACAAAAGAAATATGGCAGAGACAGAAGAATACCCTGCTGGGGTATATCTGAGTCTGCGTATTATAATTTTGACGTAGCGCTGAATTATCAGTATAAGGCTTTTGGTGTACCTGGGTTAGGTTTAAAACGGGGGCTTGCAAATGAATTAGTTATATCTCCATACTCCACAGTAATGGCTCTTCAGATGGATTTACATGAGGGCATAAATAACATGAGAAAATTAATTCAGGAAGGTATGGAAGGAAGATATGGTTTTTATGAGGCTATTGATTATACCAACGAGAGAATAAAGAAAGTAAGAAAAGGAGCTATAGTAAAATGCTTTATGGTTCATCATGAAGGCATGAGTTTAATGGCTCTTAATAATGTTTTAAACAATAACATATTTCAAGAAAGGTTTCATGCTCTGCCAAAGGTTAAGGCAACAGAACTGCTCCTTCAAGAGAGAGTACCAAAAAGAGTAGTTTACGATAGAGAGCAGCAGTTTGAAGTTTCAGATACAAATAATGATAGACAAAATATTATCGTTAGAACTTATACAAGTGCAAGGACAGAAACTCCAGAAACACATTTATTATCAAATGGCAGCTATTCACTGATGATATCTAACAGCGGCAGCGGCTACAGTAAAAAAGACGATATGATGGTCTATAGGTGGAAGGAAGACGCTACCTTAGATAATAGCGGCATGTTCTTCTATATAAAGGATGTAACTGATAATAATAGATATTGGAGTGCTGCCTACGAACCTTGTAAAAGTGAAGGTGAAGGCTATGAAGTAGTATATTCATTGGATAAGGCTGAATTCAAAAGAAAAGATGGAGATATCTTAACTAAAATGAAGATAGCAGTATCCAATGAAGAGGATGCTGAGGTTAGAAAATTAAGTATATCTAACCAAGGTTCTGATACTAAGATTATAGAGGTTACCAGTTATTGCGAAGTAACCTTATCTGCATATAATGCAGATATAGTTCATCCTGCATTTAGTAACCTATTTGTCAGCACAGAATTTAATGATGAGCTTCAAAGTATTATTGCTACTCGAAGACCTAGGACTAAGTCCCAAAAAAAGCCTTGGGTTATGCAGACTGCAGTAGTTGAAGGTGAAGTTGTAGGAACTATACAATATGAAACCAGCAGAGTTAATTTCATAGGAAGAAACAAAAATGTAAGTTCTCCAGAGGCAATGGAAAATGATACACCACTTACAAATACAGTTGGAGCAGTTTTAGATCCTATTATAAGTATTAGAAGAAGAATAAAGCTGGAGCCAGGCAGCTCTTGCAAAATATATTATGTAACTGCTATAACTGACTCTAGGGAAGAAGTTTTAAGTATAGCCAGAAAATATAATGATTTGCAGAACACTAAAAGGATATTTGAACTTGCGTGGACTCAATCTCAAGTGGAGTTAAATTATTTAGGAATAAAATCAACTCAAGCTAATTTGTATCAGCTTATGGCCTCTAAAGTTTTATTCACAAATTCCAATTTGAGAGAAAGAGAAGAATATATTAAAAATATTAAAAAATCTCAGCGTGACCTATGGGGATATGGAATATCAGGTGATTTACCTATAGTTCTTCTTAGAATAAGGAAAGAGGCTGACGCAGGTCTTGTAAGACAAATGTTAAACGCTCATGAATATTGGTGTATGAAGGGGTTAAAGGTAGACTTTATTATTTACAATGATCAAGGTAATTCATATATTCAATCTCTTCAGGATTCTGTAAGGGATTTAATAGCCTCTAGTCATGCACGTGACAAGCAAAATAAACCAGGTGGAGTGTTCTTATATAACAAGGCTACAATGCCAGAAGAAGATTTAGAATTTCTTACTGCTATAGCTAGACTTGTTATTGATTCCAATAAAGGACTGCTTATAAGTCAAATTAAGAGTGCTTCAAGGCTTGAAGCTAATGTGGAAGCTTTACCAGTACAGAAAATGGAGTATAGCATACAGCCTTATAAATTTCCTGAAAGAGAACTTAAATATTATAACGATTTAGGTGGATTTGATATTAACACTAATGAATATGTAATTATTCTATCAGATAGAAAAAATACTCCTGCTCCATGGATAAATGTTATGGCAAATAAAGATTTTGGTTTCTTTGTCAGTGATCAAGGCTCAGCACATACTTGGAATAAGAATAGCAGAGAAAACAAAATAACAAATTGGTCCAATGATTGGGTTTCAGATGAGACCACCGAGGCAGCGTATATCAGAGATGAGGATACAGGTAAGATATGGAGTATTAGTGCTAAGCCTATAAGAGATAATGGAGAATATATTGTGGAACATGGGTTAGGCTATTCTAGATTTAAACATGAGTCTCAGGGAATAATAGGAGAAATGACTATGTTCCCATCTATGAATAGAGGGTTAAAATTAATAACAGTAAAATTGAAAAATCACACAAATGTTAATAGAAGACTTTCCCTAACATACTACGCGCAGTTAGTATTGGGGGTTATACCTCAGCAAACTGGTCAGTATGTATCCACATACCTAAATACAGATAAGAAATATATATATGGAAGGAATCCATATAGTCAAAGCTTTGGAAATCTATATGCATTCTTAAAAATTGTAGGCGGCTCAGAAGAAAGCTTCACTGGGAGCAGGAAAGAGTTCCTTGGCAGAGGGGGCAGTCTGCAGCAGCCAGAGGGATTGACTAAAAAGGCATTTTCAAATATGGTTGGTGCAGGAATAGATCCTTGCTTTGCAGAAAATGTAAAAGTGAACTTAGCGCCTAATGAAGAAAAAAACTTATTTGTACTAATGGGGCAGGAGGAGAGCATTGAAGGCATAGATACAGTTATCAATAGTTATTCTACAGTTGATGAAGCAAACAAGGAGTACGAAAGCACCAAAAACTATTGGAGCAATCTCCTTCAGGCTATACAGGTTAAAACTCCTGATTTAACAATGGATATCATGCTTAATGGATGGCTTATGTATCAAACGGTATCCTGCAGATTATGGGCGAGAACTGCCTTTTACCAATCAGGCGGTGCTTATGGTTTTAGAGATCAGCTGCAGGATGTAATGTCTTTAAGCTTTTTAAGACCTGAAATGACCAGAGCTCAAATATTAGTTAGTGCATCTAGACAATTCCCAGAGGGAGATGTACAGCATTGGTGGCATCCTGTAGTGGATAGCGGTATAAGAACTAGATTTTCCGATGACCTATTATGGCTGCCTTATGTTACTGCTGATTACATAGGTAATACTGGGGATTATAGCGTACTGGATGAAACTGTTGGCTATTTAGAAGATGATCCATTAAAAGAAGGAGAAGACGAAAGATATACAGTTGCAAGAAAATCAGAACAGGTTGGTACTATTTATGAGCACTGTATAAAGGCCATAGAAAGAGGACTGAATTTTGGTGAACACAATATACCACTTATGGGAAGCGGTGACTGGAATGACGGAATGAGTACAGTTGGTAATCTAGGTAAGGGTGAAAGTGTATGGCTTGGATGGTTCCTGTACAGCATATTGGATAAATTTAAAGATATCTGCAAGTATAAAAAAGATGATGAAAGAAGCCAAAGATATGCTGAGATTAGTGAATTTATTAAAGAAAATACTGATAAAAATGCCTGGGACGGAAACTGGTACAGAAGGGCTTATTTTGATGATGGTACTCCATTAGGTTCTGCCGAAAATGATGAGTGTCAGATAGATTCCCTTGCACAATCCTGGGGTATAATCTCTAAGGCTGCACCTGAAGAACGCAGCAAAGAGGCAATGAATGCTCTGGAAAAGTATCTTATAAAAGAGGATAAAGGTATGGTTTTATTATTAACACCTCCTTTTAACAACTCAAAACTAGAACCAGGGTATATAAAAGGATATGTTCCAGGAGTTAGAGAAAACGGTGGTCAGTATACTCATGCAGCTACCTGGGTAATATTAGCTCTTACTAAAATGGGAGAGGGCAATAAAGCCTGGAAGGTATTTAATATGATTACCCCTATAAACCATACAAAATCATATTATGAATGTCAGACTTATAAGGTTGAGCCTTATGTTATGGCAGCGGATGTATATGCAGCAGACCCTCATGTGGGAAGAGGCGGATGGACCTGGTATACTGGTACTTCTGGCTGGATGTATAGAGTTGGAATAGAAGGTATATTGGGAATTACCTTAAAGAATGGTGAGGGATTTACTATAAAACCATGTATACCTGATGAATGGCCGGGATATGAAGTTACCTACAAACATAAGGACAGCGTATATAATATTAAGGTTGAAAGAGGAAATGAGAAGGGTATATTTATGAATGGCAGCCAAGTTGAAAATGGAATAATTCCATTTTTAGATACAGGAAACCATGAAGTAAAGGTAGTAATTTAGGTGGAAGAAAGCATTGATTGGGTATATCAATGCTTTCTTCATATTTTTAATTCTTTCTAATATATTTTCTCAGTCTTCCTTTTAAGAAAAGATATAGAGTTGGTAAAGCGAAAATTAGTTTTCCTGCAGTCTCTAGTGAACCAGTTTTCAATGGAATTAGAAGTGACAAGCCTTCTCCAAACATCAACGAACCAACGAATATTAAAACAAGTGTTAGTATATCAAATATAATAGTCAAGCTTAGTTTTAGTGTGGTTTTGTAAACAAGGAACATAATAAGAATAGCAAGAGCTGCACCTATTAAAGTTCCAAAGAGAATTGACAATGACTGCATAATTGAAGGCAAAATAAAAAGTATTATCTCAATACATTCTCTAAAAACATTTAGTAGTGAGAAGGCAAATAAGCCTAAAGCTGTAGCTTTAATATTATATTTATCCTCTAGACTCATTTCAGTGAACTTCTGCTGATTTTTTATCCACACCATGTAATACAAAATTAAGAAACATAGGAACAACATCATGGAACCCATGAAAATATCCTTAGAAAAACCCTGCAGCTGTTCAGCTTGTCTATAAACAATCAAACCGCCAACAATACTAGTACCTAAGCCAGCTAAGGAACCGCCAATAATATATTTCATCAAATATTTTTTATCTATTTTCACTACATAAGCCAGTAATGAAACAATTACTATTAGCATTTCAAGACATTCTCTTAAGGAAATAGTAATTACGTTTAACACTGTAACACCCCCTAAAGTTATCTACTCGTTAGCATAATATGTTCAAAAAATACTAAGGTTACTATTTAATAGTTAAATTTCAGTTAACGTAGAAGGTTCTGGTAATGAATTACTTTACTATAATTAATGTAAAATAGTTTTGTAAGAATACACTATTTAAATTACCAACAGCGTATATTATTATAAATTGGAAGATAGATTTACCTATATAGGGAGGTATTATAATGGCAAAAGACACTAGAGAATCATTAAGAAACATGATTATGTATTCTGTTTATGTAAGAAATCATAGTGAAGAGGGAAACTTTAAAGGAGTAACTAAGGATTTAGATAGAATTAAGGCTTTGGGAACAGATATACTATGGCTTATGCCTATTCATCCTATTGGAGAAATAAATAAAAAAGGAACTTTAGGATCACCATATTCTATAGAGGACTATAGAGGAATTAATAATGAGTATGGTTCTCTTGAAGATTTTAAAGAACTTATAGATGAAACTCATAAAAGGGGTATGAAAATTATTATAGATGTTGTTTATAATCATACATCTCATAATTCTGTATTGTTTAAAGAACACCCTGAATGGTTCTATAGAAAAGAAAATGGTTCTACAGGCAATAAGGTTGGTGACTGGACTGATATAATAGATTTGGATTATAAAAATAAAGAACTTTGGGACTATCAAATTGATACATTAAAATATTGGATAAAAGTCGGGGTAGATGGATTCAGATGTGATGTAGGTTCTATGGTTCCTATAGATTTTTGGATTAGAGCAAGAAAAGAAGTTAAGGAGCTAAAACAGGATGCTGTTTGGTTATGTGAATCTGTGGATACTGATTTTGTTAAGTATCTAAGAGAAAATAATGTTTTATGCCACTCAGACTGTGAAATGTATGAAGCCTTCGATATTACTTATGACTATGATACTTATAGATATTTTGATAGATATCTTCGAGGAGATATCACTTTAGAAGAATATCTTGAAAAGAAGAGAACCCAAGATTATATATATCCAAATAACTATGTAAAATTAAGATTCTTAGAAAATCATGATAATCCAAGAGCAGCATATTTAATACCAGAGGAAATTGATTTGAAAAATTGGACTGCATTCATGTTCTTTGAAAAAGGCATGCCTCTTATATTTGGAGGACAAGAATCCATGGATAGCAATCTGCCAAATTTATTTGATAGAGATTTAGTAAACTGGAAAAGAGAAAATAATATTGAAGAATACATTAAAAAGCTTGTCACCATAAAGAGAAAAGAGATATTCGCTGTAGGAAGATATGATATTTTAAAATGTAAGAAGGATGGAGTAATAGAAGCACAGTACTCCTACAAGGGAAGCAATTTAAAGGGTATTTTTAATGTGGAAAGAAGAATTGGTGAATATCCAATTAATATCGCAGACGGAACTTATAAAAATCTTGTAACTGATAAAGAGGTACAAGTTGTAAATGGTAATATAAGATTATCTAATGAACCTATAATTATCGAATACTAATTTTTAATATGAATGGCATGTAATATAGTTAGTATCTATTCTATGAACAATACTCTAGCTGAATTACATGCCATATATAATTATAAGGGATAGCGTATAGCGGCTACTCAAGGTCATCATGGGTATGGTTGAATCCCCAGGTTGTAATATTATTAGGGATGATGGAATCTGCAACAGGGTCAGGAAGCTCAGTATAATCTCTTAAGGAATAGGCTTTAATTCTTTGAGGGGTTTGTTTAGTATAATTTGAATCGCTTGGCAGATAAGGTATAGGATTTTTATTAGCCATAAACTCCACTTCCTTTTATTGAAATTAGTAAGATCTATAATTAGTATTTCATAGAAGCTAACAAATTAAACAATTAATATTATTTCATTGTTTAAAGTGAATATAATGTGCTCACTTTAAATAAAATAATCATAGATAGAATATTATTATAAGTATAAGTAAATATTAAAAATGATTATTGGTTTTGAAAGGTGGAGTAATAAATGACAGAAATGAAACAGGTATACATATGCCGAAAATGCGGCAATATGGTAGAAGTTTTACGCAGTGGTGGAGGAACATTAACTTGTTGTGGTGAATCCATGGTATTACTTACTGAAAATACTCAAGAAGCTGCAGTGGAAAAACATATTCCTGTAGTTGAGAAAAATGGAGATATTGTTACTGTAAAGGTTGGTTCAGTAGAACACCCTATGACAGAAGAGCACCATATTGAGTGGATTGAGGTATATACCAAGGATAAACTATACAGAAAGTATCTAAACCCAGGAGAGAAACCGGAAGCTGAATTTAAGGTTGATGGAGAAGTGGTACTTGTTAGAGAACACTGCAACCTGCATGGTTTGTGGAAGGCTTAAAATAGTTTATATAAAGTAATTTAGTGCAAAAGCGTGCCATTTTTCAGGTACGCTTTCGATTTTAGACCGAGTTTTCATTCGTACTCTGTAGCCAGTCAATGCGCTATAGAATTTTTTTATTTGTTGACAAAATATTTCAAGAAGAATATCATAGAATGAGGATGTTTTAAATTTTTTATAGTAGCTTTTTTAGTACGCTCAAACATGGAGATATGCCCTATATAGCATAGACATCTGTTTATATGTTATATAGGCTTTTTTATATAGAATTAACACTAGGTTACATAAAACGGAAAATTGGGAGGAACAAAGATGGAAGTTAGTGGAGAACAAAAAAAGAAGGTTATATTTAGTGGAATTCAACCTTCAGGAGATTTAACTATAGGTAACTACTTAGGAGCTTTAAAGAACTGGGTTAAGCTTCAAAATGAATACGATTGCTATTTCTGTGTAGTAGATTTACACGCTATTACGGTTAGACAAGAACCTAAAGACTTAAGAAGAAGAACCCTTGAGGTTTTAAGTATATATATTGCAGCTGGAATTGATCCTGAAAAAAATACTATGTTTATTCAGTCTCATGTACCTGCACACAGCGAAGCTTCATGGTTGTTAAACTGCTATACCTATGTTGGAGAGCTTAGCAGAATGACTCAATTTAAGGATAAATCAAAAAAATATGAAGAAAGTGTAGCAGCAGGACTTTTAAACTATCCAGTGCTTATGGCAGCAGATATTCTATTATATCAAACTGATTTGGTGCCAGTTGGAGTAGACCAAAAGCAGCACTTAGAACTTACAAGAGATTTAGCTACAAGATTTAATCATGCATACAGCCCTACTTTTGTTATACCTGAGCCATACATACCAAAGGCAGGAGCAAAGATAATGGATTTACAAGAACCAACTAAAAAGATGTCTAAATCCTCAGATAATCCAAATAGCTTTATATTAATGATGGACCCGCCTGAAGTAATAAGAAAGAAGATTGCAAGAGCTGTTACAGACAGCTTAGGTGTAGTTAGGTACAGTGATGAACAACCTGGAGTTAAAAATCTTATGACAATACTAAGTGTTATAACTGGAATGACTCCAGAAGAAATAGAAGCTAAATATGAGGGCCAAGGTTATGCTCAATTTAAGCTAGATGTAGCAGAAGCTATAGTAAAAGAATTAGAACCAATTCAAGCGAAGGTAAAAGAATTACTAGATGATAAAACTTACCTAGAAAATATCTATAAAGCTGGAGCTGGAAAAGCAAACTATGTTGCAACAAAAACATTAAGAAAAATGCAAAAGAAGATTGGTTTTATACCAGTTGCTAAATAATATACTTTCCTAAGATTATATGAGAACCGCAGTCAATAGTGCAATTGTACTATTTATTGCGGTTTTTATATATTATCTATACAATTTTATGGTATATATTAACTTAGTAGTAAATAAAAGGAATAAGCATGATATAATGTGTAGTGCAGGGCGCCATTATGACTTTATTTGATTAAGGAGGGAAGTCAAAGGTAGAAATAAGGGAAAGGAAGGTAATAATTTATTGATTAATGGATTAATAAATAAGATTATATCTATTATACTGGTATTGGCTTTATCGTCAACATCTTTTGTCACGTCGGTTAATACTAGTATTAAAACAAATGAAAAAACTAAGAAAATATATTTACCATTTAAAAGAAACAAAGTCATTGATAACACAAAAGTAAAAATAAACATATCTGCAAAGGCAACAGACAAATCTATAACAATTTATTGGGATTCTGTGGATGGAGTTAAGAATTATGATATTGAAGTGGATGGGGAGATTATTGATAATGGATTAAATAATTCATACCTTCATTCAGATCTAAAGCCCGGAACAGAACATACCTATAGGATTAGGGTAAACAATTGGGGAAAAAGCGGGAATTGGAGCGAACCATTGAAGGTAGTTACAAAAGAAGCTTTACCAGAAGTTGATAATACCCTAAAAAATTCATTGAATAGAGCAGTTGAAAACAAGAATAAAGATTCAACTAATATAACAAGAATTAGAGAACATAGTTCTGATAACACAATTAAAATCACCATTCCAGGGATTCCAACAAAAATAAGCGCTGTCTCCACTTCTAACTCAATTATTGTTATATGGAATCCTGTAAGTGGTGCTACTGGTTATGATATAGAATTTGATGGTGTAGTAAAGGAGTGTGGAGACAAATTTACTTTTGTCTATTCAGAATTGCTGCCAGGAACTATACATAATTATAGAATAAGATCTAAAAATTCTGCGGGCAATAGTCCTTGGAGTGATTATTTTAAACAGTCTACTCTTCAGGAACCAATTGCTACACCTGAGAATGTAATAGGTACAGTAAATAATAATTCTATTACTCTTACTTGGGATGGAGTTAAGGGAGCTACAGGTTATGAGGTAGAGGTAGATGGTAAAGTAAAGGATAATGGTATAGCAACTAGCTATATTGATGCTTCATTAACTATAGGCACTACTCATGCTTATAGAGTTAGGGCTAAGAAAAATAATGATAGTGGAAGCTGGAGTCAAATAATTGTCAAATCTATAATGTCAAATTCTACAGATGCTAATACTAAAAAAGCAGACGATGTAAATACAACAAAGGATAAATCAGATTCAAAGGAGAATAAGACCAATACAAAAATAAAAAAGGAAGAATCATCAAATGTTAATACCCAGGATAGTAATTTAAATTATTCAAATACAGATGCTAGTTCAGAAACAATTAGCACGGAACTGCCAACAGCTCCAGCAAATTTAACAGCTTCGTCAGTTTCCTGCAATACATTAGATCTGAGGTGGACAGCATCAACTAGCAGTAGTGGCATAGCAGGGTACGACATATATAATGGTACAACGAAAATAGCATCAACATCAGGTGATACAAATTATACAGTGACAGGATTAAATCCAAATACTAGTTATAGCTTTACAGTAACAGCAAGAGATGCATCAGGAAATGTATCGAAAACAAGTAGTATGTTGGAGATAAGCACAACAGCAGATACTGAAGTGCCAACAGCACCAACGAATTTAGCAGCTGCATCAATTACAAGCAGCACGTTAAATTTAACATGGACAGCTTCAAGAGATAATGTAGCAGTAGCGGGGTATGATATATATAATGGCACTACCAAAATAGGATCAACGTCGGAGAGCATAACAAATTATGCGGTAGTAGGGCTAACCCCAAATACTACATATAGTTTTGTAATTGTAGCTAGGGATGCAGCAGGAAATGTTTCATCAGCAAGTGAAACAATAAATGCAACTACACTGCTTTCTAGTATTGTAAACATCAGTACTGCTTCAACCAATAATTCTATAGGCATACTCTGGAATGCAATGCAAGGAACTATAGGCTATGACGTAGAAGTTGATGGCAATATAGTAGATAATGGTGCAAGTACATACTATATAAATAGCGGGCTTGTAAGCGGAAGTCAGCACAGCTACAGAGTAAGGGCTAAGAATGGTTTGAATGTAGGTGAATGGAGTACAATAGTAACTTCAACAGCAAAATCATCAACTACAAGTATTAATTCAAATACTGCACTTAATAGTGACGCTATATATGGAGATTTAGTTATCACTAGCGGCACGTATGACTTAAATAAACATACTGTTGTAGTTTTAGGGAGTTTAGCACAAAGTGCAGGAACTCTTTATGTTGATGGCGGAAGCTTAATAATAACTAGAGATTATAACATCGTTGATGGAATCTACGGTTCCTGCGGAATACTAAGAATGATTAATGATAAGGATTATATATGTGTCGGAGGAAACTTCTTAACAAAATCTTATTGTAGTACAGCTAGTAACTTGTCAGCAGGTGTGTTAGAAATAAAGGGCAATTTCACACAGAAGCTTTATGGTTACGGTGATAATTTTGCAGCTAGTGGAACACATAAAGTAGTACTTAGCGGATCAGGTGTACAAACAGTCGGCTTTGATAATCCTGGAAGCTCAGGTTTTAGTATACTGCAGACAAATAATATTAATGGTGGAATAAGCTTCAACACAGTTGTATCAGTAAATACGTTAATAGGCGGAGGAATTATAAATTCTTCACTGACGTTGATAAACATAAAAACACCATTAACAGATGACTATACAATAAATGGTGATTTAAATCTTCAAAGTGGAACACTAGACTTAGGAGGCAGGAATGTAACTGTAACTGGAAACCTAAATGAATCCAACGGAACAATTAACTTATCAAGTGGAAGGTTAGTTGTTCTAGGCAGTGTAACACAAAGTAAGGGAACTCTTTACGTTAATAATGGAAGTTTAATAATAAGTGGAGATTATAAAATCACAGATGGTACCTATGGTAACTATCCAATATTACTAATGACTAACGATGAGGATTATATCAGTGTAGGAAGAAATTTCTTAATAAAAACCTATGCCAGCGGAAGTAGCTACATAACAGCAGGTGTGTTAGAGGTAAAAGGTGATTTCATAGAACAGGGGGGCTATAATGGTTGTTACAGCACGGCATATAACAATTTTACACCAGGTGGAACCAATAAGGTAATATTAAGTGGAAGCGGAGTTCAAACAGTAAGCTTTGCTGTACCAGATAAGTCATATTTTAATATACTTCAAATAAACAATATTGGCGGCAGTGTAGTATTTAATACAGGTGTAATAGTTAATAAATTAGTAGGTGGAGGAGTTATAAATTCCGCATTAAAATTAATAAATCTATTAACACCACTATCAGATGATCTAACAATAAACGGGGACTTAAATATATTAGGCGGAGCATTTGATTTAGGAGGAAATTATGTAGATGTTACTGGAAATGTCAATTTATCTAGTGGAACAATAGCTTTATCATGTGGAGAATTAGATGTAAAAGGGGACGTTATAGTATCGGGAGGAACTATTAACTTATCTAAAGGTATATTGGATGATTTTGGAGCTATATTACAAACTGCGGGAATTATTGATTTAGGCGAAGGCTCTTTATATGTTGATAAAAATATGATTCAAACCGGTGGAACTGCATATATCGAATATGGAGACCTATATATATTAGGAGATTATATATTAGAG
>JAUZPI010000054.1 GCA_030706015.1 Bacillota bacterium
ATATAAAAAAGCCCCCATCTGATTAAGATGGAGACTTTTTTATAAAAATCTGTTTGTGAATAACTTCCCATCCTCATCTCTCAGAATTAAATCTGCTGGAATTAGCACCATCACCCCAAAATGTGGTTGCTGAAACGTCATTGGGCCAGTCCCTCGGTTTCTCTTGATAAGGTAAAATATTAAATTTTACACTATGTTTCATTTCACACTAAACATATATGTTTCATGTGTTTTATTATAGTTATATTTTCCTGCAATGTCAATATGTTTACTGTGAAAAAATATAGAAAAATAACAGTCACCAGCGCAAATCACTGCTACATAGCTCGTATAAATAAATGCTCTTTTTTCAGAAGATGTAATTCTTTTTTTTTAGTAAGCGATATGAAGTTTGGAGTTATTGTTAGCCAAAGCTTCATTTTTATAATTTCAACAAATAAGAAAGATAGACCGTCTCATTGTTTTCCTATAAATTTAACTAGTCTAGTGCTTATTGATATTGCAAGTATAGAATATGTTAGCTAAGACCACCACTTTATTTATTTTCCACTAAATTAATAATATACTATTTATAGTACTTTACTACATACTTCTCAACTAACCTGGATTTATTATCAACCAACATTTCAATATATTAATAGATTTTAAGGTTTTTATGGTATGTATGATAAACGCTTAGAGAAAATAAATTTACCAATAACGATGAGGTGTTATGATGGGACTTTTCGGTAACAAAGAAACCAAAGAAGAAAAAAATGCAAAGCAATTACAGAAATTTATGGACAAGTATCAACTTGAGGACTTAGATGAAAAAGACCTTGTGGTACTTAAACGAATAGCTGGTGATTTATCTGGTAATAACCTATTATCACTAGGTATGGCCCTTAGTTTTTCCACAAAGGCAGAAGATCAGGCTAAGATATCATATTTAAGTGCTCTAGTTGAGCAAAACTGGATGATTATTCGTCAACTATCAAGATTAAATAAAAATATTGAAAATCTTCAAAATAAATAAAAGATGCTGTATCAGAAGAACTGATACAGCATCTTTTATTTATTTTAAACACCACTTTAGTTGTTTTAATTATTGATTTTCTGTCTATACTAATCATAGTACCAGATATCTCCTATCAGTATATTGGTTTCGTTCAAAATTAGTACTGATATTAAAGAGAGATTTGGTACGTTGTATTTTTTGGTGTTTTTAAATTCCTTGTAAAGTTATATATTATTAATTGAATTGCTCATCCCACCACATCCTTTATTAATCCGTAATACCAGTTGCCTAAGCAACTAGAAGTTGTATACTATAGGATGTTGGCAGGACACTATATATTCTCTTAGTTTATCATTTAATTACTGTCATGCCGCCCATATATGGCTGCAGTGCTGCTGGAACATTTATAGAGCCATCTGCATTTAAATTATTCTCTAAAAAGGCAATGAGCATTCTTGGAGGAGCAACCACTGTATTGTTTAATGTATGTGGAAAATACTTACCATCCTTACCCTCTACTCTAATTTTCAAGCGGCGTGCTTGCGCATCTCCTAAATTAGAACAGCTGCCTACCTCAAAGTACTTTTTCTGTCTAGGAGACCAAGCTTCTACATCTACTGATTTTACCTTTAGATCAGCTAAATCACCAGAGCAGCATTCTAAGGTTCTCACTGGTATATCTAGAGAACGGAATAAGTCCACTGTATTCTGCCACATTTTATCGTACCAAACCATGCTTTCTTCTGGTTTACATACAACTATCATTTCCTGCTTTTCAAACTGGTGAATTCTATATACTCCTCTTTCCTCAAGACCATGAGCTCCCTTTTCCTTTCTAAAGCAAGGAGAATAACTAGTCAAAGTTTGTGGCAAAGAATTCTCTAGCAATATAGTATCTATAAACTTACCTATCATAGAATGCTCACTAGTTCCTATTAAATATAGGTCTTCACCTTCAATTTTATACATCATAGCATCCATTTCAGCAAAGCTCATAACACCAGTTACAACCTCGCTGCGAATCATAAAAGGCGGTATACAGTAAGTAAATCCTTTATTTATCATAAAGTCTCTTGCATAAGAAATTACAGCAGAATGAAGTCTTGCAATATCCCCCATTAAATAATAGAAGCCATTACCTGCAACCTTTCTGGCACTATCCAAATCTATGCCCTTTAACTTCTCCATTATTTCAGCATGGTATGGAATTTCAAAATCAGGTACAGCAGGTTCTCCATAGCGTTGAATTTCTACATTTTCGCTGTCATCCTTACCAATAGGAACACTTGGGTCAATTATATTCGGAATAATCATCATTATATCTTTGACTTTTTTCTCTAGTTCCGTTTCTTTTTGATCCAGCTCAGCTAATCGTTCTGAATCTGCTGTAACCTGCTTCTTAACCTCTTCTGCTTCTTCCTTCTTTCCTTGGCCCATTAAAGCACCAATTTGCTTTGAAATTTTATTTCTATTGGCTCTTAAAACTTCTACTTCCTTCTTAATGTTTCTCAGTTCAATATCAAGAGCAATTACTTCGTCTACTAGCCCCAGCTTATTATCTTGGAATTTATTCCTTATGTTTTGTTTAACAACCTCTTGATTTTCCCTTACAAATTTTAAGTCTAACATGATTAATTACCCCTCCTGAATTAATATATATTACTACTGTTTGAATGCATAAAACAAAAAACTCCATCCCTTATATACACTGGGACGGAGAATAATCCGCGTTGCCACCCAAATTGCTGATAAATACTGATAATCAGCCTCTCGAAAATAGTAAGATAAAGGTTACTAACCTTTCGATTCATCACCGACAGCTCCAAAAGTGGAAAGACTTACTCTTTCGCCGATTCTCACCAACCACCGGCTCTCTGAAGAAAGCTATAAATCGTAGCTTTTATAATCGCTGCTTATATATATCATTATGCATAATTATATACATATTTATACTTATTTTCAACTATAAACTAGCCTTGAAAGCCCCTGCAAAAGAATTCTATGATACTTAAGGCAAACTTACCCATGTCAGGGTATACATGCTTAATTGCGTTCATAACCTCATCAATTTTAACAGGCGATTGGAATACATAGGTTCCTGTACCACTCTGTCGAAATACTGAAACTACTCCCTTAGTAATTCCCCCCATAGCTATATCCGCAGCTGCGAAGCCGCCCATTGCAAAGCATTTAGCTGCTGCAAAACCTCCAAAGCTTACAACTGCTGATAATGCAAATCCTCCAGCAGACATTAGTCCTGAAATGGCAAAACCGCCAAATCCAAAAAGCAGCCCTAAGGCTAATGCCCCAATACTCAATAATCCTACAGAAATAGCACCAATAGATATTACTCCAATAGACACAGGTCCAACTGCTATTACTCCCTTAGCAACACCAATCCTTCCTGCAACTACATGAACTAGAGGCACTCCAAATACCTTTCTTTCAGACACATATTCATATCCGTGAAAATAATCATAGCTATTCATGTGTCCTACATTTTCAATTCCAAGATTTTCTCTAAATTCCTCTGCTACCTCCTTAGGATCTCCCATCAATATATACGGGTCACTTTCCCCCGTACTTTGCTGCTTTTCCATAAGTGAATTGTAGATATCTTCTCTAATTTGCTTTGCCTTTTTTCCATTAACCCCAATACGCATTAAAACCTTGTTGGTATAATTCTCAAATTCCCTATTCATAATATCCCCTCCACATTCTATATTGCTTCTAAGATTCTATTAGTGATATTATCAAAGTTCCTCCAGAGACCTATCTGCTCCTTCAAAGCTTCTTTACCTTTTTCAGTTATACGATAATATTTCCTTGGAACTTTTCTTTCTTCCTCAATAACTCTGTAATTCTCAATCCAGCCGCTGTCTTCAATCCTATATAATATAGGATACAGCGTCCCCTCTTTTACTTTATAGTATCCTCCACTAAGCTCATCAAGCTGCTGTATTATCTCATATCCATACATATCTCTGTTCCCTATAAGTCTTAGAACAATTATGGAAAGAATCCCTTTTTTTAATTGATTATCTAAATCAGGCATTCCTTAACCTCCTAGTATTTAGTGGGACAATATACTTAGTATTGCTAAATACATTATAATACTAAATATTTATTTTTGCAATATATTCCAATGGCCTTATATTGGTTTCAATTTTCCAACCATATAAATCTATATTAAAAATAAATAAAACCAATAAAACAAATTCTTTGCTTTGTTTTATTGGTTTTAATGGATATCAAAAAGCTTGCTGAATTACCTATATATTTTTTTAACTTATACTTGTTATGTTATAGTTTCTAGGCCACTATTACTCTCTAATTCATATTATTTTTTCAACAATTGGATAATAAATAATATTATAGTGATAATACCAAATGCTACTGAAAGTACACCAATTTTCATATGAAAGCTTAATGCTGATTGATCTGTGGCTAAATTCTTAGATTTTATCCAAAGTCCACATATTAGTGTTGATAATAAAAGTAATGCTGTAATAACAGCGATAATAAATGATATTGTTCTCATTTCCCATTCCCCCTATTTTTTTATTAAATTATCTACACAGGCATCGATAAACTTATCTCTTTGAGCTTTATCATATATATCTATTCCCGTGTATATTTGAAAGGCTGATGAGCGTAAAAAAACCACCTGCAAAATAGTATTTAGCTGCAGGGCAATTATTCTTAGCTCAATTTCATCCTTTTCATTCTTATAAATTTCACGCAGCAACGGAATATAGTAAAGAGGAGTTTGTATATTTCCCTGTAAAAGTTCATAGGATGCAGATATCTTAACAAACTTGCTATTGCGTATTGCCAAATCTGATAATTCCTTTATAGTATTTTTAAGCTTTTGTTCAGGATTTTCATATTCACCCTTGTCTGAACTTTTCAATCTTGAAGCTATATCCTTCATTTCACTAATTACAGCCTCGTTAAGAAGGGCTTCCTTAGTTTTAAAATGATAATTAATTAAGCCAATTCCAACTCCTGCTCGTTCAGCTATTTGTCTAATTGTTATCTTGTTAGGATCATCTGTTTCATTTAATATATCAACCACGGTACTTATTATCTTTTCTTTTGTATCCATTTCATTATTACTCATTTTGTACTCCTTGTATTATTCACTAGTTTTATTTGTACATAATTTGAACATGTTCAGTTTATCATAACGGAATACCTTAGTCAACTATTCTAAAGTAATCCTTTTTTGCTTTTTGCCTAAATTAATGAAAAAATTAGGAGAGATTTCCACTGCTCTCCTAGCCATTAAACTGATATTTTTTATTATTACACTACTGTTTCAATAGCCAAGTCCTTAAGTTGCAAATTATAAAGTCTAGAATAAATGCCATGATTTCTGATAAGTTGTTCATGACCTCCCTGTTCAGCAATCTGTCCATTATCTATAACATATATGATATCTGCATTTTCAATAGTAGAAAGCCTATGAGCAATAACCAGCACTGTTTTTTCCTTCATAAGTTCGTTTAATGCCTGCTGTATTTCATGTTCGCTTTCTGAATCAAGAGCTGAAGTTGCTTCATCAAGAAGTAATATAGCTGCATCTTTTAATATGGCCCTAGCTATGGCAATTCTCTGTCTCTGTCCTCCTGATAAATTAATTCCTCTTTCACCTACCTTAGTATCAAGGCCATTTTCCATTTCCATAATAAATTCATAGGCGGCAGCAGACCTGCTTGCTTCTACCACTTCATGATGACTAGCCTCTGGTCTGCCATAACGGATATTTTCTTCTATAGTGCCTTCAAAAATATAAGTCTCCTGAGGAACATAGGCTATCATTTTTCTTAGTTCTTCAAGGGTATACTGATTTAAGGATTTACCATTAATTATTATACTGCCCGCATCTGGTGGATAAAAACCCATTAGTAATTTCATTGTGGTACTTTTTCCGCTTCCACTGCTGCCTACTAGGGCTGCAGTTTTGCCTTTTTCCAACGCAATATTTATACCTTTTAGGATAGGTACATTATCATAATTAAAAGCCACTTCCCTAAGCTCAATCATTTTTCCCTGTCCGTTATAGTTATCAGACTTAGGTATTTCCGGCTCTAAAGGCTCCTCCAACAGTTCCAAAACCCTATCTGCCCCAGCAAGACATCCCTGCAGCTGACCAAGCAGGCTGCCAAGATTTCTAAGCATAGAATTTACATTCCCTAATAGATTTATTTCACCTATAACTGTTCCTATATCTACCTTACCCATGGCTGAAAGTATAGCTCCTGCTGCGGTTATTGCTCCAAAATTTAACCAAGTGATAATGAAATTAGAACTGTCCTGAAGAGCATAAATCTTAAAGGTTTCAAAGGTTAATCCTTGAATTTGGTTATTGTTATCTGCAAATTTATTCTCTAATATATTTTCTATATTAAATATCTTCATAACTGCTGTTCCAGCAAACAAATCAGAGATTTTCTCCGTTAGCCTGCTAGTAGATTGTTGAATATTATCACTTATATGTCTTATTTTCACAGCAAATTTTGAATTTATAATTGAGGATACTATACCTATCAAGAAGAGTACAATACTAAATCTCCAATCAAGAACTATCATAAGAATAGCTGAACCTATACCTGAAACAGCAGTAAAAATAACTTGATATAAAATCCAGCCATAGGCTCCATACAATACTTCCGTATCATTTGTAATTCTCGATATTAAATTACCGCTGTGAGTCTTTTCAAAATATGATAAGGGAAGGCGCAAAATATGACCTACCATCCGATTCTTGATTTCCGCCACTATCCAGTTAACATTAGTCCAAAAAAGCTTTACCATGCTTACAAGAACTACGCATACAATAATTACTTCTATACCTGCTGCTATAACACCCTTCTTTAATATAAGCATATCTCCTTTGACTGCAGCATCAATCATGAGTTTCATAATTACAGGCAAAAGCATCACAACGCTGGTCTCTGCTAAACAGTAACCTATAATACCTATGCAATATCCAAGCTCTCTTGGTTTTACAAACCTCATAATATTTTTTAAATCCTTAAATCCAAACTTATTAAACATCTTAACATACCTCTACCTTATTATTTGAAAATTGTTTACTATAAAGCTTCATGTAACTTCCGCCCATAGACACCAATTGATCATGTGTACCCCTTTCAACAATTCGCCCATGCTCTAAAACAAAAATCTCATCTGCATTTTTAATTGTAGAGAAGCGATGGGCAACAATAATAGCTGTATTGTCTTTAAGTATCTTATCTAAAGCATCCTGCACTAGTGCCTCCGATTCAGTATCCAATGCTGATGTAGGTTCATCTAATAATAATAAAGGTGCTTTCTTTAAAGCTGCTCTAGCCAAGGCTATTCTTTGACGCTGTCCTCCCGAAAGCTTCACTCCCCTTTCTCCCACCATAGTTTGAAAACCTTGTGGTAATGCCATTATAAACTCATAAGCATTTGCAACTTTTGCTGCTTCAATAATTTCATCAATTGTTGCATCTAGTCTTCCATAAGCTATGTTCTCCATAATGGAAACTGGATAGAGATATGTATCCTGTGAAACCAAAGAAATATTTTCTCGCAGGCTGTGTAAATTCATATCATTTATGTTATTGCCAAAGATATCAATATATCCGCTTTCTGCAAACTGAAAGCCGCAATTAAGTTTTATCAATGTACTCTTTCCACAGCCGCTGTGTCCAACTAATGCTATCTTTTTACCCTTCTCAATACGAATATTAAAATTATCTAGTATTTTACGCTCTTTGGTATAACCAAAGGTAACCTCTCTCATTTCAATGCATATCTTACTCTTACTGTCAGCCTCCTTACCGCCTTCTCTTTCAGCTTCCCAATCTAGTACTTCAAGCACTCTTTCTGAAGCTCCAGCAGTACTTTTTATCTTAGTTACCTTATCAAAGATAAATGCTAACGGCCAGGAAACATATTGCAAAAGATATATGAAGGCTAAAAATTCTCCCGGTGTAAGAAAACCTTTTATGGAAAGATAACTGCCATAAATTATACATATAACAGGTGGTGCTGCTCTCAGTAATACATGCATAGGTATAGCTAAGACATTTATTGTAATTTCCTTTAGAGAATACTTTAATGAGCTTTTAATTTCTGAATCATATCGCCTACACATGATTCCTTCCATATTGAAAGCTTTAACCATTCCTATACCATTTACAGCATCCTGAACGACAGAATTAGCCCTGCCTTTAAATTCTTGATTCTGCCTAGAATACCTTTTCACGTAATTGGCCATAAAATTTATTCCTAAAAGAGCAAGAGGTGTTAACACTATACTTGCTGTTAGCAGCCTCCAATTAATTATGCTTAAATAAATTACAGTGGCAATTAGCATAAAAAAATCAATAAAAAAACTAATAAAATCTTGTCCGAAGAATTGCTGTACAGAAGCTGCATCGTTATTAAATCTGGATAATAAATCACCGGAAGGATTCTCTTCAAAAAAGACAACTGGAAGCTTTTGAAGATGTTTATAGAAGGTTAATCTGAAGTCCTTCATGGAGCTTGAGAAAAAATAACCATATAAGAACTTCTGAAGATAGGTAGTTACTGCCCCAATAATTATGGCAGTTATCATAATAACAATATAAAATTTAATACTTATTAATTCCCTCCTTAATGATAAATTCACTATGTTTTCAATTAAATATCCTTGTAAAATACCAATAAAGGTACTAATGGCGGATGCAAATAGAAACAATACTAAAAAGAGTTTATAGGGTTTAAAAAAAGAAAACATCCGCTTCATTATTGTTAAAGTAGAATAAGTGTTTTCGCTAGTCATATAAATCCCTCCATTAACTAATTAATGGAAACCGTTAATAATATCCCTGCATTAGCGTTTCTCCACAGGTACCCAAACCTCAGCTAAATATCCCTTTTTAGTTAAAAATCGCTTTTCAATCTCTGGTAACTTAGACATATGCTCATACCCTGATGTTTGAAACCATTCGGGAAGCCTCTTCCAAATATTCGTTATTGTATCAAGTTCCTCATGGTCATTTGCCTTTCCATGCATACTAAACACAGCCCAGGTTGCTTTTGGTATTTCAAGCACTTCAAATCCGCTGGGCACTCCCTGACCAGGATAGTCTCCAGCTACCATAAATCTAAAGCCATCCTTTTCGAATCCGTAAAATGTAAATAACCCTCCTAGCGGTCTATCGCTTTTATCTCCTATTATAGTTTCATTAGTTAGCTCCTCAAAGGGTCCATAGTTCATAACATCCAGTATGCTTTGAACCGTGCCATTTTCAATACTTTCGGCTACAAATTTCCTAATCTCTTCATACTGTTCTGTTTCATGATATGATACTTTAACAGATTTACCAAAAACCTTTGAAGCTTCTGCTTCCTCAATTCTGTAATTCATCTCCATATCACCTTTAATGGAAATATGAAAAGATAATCTAGGGTAGGCTTTAAGTTGTACACCTTTTTCTCTTGCTATGGTCGGGGTAACTCCATGAATATTTTGAAAAGCGCGGGTAAAGGAAACCGGAGAATCATAACTATACTTCATTGCCAAATCAATAATTTTGATTTCACTATTCTGCAGCTCAAAGGCGGCAAGAGTTAGTCTTCTTCTCCTGATGTAATCAGAAAGAGGTACCTCAGTAATAAAAGAAAACATTCTCTGAAAATGATATACAGAACAACAGGCTATTTTAGCAACTTCCTCAAGGTTAATTTCACCTGTAAGATTTTCTTCAATATAGTTAATAGCTCCATTCATCCTATCTAGCCAGTCCATTATTAACGCCTCCTTAATAATCGAGTATATCAATAAAAATAGATTTCATCGCAACTTTTCATGCACCAATTTGTTTGCTTATATTGTACCACAATAAACCAAAAGTCATTTTTTATTAATAACAAACGTCCTTAATATCAGAAACAATAAGAAATCGTTGTCACCAAGAAGAAATCTAAACTTATTTTAAATCACCAATTGCAATAATGTCATAAACAAGGTATTATATTTATGTAAAATTTGAGGATATACACTATAATTCTTTATGAAAAAGGAGTTTAATCTATGAAAGCAGTTTACAAAAATCCTAAAGAGTTAGCAACAAAAGTTATGGACTTAGTCGATTCTTATAGAGATGGATTGATTACCTACGAAAAATTTGAAGCCACAATGATTATTCTTATCGAAAATAACGAGGACAGAATTTATAAGAATGGATTTATGCCTACTAAATTAGTTAGTGTAATAGGGGAAGATAGAAAAGAACTAATTGATGAAGTAGCAAGTAAATTAAATAAATAATAAGAAAAACGGAGGCTATCTTAAGTCTCCGTTTTATTTATGAATTCAATTGCTTAAGTAAAAAACTAACTATGCTTTTGCATATATAAAACCAATTCACTTCTGTTGCTTAACTCTAGCTTTTCAAGTATTTTAGATACATAATTTTTCACAGTACCTTCTGTAACAAACAAGGCTTCGCTAATAGCCTTATTACTTTTTCCCTGTGCCACATGCTCTGCTACTTCTCTCTCCCTTTGAGTAAGCAAATGCAGTAGATTTTCTTCTTTAACATTATCCGAGTGAGCATCTTTTTTATTCATAGAATTCAGCGCTTGTACAACCTTTAAAGTAACCTTTGGATTTAGAAGAACATTACCTTCATAGGCGCTTTTAATAGAATCAATTATTTCCTTTGAACCTGAGTCCTTAAGTATATATCCATCCGCTCCATTCTTAAGCACATCAAAGATATATTCATCCTCATTAAAGGTAGTTAAAATAATTATCTTGATTTCAGGGTATTTTTCTTTAACCAATTTTGTTGCTTCTATACCATTCATCACTGGCATTCTTATATCCATTAATATAACTTCAGGCTTGCTGGCTTCAAGAAATTTCAATAATTCTTCACCATTGCAGGCTTCTCCTATAACCTCTATCTCCTCATGAAGACTTAATATCATTTTAAGTCCTTCTCTTACAATCTCCTGGTCATCTACAATTACCACCTTAATCATTTTTAGCTCCTCCCCATAAAAATAAGCTCCTAAAGTTCTGGAATAGTTGCTTCAATCGCAAATCCAATTCCTTTTCCTGAAATAAAATCCACTTTTCCTCCCAGAGCATTTATTCTATCTTCTATACCTCTAACTCCGTTAGATTTTACTATAGTATCACACTCTAAACCATTATTTTTAACCTTTAAAACAATGATGCCTGAACTTTTAAGTATTTCTACATTAAATACCGTAGCTTTTCCATGCTTAATGCCGTTGGTAACCGCTTCTCTCACTGTTTTATAAATACAGTTTTTAATGTCAGGGTTCACCTCTTCTACACTATCTTCCATATCTAAATTTAACCTTATACTATTTGTTTCCTTAAACTTTTGAAAAAGCTCAATAATCGCTTGTCTCAATTTTTCTACAGAAACCTCTTCTTTAAGAAGACTTACTGCCTTTCTTAAATCAATAATACAATCCTTTGAAAGATTTTGAGCTTTGTTTATAACTTCCTTTGCCTTTTCTGGTTTTAAATCCACAACGTTTTCCGCGTATTCCAAATTCATTTTTAATGCTACAAGAGAATGCCCTATGGAATCATGAAGTTCCTGTGCTATTCTCGTTCTTTCCTTTGCAATAGTGAGCTCCTCAATCTTAGCTGTATATTCCTTTAAAGTTAAGTTTACCTCTCTCAATTCTTCATTTAAATGATCTACCTTTACCTTTTCAACTACAAGATTCCTAAATAATAACACTATAAAAAGTGATACTAAATAACTAAATACTATGCTGCCAATAGAATAAATGTCAGATAAATCAAAGCGTGTACTAGCTAAACAAAAAGTAACCCCTTCAAAAATAACAGCCCATATTGCTACCTTTTTCTCAGTTACAATTAATTCAATAAGAAGAACAATATTATAAAGCTGTGTTCCAAATGATGACAGTCTATACGATAAGAAGCCAAGACTTATTACACTTACTGCATATGAAAAGTAAAACCATATATCTCTATTCCGCTTTAAGTAACTCTTTCTTATGTAATTGTTACCCTCAAAAACTAAAACTAAAGCAATTAAAACAATAGTAATGTTTTTATCCGTATTATTATCTCTCAATATTTGATGTAATATTGAAAACATAGCAAAATATCGTGTGGTTTTTAGTGCAGCTAATCTTCTTCTTTGGGCTTGCGACATATCCATAATAAATAACCTTCCAAATTTATTTTTAAACATATTATATCATCACTCCCTGAAAATTGAAAATATTACTAAAGTAATACTCAAATTGAGTACTATAGTGAATATTCACAGCTTTCTCACAGATGTACAATTATCTCATAGAAAATCAAACAACAAGGAGGTTTAAATAAATGCTTCAATTAATAGATTTAACAAAGAAATACGGAGACTTTACTGCAGTAGATAATATTTCACTTAAAGTAGAGGATGGAGAGGTGTTCGGTTTACTAGGACCAAACGGTGCTGGAAAATCCACCACGGTATCAATGATAAGTACAGTACTTCAACCTACACAGGGAGAAATAATAGTTAATGGTAAATCACTTAGGCAAAATCCTATAGATTGTAAAAAAGTAATGGGTATAGTTCCTCAAGATTTAGCACTATATCAAAGCTTAAGTGCTAAGGACAATCTTGAATTCTTCGGCAGTTTATATGGACTTTACGGTAAAGAATTAAAAAATAGAGTGGATGAAGTTTTAGATATTATTCAATTAACAGATAAAAGAGACCAGGATGTATGTGAATTTTCAGGCGGTATGAAGAGAAGAGTTAATATAGGAGCAGCCTTAATGAATAATCCTAAGCTCCTAATACTTGACGAACCTACTGTAGGTATAGATCCTCAATCTAGAAATCACATACTGGAAACTGTAAGAAGATTAAACAAAGAGAAAGGAATGACAGTAATTTATACCAGTCACTACATGGAAGAGGTTGAGTTCTTATGTAAAAGAGTTGCTATAGTTGATCATGGAAAGCTTATGGCATTAGGGACTAAAGAGGAACTTAAAGAAAATTTAAATGCCTGTGATACCCTGACTGTAAGCTTCAATAAAGCCAGCTCAGCTGCATTAAGTAAGATAAATGACCTACAAGGTGTTGAAAAAACCACCCTGGAAAACAATACAATTTCCATGTTGGTATCTCCGACAAAACGAAATGTAATAGATATAGTAGATGACCTTAAAAACCTAGGCATTAAGCTTACAAGCTTCAGATATGATGAAGTAAATTTAGAAAGCATTTTCCTTCAAATGACAGGAAAATCTTTAAGAGAATAAGCAGGAGGTGTTATTTTGAATAAATTATTACGTTTAGTCTTCTTAGATTTTAAACTACTTACAAAAAACAAAACTTTTTATTTAAAATTAGTATTATTTCCTGCAATTATGATACTTATTCTAGGTACAATATTCAAAGGTTCAGACGCAAAACTCCCAAGCTTTGATTTAGCTTTCTACAGTGAAGACAGCAGTATAAGCTATGGTAATAATAATCTAAATCTAGGTACCACTCTTGAAAACAAAGTTCTAAAATCGAAAGAATTAAGTTCCATGATAAATATAAAAGAAGTTTCTAATTACAATGAAGGTAAAAACTTAGTAGACAGCGGAAAAGCTTCTGTATTTGTATATATCCCAAAGGATTTCACCAAGGCCTTTACTGATGATACAAAGATTAGTATCACCTTAATAGGTAACAAAAATAATCCTATAGATAAAAGTATAGTTAATAATATTTTAAATCGCTTTATTCAAAATACAAAGACGGTGTTTATTGAGGAAAAGACAGCAGCTAAAGAGCTTAGTTTAAATAATACAATTTCTAAAGAAGCTGCTGAAAAAATAATGAATCAAATAGCAAGAGATGATTGTTATTCAGTTGCAATTTCTAAGGTTCCAACAAACAATAAAGCAATCCCTGTGGATGGTATGCAATACTACTCCATTGCTATGGTGGTGATGTTCTCAATTATAACTGCCTTTACACTAGTTCACGGAATTGTTGAAGACAGACTTAACAACACTCTATTTAGAATAAAATCAACCCCTACTTTAAATCTGCAGTACGCTTTAGGCAAACTTGCTGGAATCATATTTGCAGTTGTAATGCAGATGGGCATAGTAATAATTATTACTGGCCTTGTATTTAAAATGAAATGGGGCAATCCTCTTGAAATTCTGCTTGTTACAATGATATATGCCTTTTCCATAGGTACTATGGTTCTGCTTTTAGGCTTTACTGCCAAGAATCAAGATTCTGTAACCAGCATGGCATCTCCTATACTTTATGGTTTTAGCTTTTTAGGCGGAAGCTTCATTAGTAAATATGGTTTGCCAGATGGCTTAAAAATCGTTCAAGAAATAATTCCAAATGGAAAAGCAATTAATTCTTATTTAAGAATATGCCAGGGCGGAGGAATTAAGGATATTTATATGGATTTAATAGAACTAGTGCTAATAGGTTTAGTATTTTTGGTGATATCACTAAAAATATACAGTGGAAGGAAGTGGAACAATAATGCAAATGTTAATAATGATAAAAAAGCAGTTAAAGCTGCTATTTAGAAATAGAATTGCTATCTTAGCAACTATATCAGTACCTTTAATTCTAACTTATCTGTTTTCGTTCTCTATGAATAGCAGCAGTACAGAAAAATTATATATAGCTGATTCAGATAAAAGTGTTTATTCAAAACAATTAGTAGATACATTAAAGCAGCATAAAGACATAACTGTTGTTAACACCACTGAAGCTGATATCAAGAAAAAGGTAGATGATCAAGAAATCTCCCTAGGTCTTGTAATAAACAAAAACTTTGGAGAAGATTTGCTATCTGGAAACACTTTAGATATAAAACTGCTTCAAAACTATGAAAACGGTGATTCAGCTGTATTAGAACAAATTATATCTGGAGATGTGTCTACCTTCAAGAAGGTCGTACAGGATTCTAAATACATCTCTAGTGAACTTAATTCCGATAACTACAAGCTTTCTTCTCAAATACTCGGCGATATAAAGAATTCATCAAATATATCTGTGGCAGATAGAAGCTTAAATAGTGGTCAAAAAACACAGGACGAGGCAACCCTTAGACTTATAGGTTTCTTAGTAATGTTTATATGGTTCGTAGTGATTCAAGGCTTTAGAACTTTAATTGATGAAAAAGAAAACAGTACCTTTAATAGATTATTAAGTACACCTACTAAATACAGTAACTACCTACTGTCAAAAATAATAGCAACTTATATATTTGGAGCCCTTCACATAGCGGCTATATTAATTGCAGGAAAGTACTTCTTAAAGGTGAGTATTGTAGATAACTTACTTTCCGTAAGCCTTATATTTGCAGCATATTTGCTGGTGCTAACAAGCATTACAAGTATAATTGTTTTATTTATAAAAAAGCAGCAAAATTTCACTGTAACCTCCTCCATCATTATTACAGTTACAGGACTTCTTGGAGGCTCTTTCTTCTCCATGGAGATCGCTCCAAGCTACATTCAAACAATTTCAAAATTCACACCAGAAGCTTGGGCAATACAAGCCTTAAAGGATGTAATGTTTAACAATAGTGCTCTTACTTTAGAGGTCTTACCTTTAAGCATATTTGTTGGCATAGGAGTATTAGGGCTGATAGTTTCTTCAAGTTTAGTAAACTCAAAAATCAAATTTAAATCAGTTTAATATTTTGTGAGGTGTTAATTATGGGTATATTAATAATTCAGTTAATCGCTGGTGTTTTGATAAATATTTTCATAGGAAAGCTTGCAACAGTGATTTTTAGAAAAGATAATAGAAGTGCAAGAATACCATTGAGATTTATAGGTCTATTCCTTGTCATTAATTCAGTAATAGGTCTATCTCATATATTAAGATAAAAGTGAAGAAGTAAGAGTGAATAGGTAAGAGTTGCTATATAAATTGATAACTCTTACCTATTCACTCTTATCTATTACTTATTCACTTTATTAGATTTATGCTCCAAAGATAGCTAAATACTGACTATCTAAAGAAAACACCCTATAATTCCACCTTAGGGTATTTAAAATATAGCCTAAAGCATCTGCATTGTATCTTCCAGCTACTTTTTGATAAGCCAACAGCTCATATATTTTATCCGAATTAAAATCTACTGGATATAATCCGCTTAACGGATTTACAAATCCGCTAATTGGATTTTTCAACTTACCGTCAGGGTTATATATTTCGCTTAAGTATTCAGTCCCTTTATTTGATATATCTATAATGTATTTCTTATCATTGGCTTCACTTATAACTTCAACTTTATAATTATCCTTATAATTAACCTGATACTTGTATTGGTTATTGTATACATTAAAATCAAACAATAATTGTACTTTATTATTAACAGAAGAATATATATAGTGGTACATTATTGCTCCACTCCCGCCAGAATCGATGCTTATTAAAATATCAGCTATACCATCCCCAGTAAAGTCCCCCAAAAATAGCCTAGGATTATAGCCTGCATTTTCACTTAAGTGCACAGTAGTAAGGATACCTGTTCTTCCATCCTGAATTACCATGGTTATGTTTTGAATAAATGGACTCTGTGTTGTCTTTACACCAGTTAAATAAACATTATCAAGTATCCTGTCACCATTCACATCCCCTATTGCGTGTGAAACAATACTTGGGTGCTTAATTTCATTTCTACAATAATTATAATACATAGCAACTCCTCTGTAATACTTCTCATATATAGCATCTTATGAATTACTAAGGAACTTGCTACAGATTTATATTTTTATTGTTTTCAAAAAAATTATGTATAAATTGTTTAACTATTCTTATACTCTTCCATCTGTTTCAAATAGTTAATTTGAGTTTCCGTTTTTCCTTGATATTTCAGACTCTCATCAACTGTATTTCCGCTAATACTATTATTATTGGAAGCAGAAGCTATGGCAAGTTTCATTTTTTCAAATTGCTGCTCTGTAAGTTCTATGTAACTCTTGCAATTAGGACAAATAACGCAATATCTTTTTTTGTATGGTATTATAGGTATAAAAAATAATGTAAACCACGTCCTCATAATGCACAATCTCCAAATTTGTGTAGTATTACAATGACTACATATACGTTGAAATGCTGGTCCAATAATCTTCCTAGTTATCCTTCCCCATCCCCAGATTATCATTTAATCACCTCATATAAAATATTTATCAGTAATTATACCACCTAACCATACTTGTAACAATATGTTATTACCTATATTTTCTATTACTATAAAAATTATTGATAAAGCTTATAGAAAAACTGCATGATTTTTGTATTTTTAGGTTAATATAAACTATATTTTTAGGAGGGATATACATGGATATAAAGCATGATATAGAAGGCATCAGATTAACTTCAGCTGAAATATCATATCTTTGGACTACTTATATTATGGAGAGCAAGTGTCAGTATACTTCCGGTTGTGTGATAGGTAATATAAGTGACCCAGATATAAAATCAATATTTCAATCCGCAATAGAAGTATCAACTAGACATGTTAATGAAATTCAGAATATATTTAATACTGTAGGTGAAGTTCAACCTTATGCCTTTAGCGAAAGAGATATAAATAGAGATGCACCAAAGTTATTTTCAGATAGGATAAGCTTAGAACTGCTAAAAGCATATATTATCTTTGGTATGGTAAGTTATAGTACTGCGCTGCCCATGATTGCAAGATCTGATGTAAAACAACTTTTTACTGAGTGTTTAACAACTGCAATAAACTTATGTAGTAGAATTGATGAGATTGCATTACATAAGGGCATATTCATTAGGCCTCCATATTTTCCTGTGCCTAAGGAGGTTGACTTTGCTCATAATCAAAGTATATTGGGTCATTTTATCGGTAAAAATAGACCTTTAAGCTGTTTAGAAATAACTCATATATTTAATGTTTCAACGGCAATGACAATTAGTAAAGCTTTATTCATGGGATTAAGCCAGGTTGTGGCAAATGATAGATTGCAAAGATTCTTAGTAGAGGGAAATCAAATTGCAGAGGAACAGATTGAAACATTGAATTCTATCCTAGAAAAAGAGGGTATAGCTATACCACCATCTTTTAATACTGAAGTATTAAAGACAACTCACTCACCTTTTTCCGATAGATTGTCTTGCTACTTTACTTTGACTACTATTGAATCTTTATTAAGTACCTATTCTGCAGCACAATTAGTAACCATGCGTAAGGATGTGTTGGCATCACTAATTTCCTTATCTACCACGCTAAAATTATTCTTAAAAGATTGCTTCGATATTATGCTGGATAATGGCTGGTATGAAAAAGCACCAGAGAATGTTCCACCAAGAGAATTGATAACGCATTAATGAGTTCAAATAAAATAAAATTGAAACAGCCGCACACCAATTGTATTTAGGTGCGCGGTCTAAATATAATTCAATCATTGCTTTTCATAGCTTCCACAATCAACTTTTTTTCCAACGATACGTTTTTTTCCATCCAAATCTACTGAGCCTATATTATTATCATTAATACCAGCATTTATTGCAGAAGAATTAGCTTGCAGATGAAAATCCGAACCTGTTTTAACGAACCTTGGATCAGAGGTAATGTTATTTGAAATTACAATATTGCCCTTATCTCCGTAGTAAGCTTCACCTCCATAAAAAATATTATTTTTAATAACATTGCTGTTAAACTGACAATTTTTCTGTATATTCATATTTGTATCAGTGTTATAAACTGTATTATTTAGTATTTTAATATTTGTTGCTTTTCCATTTGTAATACCAGAACCACCCATAGATATACCAGAAACGCTGCAGTTATAAACAAGATTATTACGCACAGTAACTCCATCCGTTGCTTTATTCAAGTGCTCACTAGCGGTTTCAATACCGATGTCTGTAGACCAAACCTTATTTCTTTCAATTACTATGGAAGCACCTCCATCTACGTATATTCCATCAGCACCCTTTCCATCGTAGGTTTTATTATTAGCAGTGCTAATATTCCATACCTGATTTCCTGTACATATACCATTACGTGCATAATCATTTTTTGAAGCTGTATTCTCGTAACCAATGAAATCTATACCTATATTGTCATTATCATGAACCTTATTATTAGTTACTTTAAAATTAGTCACATTTCCATTTAACACTAAACTTTCACTTTGACCAAGAATACAATTATATATCTGACAATTATCTATCACCAAACCATCAAGTGAACTATCTCCATTAGTCCCATAAGCTACTATGCCATAGGCATTTCTAGACTTAGTAGTTCCTGCATAGGTAGTTTTTATGCCATATACCTTGCAACTTCTAATCTCTACATTTTTTGAGGCTCCTGTAACCTTGATGCCGGCAACACCATATTGGTTGGTTGATACGTAATCTGTTACATCAAAGCCTATAATTTTAATAAAACTTTTTTCATTAATAACAATTAACCCATTCTCCAAATCATCATCGGATACCGATTGATTATTCCCGTTAATTATTGGCGTTTCTCCATCATAATTTTTAAAAGTAATATAAGCATTTTTAGTACCAGAATTGTTTATACTAACCTTTTCATTATAAATGCCACCTCGTACATAGACAGTATCTCCAGGTGCAGTATTATCAGCAGCCTTTTGAATAGTTTTCCAAGGTGACTTTTCTGATCCATCATTATCATCTGAACCATCTTTAGATGAAACATAATAAACTGCATTGCTTATATTAGCACTGCTATTAGCATTAGCAGCTTGGTTCACAGCCTTATTTACACTTCCAGTCTGCTTTGTAAGCATATATTGAACAAGAATAAGACACAAAATAAAAAAAGTTACAAGCAAAAAAACATTTCTAATACTTCTTTGCATCTTGCATTGCCTCCTTCCTCTACTTAGGTATATTAGGTAACCCCTTCATTAGAGATTGCTTATCAGCATCACTAATTTCATTATTATCTATATTAAGATTTTTTAAATCAACCAATCCTTTTAAAGGTGTTATATTGGTAATTTCATTACCATCTACATAAAGCTCTGTTAAATTAACTAATCCCTGTAAAGGTGTTATATCAATAATTTGGTTCTGCGCTAGGTTAAGCCTTTTTAAATTACTCAATCCTTTTAATGGTGTCACATCACTAATTTGATTGTTATCTAAGTCTAGATATTGTAAATTGAATAGTCTTTGTAATGCACTTATATTGCTAATTTGGTTATCATCTAATATTAGTGTGGTTAAGGCCGGCACGTCACTTAATGCAGTTATATCGCTAACCTTTGTAAAGTGCAAATTGAGCTCTTCTAATTTGTTTAACCCCTTTAGAGGACTTATATTGGCAATTTCATTTCCATCTATATAAAACTTTTGTAAATTTGTTAAGCTCTTAACCGTAGTAATATCCATAATTTTATTCCAGCTTAATAAAAGACAAGTCAATTGGGTTAACCCTTTTAATGGTCTTATATCACCGATTTGATTACCGCTTAAATTAAGATATGTGAGATTACTTAAGTTTTCAATTCCAGATAGATCTCTAATTCCCCTTACCTGTGCCTCTAATTTGGTGATTTTCTTAACATCACTCTTATATAATTCTCCATTTTCCTTATTAACAGCATCTCTCACTGCCTTTTCTAAATTCTTATCTTTAAAAATCACTACAGAATCCTTTGAAATGATTTTGCTTCCATCTCTTGACCCATTTATTATTTGATTTAAATTTATTGATGTTAGGTGAAAATTAGTCTTATAAGCAGTAAAGAAATAAATTATTAAAATGCAAAACAACAAAAATATCGCAGTCATTGCCTTTAAAATATAATTTCTTTGATGATCTTTCAACTTTATTCTCCTTCTGACATTTCTTTTACCAGTATCATATCTAATTATGGTAACATCCATCTGCTTATTTTTGGTCACTGAACTCTATATAGAATTCTGGTTTATCTGCAACAATTTCATAGACATTTGTATCTATTTCAGAAACCTTACAGCCACTGCTTCCTTTAATTTTTCTCTCAGTTCTTAGTATATAATACGCATTCTGCTTAAAGCCTTGGCAAAAACCTCGTATACCATTTTGCTCATATTTAAAAGCTGGACTGCAGTCAGAGTATCTCATCAATTCCACTCCAGCTTCTGATATAGTTAGTGGTCTAAGCCATGGGAAGTTCGTTTTAATAGACCCTTGAATATCTTCATAATCCTTAAATAGAGCTTCCCAGTTCTCTCCGAAATTTCTTTCTGAATCTAAAATGTCATCAGGGTGGACAAAATGAGCAAACACACCATGTGTGGTCAATACATTATAAGTATCCCATTTAGCGTCATCTCTCATTTTATATCCATCTGCTACCCTAGGAAAATCTATTATGCCATCCATGCCAACTCCATACTCCTGTACATAACTATCATCAATTTCAGGATCACCCACATATAGAGATGATATAATTTTTAAGCTAGGCAGCTCTTGTTTCAATATTTGTCTTCCTTCTGGGCTTAGTATATTTGATGGCGGCACGTAACTTTGTATTTCATAATTAGGATATACAGTGTTTATATAACTTTTGACTTTATCTATAGACTTAGCCATAGAATCTTTATCTAACCATCCCTTATATTCTTTCTTATCCTCATGTTTTACATAGCCAGTTAAACCTAAGGGTTGGTGGTTATATCCATGTAAGCCTATTTCTCCACCATCCTTTAGCAATTCTCTTCCAAAAACAATTAAATTATTTTTATCTTCTGGTGTTTTATCTTTTTCTATATCCTGAGAACTTACTAAAGCATTATAGGTTTCAATAAAAAAAGCAGAATACTTAATATCATATAACTGGGATGCCTTTAACATATCTGGCCACCATATTTCTCTATAAAAATTTGCTACACTTTTGCCATATTCATCGTATATTACTTTATTATAATTGTTTGGACTTGGCGAAGGAAAATCATCTATATAATTAACCTTAGCATTGATAATTGGGTAAATAAATACATTTCCCTCTGATGCAATTATACCAACTAGCAGCCCTCTATTATCCTTATCATCTAAAAACTGACCATTTGCAAAAAATAGCTTGCCATTTCCATATGTCCTTTCCCATATTAAAGGTACTCCTTCATTTGATACGCAATAAATCTTACAATCATCACTTAACTGCACAGGAATAACATCACCAACTGCAAAACCCTGGTAGCTAAGACCATTGCCTTTTATTAAAATATTGCTTTTTAAGTTTATACCTGACGCACTTACGGATATTCCCTTTTTAACGATACCTAAATCTTTATATACTAAATCAAATTTATCAGAGTCTAAGGGTCTTTCTGCAATAATTAGATTCCCACCGCCCTTAACATATTCTAATATCCAAGGAAAATTATTAATAGTATCAAGGTTTTCAAAAGCTATAATTATACAATAGTATCCTGAAAAATCATTATTACTTTTGCTGATATCTATAGTTTTAAAATCCTTTTTCATATACCTCAGTACATTTTCTATATTGGTCTTTAGATTTATACTAACAGCTTCACTAGGGTCATATAAAACTAAAAACTTCTCCTTATTTTCAGCTTTAGCTGATATAAATCCTGAAGCTGTTTCAGCTTTGGTGTCTTTGTACTCCTTAAATACATCTTCATTTTTCATAGCTTTAAACACATAACCCGAATTAGTAAAATAGATTCCTACAGCCATTATCAATAGGATAATAACTGAAATTATTACTATTTTTTTATGAAACATTAATTAACACCTCTTAGCCAAAACATTACAACTTACATTGATTATATTACAACTCCCTAAAAACTTATTTCAGATACTGTCATCAATAAAAACTTTACCCGCTGGCAATAACCACATTCATATTAATGCCCCCTAATAGTACTAAAAAAATGTATCCATTTTACTATATATGTTGTGTAAAGTAATCACATGCATATTTATCCCGTTAATTCCTTGTTGTTTCTCCACAAAAAAACTATCACCCACATTAGGAGTGATAGTTCAAAGTTTATTTTAAAGCTGTATTGGTTCCTTAGGTGCAAAGTTCTTTTCTATAGTCCAGGTAACAGCGGTACCTTTTCTTAATCTAAACACCACAAAATTTTCATAGAAATCCTTTAACTCTCCACCCTCTCTCCAAGGCTTCAAGAATTTTCTAGTTGGGTGTTCACATATCTCGTCCTTAAGATTGTTATCCTCTACTATTTCCAATTCACCAGTTACGCGTATTTGTGTTCCTCCACCATTAAAGCATAACTCTGCCTTTGGATTTTTTAATACTTGACTATATAAATCCTTGGACGCTGCAGTGTGAAACACAATTCCTTCCTCATCAGCTCTATAAAGTAACATACCTCTAACCCTTGGCTGGTCACCCTCTACTGTAGCTAAAAAGAAAGCAGGATTTTTCCCCATTAATTCAAATATTTCTTCTCTTGTCATAACTAGTCCCCCTCATCCTATCTTTAATATCATCAAATATATCCTAAACAGAAAAGATATTCTTTCAAAATATTCTCATTATATTTCATAATCCTGCTTATTATTTTGAATAAACATTTTGATATTCTGTAGGAGTACTTCCCATCTGTTTTGCAAAGCAGGAAGAAAAATGAGCTGTACTATTAAAACCACATTGCAGGGCTATTTCAGTAATAGACTTTACCCTACTTCTCAGCAGCTTCTTTGCTTTATCGATCCGCAGCTTAATTAAGTACTCAATAGGAGTTAGTTTAGTTTCTTGCTTGAAAGTACGAATAAAATGAGATTCAGACATGTTTACAAGTTTAGCTAAACCTCCCACTGTTAATTTCTCGCCAAAATTCTGGTGCATATGCTCTATTGTTTTTTCTATCTCAAACTTTTCTACGGTAAACTCTAATGAATCTCCAACCTTAAGCATATCCCTTATTAATTGGTGGGTTATAATAGTTGAAAGACTCTCAAGAAGCTCATCACATGCTGGAGCTTTATTCTCATATTCTCTCATAAATTTCTTTATATAAAACATAATATCTTGATTAATCAAGAATTGTTTCCAAAAATATTTTTCAGCACACTTATCACTATATGTACCTAAACATTTTTCATAAAATTCACTAGATATAAAAATTGCTATGTAGCGAGTAAACTCATCTGTTTTCTCTTCCTCATGGGGAACATTCGGTGACATTGCTGCCGCTAAATAATGATTTGGCAACACCTCTATTTCCATTGGCACTATAGTTTGCTCCTTTGAAAAAAATAATACAAAGGAATAGGCTGGATGAGTATGCTTAGGTGTAATTGCATATTCGCAAAAACCTACACTAGGTATAAATATGCCGAAATGCTCTGTAACATAGAAATCTACATATTTTAAATTTTGCTCAGTTATATTGCCTACAAGTTCTTGGATATTCTCTAAAGTCTTTTCATTAATATTCATAACAATTATCCCCTCAGTTTCGCCATTCTTTCATTAATAAAAATGAAATTTATATATACACTCTTCCATAATCTCTACCATTAACAGTTCTTTCTTTATGATTTAAATCCATCACTTCTTTTGCAATGGCTATAAATTCATCCATGGCCTTTGTGATGTATTCTCCCCGCCTGTATGCTATTACAAATGTAAAGTTCATATCATCTATTAAAAAATTATTATTGTATTGTTTTGTATTAAGAAGCCATATAACATTTTCAGGTACAAAGGTAAACCCCATACCAGCAGCAGCAATACGGTAGGCAGTGTCAAGATTTCTAATCTCAAGAAGTACATTAGGCTTAAATTGTGCCTTATGAAATATTTCATCCGCAATTAGTCTCGTCCTCTGTCCCTGCTCTAGCAAAACAAACTTTTCATCCTTTAGACAACTAAAATTAAACCCATGCTGTTTGTCCAACGCTGCCTTAGAACAAATCCAATGGTCTTGAGGCGCTACAAGAAAAATTCTCTCAACAGAAATAGTTTCATACAAAATCTTATCATGCTGTATTGGTAAATTTAATATAGCAATATCTATTTTACCACTTAACAGCATCTCCTCTAGCTGCATGGTCACATCTTCTTCCACAACTATTTCAATTTCCGGGAATCGTTTATGAAATTCAGGTAATACCAGCGGTAGTATATGTCTGCCAGTCTGATTAGGAACTCCCATGGCTAAACGTCCTTTTCTTGAACCCGCTATATCACTAAGCTCCCGTTCTAACTGAGTATTTAAATTTAAAATATTTTTAGCAGTTTGAATATATTTCTCTCCTGCAAAGGTTAAGGTAATAGAATTAGCTGTTCTATCAAATAATTTCACTCCTAGGTTATTTTCTAGTCTCATAATATACTGACTCAAAGAAGGCTGAGATATGTACAATTTTTTAGCTGCCCTAGAGATACTCTTTTCCTCTGCTATAGCCATTACATATTCAAATTGATGAAAATCCATATTATTCGCCTCCTTATCCATATAGTTTTATACTATGGATATTATAATATTAATAGTATTTTACATATAGATGAAGGAAAAGTACAATATAATTATCATAAATGATGCGAATTTAAATTTATTAAGGGATTTTAAAAGGAGATGCTTCAATTTTGATTACTAAAGAAATAGCTTCAGTTCAGAATAAAATAAGAATTCAACTACCTAGTATTACCTCTGAATCCATGATTCTAGGAATACTTTTAACACTGGTTGGAGGATTTTTAGATGCCTATACTTTTATTGGAAGGGGTGGCGTCTTTGCTAATGCTCAAACAGGAAATATGGTTTTGGTTGCCATAGAAGCGTTTAAGGGCAATTGGAATCAGGTTTTATTACAAAGCCTGCCTGTCTTGGCATTTATGGCTGGAGTTATAGTTTCCGAAGCTATGAAGAAAAATAACTTCTCATTTTTTATATCTAATTCTAAAGGGACTATCTTAGCCCTTGAGATAGTAATCCTCTTTATTGTTGGATTTATACCCTATACTATTTCAAATGCCTTTGTTACTATCACCATCGCCTTTGTTACCTCCCTTCAATATTGTTCCTTTAAAAAGCTGGCCGACTCCCCTTATGCTACAACAATGTGCACTGGTAATTTACGTTCGGCATCCCAGGCAGCCTACGCTGCAATTACAAAAAAAGATCGTGAAGCTGCTAAAGAAGCTGTTGCTTTATTCACAGTTATCTTTGCTTTTATAATTGGAGCTTTTTTAGGGGGACTTTTAACAATTTCTATAGGCACTCACGCAGTGTGGATTGCTGATATTTTACTAGTACTTTCTTTAGTGTTATTAGATATTGGTTAAGATAAATTTCCTAGATTAAAACTCTAGGAAATTCTTGTCGTTACATTTCTTAAACTGTTTAATAAACCAATATACTAGTACCACTCCTAAAATAAACCCTGTAACACCTTCTCCATTAATATATAACAACTTTCCTACTACCATTCCCGGTTTATTTACGTATATATTGCCTAGAATAGTTGTGTTTACAACATCCCATATTGAGTGAAAAAGTAAAACAGGTATTAAATTTCCTGATAAGTAGTAGCAATAGGAGAAGGGAAAACTAAAAATAATAACAACTGCTGCTTGGATAATACATATTGCAAATGGATTGGCTATACCTGTTGTTTTGGCTAATAAAAATACTGCTGGAACATGAAATAGTGCCCAAACTATACCTACTATAATTGTTGCTTTAATTTTACCCTTGGATTTTGTTAATTCAGGAAGCAAATAACCTCTCCACCCGTATTCCTCGCCTAATACACCAAGTACTGAATTTACTAGTACAGTAACAATAATTATAATAATTTCTTTTACTACAGATATATCTTCATGATTTGGATTTAGTTTTGCAGCTCCTGTAATACATAGAATAAACGCACAAACTACTATAAATATAATTGGATAAAGTATGCCAAATGCTACTGACTTTAGATTTAACCTTCTAGTGAAACATCCAAGCTGTTCCTTTAAACTTCTGTGTCCAATAAGATTAAATACTACTGCTGAAATTGCAGGAATAAACATAACCAATGAAAAATATTTTAGACCTGTAGATGGATTAATGAATAGCGAAATGGTTGCTAACCAAGTTAATAAAATCACAGTAATAATATAGGCTTTTGTATAATTTTTCTCATTAACTTCTTTTTTAATCATAAATCTATCCCTCTCTCATTCATATCATATTTCCATTTTACAGTCCCTACCATTCTTTTTTATTAATCAAAGCTTACAAAAATATTAATTTATCACTATTCGCATTCTTCTATTTTTTTGCTGGGATTGATTAAATTAATCCCCTTTTTAGAAGGCTATTATAGGTGGCACGTTCTCTTCCATCTTTATTTCTAAGAATACTCTTTTTAAAAACTGGTTTTAAAAATATCGGTATAATTAGTCTCATAATCAAATTTTGCAGCGGATATTTATTTTCACTTTTTATGTCTAATACCATCTTTCTTCCTAGCAAATTAGCTTTGTTTAAGCAGTCAATATCTTTATCCATTCTCCTTTCAACACCTTTAACCATAGTATTAATTCCTAAGAACCCTGAAACATAGCTTCTTTGAAATATCCCAAACTTAAATACTCCAGTAAGTCCTTTTGCTACTTTTTTTGCTGTACTTCCATACGCCGTAGATATTCCAGCACCGTACTTACCTCCAAGCAAAGAAGAATATAGAGTATATGGCCCTAACCTCTCAAGGAAACACTTCATGATCGCATTATGTTCTGTAGCATAAGTTGGCGAACCCAGAATTATTCCATCAGCTTCATAAATAATTTTTCTTAGATTTTCAAAATCGTCAGGAATAGGGCATTTTCCTTCTGCTGTACAAGTTAAGCAGCCTGTACAAAATCCTAATTTGTATTTAGGAAGAAAAACTTCTGTTACGGATGCACCTTCTGCCTCAGCTCCTTTAAGTGCCTCTCTGACAAGTGCCGCAGTATTGCCATTAAACCTTGCACTACTTATAATTCCAACCACTTTAATACCTTTTTTCATAACCTCATCTCCCTTAATGTATTTATAATTCATTTATAAATAATAAAAACACGTAACCTCTAAGTGCCTTCCCATACAAAAGGCTTTAATCTAAATCCGCATAAAAGTTACACATTGTAACTTCAGTATACATCGTGTAACCAGTTTTTTCAACCACAAAACCAAACTCTTTAAACTATGTAAATATATTGTTACCTTAGTTATAGAGAATGTTTAAACATGCTGGATTACACTCCAGCTTCATTCTTCTTTTGCAATTAATGTTGTAAATATGAAATAACCAAACTATAATTTAGATATTGTAATGCAATTAACAAAGGGGGGATTTACTTGAACTATAAACTACAAAGAAACATATGGATTGCTTCCGGACTAATATTCTTACTGGTTTTTATCTTCTATTTATTTGATGGAAAAGCCCTTAATCTTAGTTCCCTTTTATCACTTACTGTAAGTATGGCAGCTTTATTAAATGCATATTTAAACCACAAAAAGCTCTCATCCGGTTCTAAATAAACTTTGCTTTGTTCAGATTCCTTGACAGAAAAAAAGCAATATTTTATATTTACTATAGTTACAGCTTGTAACCTATCAGGAGGTAAACCTTTATGGATGTTGTTTCTAGAAGAGAAAAAGAAAGACGAGCTAGAGAAGAAGCTATTATAAATGCTGCTGAGAAGGTATTCAGCAGTACAGGTTACAATGAAACTTCGATGGAGGAAATAGCCAAGGAATCTCAGTTCACCAGAAAAACCATATATCAATATTTTACTGATAAAGAAGATTTATATTTTGCGGTAATAATTAGGGGCTTTCAGACTCTGCTACGCTATTTTCAAGAGGACATTAAGAAAGGCAATACTGGTTTTGAAAACCTTCAAGGTTTAGCGTCAGCTTATTATCGATTCTATAAAGATTTTCCTAAAACTTTTAATTTAATGAGTTATGTTGGTTATATTAAATCAAGTAATAACAATATAACTAGACGGCAAACCTTTAATGAGATTAATAGCTCTATAGTTAATGAGGTAGCTAAAGTTATTGAACAAGGAAAAATTGACGGCAGTATTCGTAAAGACTTGGATACCATGAGTATAACTTACTCTGCTGAATTTTTAATTACAGGATTTTTTCATATGCTTTCTGTTTCTGGCAAAACTTTTACAGAGCATTTTGCACTTAATCAGAGTGACTTTATTAAATTTAATATAAGCCTATTATGTGATGCCTTTAGAGCAAAGAACAGCAAGGGGCTGTCGCACTAAAAATTAGTGCGGCAGCTTTTTTGCCTAAAAAAATAAATCTCCCACTCGGAAGAGTGAAA
>JAUZPI010000055.1 GCA_030706015.1 Bacillota bacterium
TGCCTTAAAAGCAGGCGATAAGTTCAAGGCTAACGTAATTAGTATGGCCAAGGCTGCTGTATTGCAGGCTGAAAAAGTAGATGGAAAAACACTTGATGATGAAAAGATTATTGAGGTTTTGTCAAGAGAAGTTAAGCAAAGACGTGAAGCTTTAATTGAATTCGAAAAAGGTAATAGACAAGATCTTGTAGACGAGGCAAAAGCTCAAATAGAAATAATTATGGGTTACCTTCCTCAGCAGTTGACAGAAGATGAAATATTACACATTATTCAAAATGCCGCAGTTGAAGTGGGAGCTAATAGCATGAAAGATATGAGCAAGTTAATGCCCGTTGTAATGAAAGCCACTAGAGGCAGAGCAGAGGGCAAGCTTGTTAGTGATTTAGTTAAAGATTATTTAAATAAATAATTAATATAAACAAAAAGGTTCAGGTTTCTGAACCTTTTTTATTTTGAGGTAATTAAACTGGCAATAAATTCATAAATTAGTATGAAAGAATTATTGGAGGTTTGATTATGGATGGTAAATTTAAGAAGACTAAAGAAAGCATAGTAGAAAAATTAGATTTACCAAGAGAAGTCATCTTAGATATACCTAAGATAACCATAACCGGAAACGATGAAATTACTATAGAGAACCATAAGGGAGTCATACGTTTTGAAGATAAAGAAGTGAAGATAAATTCCAATGTAGGTGCAGTTTCTATACACGGAAAAAAATTTGAAATTCTATTTATAGGTGGAAATACTATAGTTATTACTGGTAAATTTAAATCAGTAGTCTATGAGGGCAATGATTATGAAGAATAGTTTTCAGTTTAACAGATATAAGAAAGGAATCATAGTTATAGAAGCCTATTCTCGGAACCCCGAGAGATTTATAAACCTACTTTGGAAAAATGGAGTCTATATCAAAAGGATTAGAAGGATTAATATTAGTACTCTAAGATTAGAAGTAAAACTAAGTGATTATGGTGAAATACAAAAATGTGCAGCTCGTACGCAGACAAAAATGAAAATTTTAGATCGAAAAGGATTATCATTTTTCGTTTTGAGACTTAGAAATAGAACTGCTATGGTTATTGGAGCTTTTTTATTTATAGGTATAATATACTATCTTTCTACATTCATATGGGGCATACAAATTACTACGGAAAACAATGTATCACCATATGAGATACGAGAACAGCTAAAAACTATAGGCATTGTTCCAGGAATAAACAAGAAAAATATAAATGTGCATGCATTAGAAGACAAAATTACGGACATCAATCCAAATGTAATATGGGCCAAGGTTAGAATTGAGGGCTCCGAATTAAAGGTCATCATAGCTGAACGACACTCGCCGCCGAATATTGTAAATGATAATACAGCTTGTAATCTGGTAGCAAAAAAAGATGGACAAATTTTGCGAGTATTTACTACTGCTGGTACAGCAGTTGTTAAGTCTGGGGATATTGTGAGAAAAGGTCAAGTTATAGTAAAAGGTGAACAAGGCGGACCTAATAGTATATATCAAGTGCATGCTAAGGGTGAAGTTATAGCAAAAACCTATAATGAGAAGGAAATGGATGTACCATTGAAAAAAATAAATAGGGAAAGAACAGGAAAAGAAGTAGAGAGTATATATATCAACATTTGGGGAAAGAATATTTATTTTAAAAAAGGTTTAAACAAATTTGCTAAATATGATAAAATAATAGAAGATAATCATTTCATAAAAAAGGAAAAATATTATGAAGTTCAGGAGAAAACAATAAAATTAGACAGACAAAAGGTTATTAATGATGCAGTTAATAAGATGTATGCTGCAACAATTAAAGACTTTGACAAATCAATTAAGGTTTTAAATAAGATAGTTGATGTTCAGGATTTTAATGATAAGTGTAGGGTTAGATTATTGGTTATAACGGAAGAAAATATAGTAATGGATGAAAAAATGCAGTAGACGATAAACAAAAGGGTGAATTAATATGAATTTAGTTAATGTGTTAAAAAGCAATAGGGTAAAAAGAATAATTATATTTCTTAGTATCTTTGTTGTAGCGTACGGTATACTATTAACATCTCTTATTGTAGGAAAGAAATACAATTTAAAAGAAGGGGACATTGCAAAGGTTGACATAAAAGCTCCAAGAGAAGTAAAAGACAAAATGGCCACAGATGATAAAACTAAGCAGGCTTCTGATTCGGTGGATTTGCAATATAGTAAAAGTATTGAAGTGAAGAAAAATGTGTTAGACGATATAAATAACAATTTCACTCAAATACTTAAGGTTAAAGACAGTACTATTGATGATAAACTTAAACCCCAAAATGCAAGAAGCAGTGTGAGTACTAGTATTTCAAACGATAATTTAGCATTAATTTTTGGATTAAATAGAGATGATATTGTCTCCCTTCAAAATGCCATGGTGAAAACAATGTCTGAAGTTTTTAATTTGGATATAAGAGAAGGACATCAGGAAGATATAAAAAAAGCGCAAGATACTGCAGTACTGCAGTTTAACAATATCAAATTAGCAAAGAACATTACGGATATCGGGGTAAGCATTGCAGATAATTATATAAAGCCAAATTTCTTTTTTGACGATGATAAGACAAAGGAACTGCGAGATGAGGCAGCAAAAAAAGTCCAACCTGTAATGATTAAAAAGGATCAAACTGTGGTTAAAGAAGGAGAGCCTGTAACTAAAGAACAGATTGAAATATTAACTGATTTAGGCTTATTAAATAATAATAGCAATTTTAATTGGTCATTATATGGCAGTCTGGCAGCTTTTGTGTTTATTATATTATTTGTACAAGGTTATTTTCTGCATAAATATGAACCTGAGATTTATGATGATTGCAGTAAATTACTGCTAATATGCATATTAACAGCAATTTCATTAATATTATCAGGAACTTTAAGGATAATCTCTCCCTTTTTAATACCGATTTCATGTGCTCCAATGCTGTTGACTTTATTAATTAGTGAAAAAATTTCACTTCCTATAAGTGTATTAAATTGTATACTTATTAGCGGAACAGTAGAATTTAATATTGAAATAACTCTTTTTGCAATTCTGAGCAGTATATTAGGTTCATTAATATTAAAAAAAATGCAGCAAAGAAATGATATACTTTATGCATCTTTATTTATTGCAATTGTGAATACTATATCCACTTTTTCTGTTGGTGTACTACTGAGTAACAATATGCTGGAGATTTTTAAGAAGTCAGGGTATTCGTTTATTGCTGGGATAATTTCAGCAATATTGACTATAGGGTTACTACCTATATTCGAAAGTGCCTTTGATATAGTTACAACGGTTAAATTATTAGAATTATCTAATCCCAATAATCCATTGTTAAAAAAGCTTTTAATTGAGGCGACAGGAACATATCATCATAGCATACTAGTGGCTAATCTTGCAGAAATGGCGGCAGAACAAGTTGGCGGTAATCCTTTGCTAGCAAGGGTATCGGCATATTTTCATGATATCGGAAAATTAAGGAGGCCATATTTCTTTAAGGAAAATCAGATTGGAGGAGAAAATCCACATGATAAGATAACTCCAAATTTGAGTACTTTGATTATTACTTCACATGTAAAAGATGGTCTTGAATTAGCAAAAGAATATAAGCTTCCTAAGATAATTCAGGATGCTATAGAGCAGCACCATGGAACATCTTTGGTTAAATATTTTTATATTACAGCCAAAAATTCAAGCGAGGATCCAGATGAAATTAAAGAAGAAAACTTTCGTTACCCAGGTCCTATACCTAAGAGTAAAGAGGTTGCTATTATTATGCTGGCGGATGGGGTAGAAGCAGCGGTACGTTCTATTGCAGAACCAACAAAAGGAAAAGTTGAAGAAATGGTAAATAACATAATTAAGGACAGATTATCAGAGGGGCAGCTGGATAATTGTGATTTAACCTTAAGGGATTTGGAAAAGATAAGAAAAGCATTCTTAAAAGCACTTTCAGGTATATATCACCAAAGAATAGAATACCCTACAGATAAATGGGAATTGCGTGAAAAGAACAAATAAGAGGAGCTGAAATTGTGGTTTTATTGGATAATAGGCAAAATAAAATACAGGTAACAGATGAAATTGAGAATACAATTAAGAGTGTTATTGAACATGCTCTTAAGGAAGAAAAGGTAGAAATTGATTACGAGGTAAGTATAATCTTTATAGATAATGATGAGATTAAGATTATAAATAGAGAAAATAGAAATATTGACAAGGTTACAGATGTTTTATCTTTTCCTATGCTGGAATTTGAAAAGGATAAGGTGTTTAAAGATATTTATTTAAACTATTCTTTCGATGATACTTTTCTTGATGAAGGAAGACTGGTACTAGGAGACATTGCACTGTCTTTAGAAAAAGCTGAAGAACAAAGCGTAGAGTATGGACATTCATTTTTAAGAGAGGCATGCTATTTAACTGTACATTCAGTACTGCATCTTTTAGGCTATGACCATATGGATGAAGAAGAAAAAAATGTGATGAGAAAAAGGGAAGAGGAGATACTTGGAAAGTTTAACTTGGTAAGATAAGAATATTTGTTAACTTAGTGCAAAATTAGTATGCTTTTAAAGGTGGTTAGCTCTATGAAACCCAAAAAAGTTGTGGATAGTTTCAATTATGCATTAGAAGGGATAATCTATGCAGTAAGAACTCAAAGAAATATGAGGATAGATATGGTAGCAGCACTTTTAGTGCTGACAGCCTGCTTCTTCTATGATTTATCGAAAGTAGAACTTTTGGTAATTACAATTTCAATAACTATGGTAATTGCTGCAGAAATGATAAATACTGCAGTGGAATGTACTGTTGATATGACTGCGAATTTTTACCACCCCCTAGCTAAAATTGCAAAAAATGTAGCTGCGGGTGCGGTGCTTATTACAGCTATAAATTCAGTTATAGTAGGGTATATTATATTTTGGGATAAGTTAGGTCCTATAACTCATACAGTAATTAATAAAATTAAAAATTCTAACCCGTATATGGTGTTTTTAATATTAGTTATAGTTTCTATTGCTACCGTTATAGTAAAGGCAATATTTGGAGAAGGCACTCCTTTAAGAGGAGGAATGCCAAGTGGTCACAGCGCTATAGCTTTTTCTATTGCAACATCAATAACTCTACTCTCACCAGAACCAATGGTTATTATTTTAAGTTACTTCTTAGCTTTTATAGTAGCGCAAAGCAGAGTGGATTCTGAGGTTCATTCCATACTTGAAGTTGTTGTAGGAGCTTTATTTGGAACACTGCTTACTATGCTTTTATTTAATATTTTTGGGTAAAAAATTAAGTATAAGAAAGGTGGTGTTACATTTTGGAATATAATGAACTGATACAAAAGGCACTAGAATGCAGAGAATTTGCCTATGTACCCTATTCTAATTTTAAGGTTGGTGCGGCAGTGTTGATGGATGATGACAGCGTATACACTGGTTGCAATATAGAAAATGCATCTTATGGTGCAACAAACTGTGCTGAACGCACGGCTATATTTAAAGCAGTGTCCGAAGGTCGCAGGGATATAAAGGCTATTGCCATAGTGGGAGATAAGGAAAATTATACAGCCCCATGTGGTATTTGTAGACAGGTTATTCAGGAATTTGCTAAGGAGGATACTGATATTATTTTAGCAAAGGATAAAAATGATTATATTATAAAAAAGATGAAGGAAATATTGCCTGAGGCATTTTCTAAAAATAATCTTATAAAATAGTGAAACATAAAGGAGAATATATGTATAAATCAGGATTTGTAACAATAATAGGAAGACCAAATGTAGGAAAGTCTACACTTCTAAATCATATTATGGGAGAAAAATTATCTATAGTTTCTAGCAAACCTCAAACAACAAGAAACAATATTCAAACTATTTTGAGCGGAGATGATTATCAATTAGTTTTCGTTGATACTCCTGGTATTCATAAACCAAGACATAAGCTTGGAGAGTACATGGTAAAGATAGCTGAGGAATCTATAAAGGAAGTTGATTTAGTTATTTTTATGACCACAGCTGATGTTGAAATAGGCAAAGGAGACGAGTATATTTTAGATCAATTAAAAGATTCAGGAGCAAATGTGTTTTTGGTTATTAATAAGGTTGACGAAAGTACTCCAGAGAGAGTTGCTCAAACTCTTCAAAACTATACTAGTAAATATGACTTTTTTAAGGAAGTTATACCGATATCAGCGGCTAAAGGAAAGAATGTAGACAAATTAATCCAGCTAATGATTCAGTACATGAAAGAAGGTCCTAAATATTATCCTGAGGATATGATAACAGATCAACAAGAGCGATTTATAGTTATGGAAATAATAAGAGAAAAAGCATTAAGATTATTGAGTGAGGAAGTTCCTCATGGTACAGCGGTTGAAATAATTTCTATGAAGCAGGATGATAATGGCAAGTATACTATTCAAGCAAATTTATTGTGTGAAAAGGAATCACATAAAGGAATTATCATTGGAAAAGGCGGATCCATGCTAAAGAGAATAGGTCAATATGCAAGACAAGATATAGAGAAGTTCTTAGGCAAAAAAGTAAATCTACAGCTTTGGGTTAAGGTGAAAAAGGAATGGAGAGACAGCTCCTTCTTACTAAAAGAGCTGGGTTATACTAAGAATTAATTTATAAAATTGGGATAAAATATTTAATAGGAGATGGTTTTCTGTCAATATTTAAAAGCAGAGCTGTTGTCGTCAAGACGCAGGATTTAAATGACAATGATAAAATTGTATGGCTTTTTAGTGAAAAGCTTGGTAAAGTATCAGCAGTAGCTAAAGGTGCTAAAAAAAGTAAGAGTAAGTTTTTACCATGCACCCAAACATTTTGTTATGGAGAATTCGTGTTATTCAAAGGGAAAAGCATGTATTCTATAAATGAATGTGAAATAATTGATTCTTTCCAAGGTTTTTTGAAGGAGCTTGAAACGCTTACATATGCATCTTATTTAAATGAATTAATTGATATCTCTTTAGTGGAACAAGAAAGTAATAGGGATTTATTTCAGCTATTTGTATCTAGCTTTTACTTAATGAAAAATAAAGTTGGTGATTTAGAAACTTTAATAAGAGCATTTGAGGTTAAATTGCTTCGAGTAACAGGTTATGGCTTGAATTTAGACTATTGCTGCTTGTGTCGAAAAAAAATAAATTCATCAAAATATTTAAATTTTCAATATTTTGGCGGAGTTTGCCCTGAGTGCGAGAAAAGTAATGGCGTTAATGTGAGTCCATCTGCATACAATATACTAAACTATTTGAATAAAACGCCGATAAGTAATGTATATAGGCTTAATTTGGCAACTGGGGTAAAAAATGAATTAAAAGGTATATTGAACTCTTTAATCTCACAAAATTATGCTAAGAAACCAAAAAGTTTAGAAATACTCGAATTATTAAAAGGGAGTGATTAATATGGAAGAAGTTACACTTGAGAAAATTGATATTATACGTGAAAGAACCAATGCAACATATACTGAAGCAAAAGAAGCGTTGGAGGCATGTGGAGGTAATGTAGTGGATGCCCTAATTTATATAGAGAAGAATAAAGAATCCACTACTGAAAAACTATATACTAGTAAAGAAGAGTTTGTTACATGGTTAAAAGATTTAATAAGAAAAGGAAATATTACAAGAATTAAAGTGAAAAAAGAGGAAAAAACTATTTTGGATATACCGGTAAATGCAGGAGTTGCTGCTGGGGTTTTTGGCATAGTTATGCCTTCTATATTCGCACCTTTGTTTGCAGTGGGTGTAATAACAGCATTAGTCACAAAAGTTACCGTTGAGATAACAAAATCAGATGGATCTGTAGAAGTAGTCAATAAGGTCATAAGAGATACAGTTGATAACATGAAAGAAAAAGTTACGGATGTAAAAGAAAAATTTAATAAGGATAAAAATGATCAAGAAGAAAATGGTGTTTACAAGTATACCGTAAAGTTTGAAGATATTGATGAAAACACGGACACTCAAGGCGCTAATGCTGATAACAATAATGAAAAAAGTCTTTAATCCATATTGATATAAGATAAAAACTGGTAAATTTATTTACCGGTTTTTTAATTTTATAATTAAAATGTGCATAAAATTTTAAAAATATGATATATAATAGATTGTGGGTAAAAAACGAAATAATAGCAATTAGTGAAATCAATCTAGTTTGTTGCAAGATTTAAAATATTAAGAAAATTAAAGCAATTAAGAGTATCTTTTATCATATTGAGAGTATCTTCATAAGATTAGACTTAATATTATAAAAGTGATATACTATTTATTATAGTTAAATGATATAATTATTTTGTAACAATTAGAAAGAGGGTGTCAACAATAAAATTATCACAAAGACAGGAAGAAATAATAAAACTTGTTAAAGAAAATCAGCCTATAACCAGTGAAAAGCTTGCCACCAAATTACACGTAACAAGGGCAGCTTTAAGGTCTGACTTGGCAATACTTACAATGACAGGAATACTAGATGCAAGACCTAAGGTTGGGTATGTTTACTCACAGAAACCCTCTTATAGTCTTATATATGATTACATAAGAAATATTAAAGTTAAAGACATCATGTCAAAACCAGCCATTGTTTCAGAAGATACAAAGGTATATGATGCTATATTGTATTTGTTTTTAAACGATGTGGGGACATTGTTTATTGCAAATAACGATATTTTAGCAGGGGCTGTTTCAAGAAAGGATTTTCTTAAAATAGCCATAGGCGGCACAGATATGCAACAGGTTCCAGTAGGAGTAATAATGACTAGAATGCCTAATATAGTTTTTGTTGAAGAAGAAGATGCAGCTTACCTTGCAGCACAAAAAATAATCGTACATGAGGTTGATAGTTTGCCTGTTGTTAAAAAAATTACAGAAAACAATAAAGAGTTATATAAGATAGTTGGCAAGATATCTAAAACTAATATAACTCGTTTACTTGTTTCATTAGGGGAAAATGAATAATTAAATCAAACTAACCGGGAGTAATCTCGTTAGGACATAAAAGTAAATCAATCAAAGGGGATGTTACTATGGAAAGCAAAAAATATGTATACCTCTTCCATGAAGGTAATGCTACAATGAAGAATCTTCTTGGAGGAAAGGGTGCCAATTTGGCTGAAATGACAAATTTGGGAATACCTGTTCCACAGGGGTTCACTGTTACTACTGAAGCATGCACTAAGTATTATGAAGATGGTAAGAAAATTTCCGAGGGCATAATCCAACAAATCAATCAGGCTTTATCTGAGCTGGAAAGTATTACACAAAAACAATTTGGAAGTGCTGATAATCCACTACTTGTATCTGTAAGATCAGGTGCAAGAGTTTCAATGCCTGGTATGATGGATACTATTCTTAACTTGGGACTTAATGATACTACTGTTGAAACTGTGGCAAGATTAACCAATAATCCTAGATTCGCCTATGATTCTTACAGAAGATTTATTCAAATGTTTTCTGATGTAGTAATGGGTATCGAAAAAAGGAAATTTGAAGATGAGCTTGATAAGGCAAAAGAGGATAAAGGTGTTAAATTTGATACAGATTTAGATGCCAATGACTTAAAGAGTTTAGTTGGCAAATTTAAGTCGATTTACAAAAATGAACTTGGTAAGGACTTCCCAGAAGATCCTAAAGAACAATTGATAGAAGCTGTAACAGCAGTATTCAGGTCTTGGGATAACCCAAGAGCAAACGTATACAGAAGATTAAATGATATACCAGGAGATTGGGGCACAGCAGTAAATGTTCAGTCTATGGTATTTGGAAATATGGGCAATACTTCTGGTACTGGGGTTGCATTCACAAGGGATCCAGCTACTGGAGAAAATAAAATATTTGGTGAATATCTAATAAATGCTCAGGGTGAAGATGTTGTTGCTGGTATCAGAACACCACAACCAATATCAAAGCTTGAACAGGATATGCCAGATTGCTATAGAGAATTTATTGAAATTGCCAATAAATTAGAATCTCATTATAGAGATATGCAGGATATGGAATTTACAATAGAGCAGGGAAAATTATATTTCCTACAGACAAGAAACGGGAAGAGAACTGCTCAGGCTGCATTAAAAATAGCTGTTGATTTGGTTCAGGATGGTGTATTAACAAAAGAAGAGGCTATATTAAAAGTTGACCCAAAGCAGCTAGATACTTTACTTCATCCTGCATTTGATGTGGCAGAACTTAAAAAGGCTAAGGTAATTGCAAAGGGTCTTCCAGCGTCACCTGGAGCTGCTTGCGGTAAAGTATATTTTACAGCTGATGATGCTAAGGTAAATCATGAAAAGGGAGAAAAAGTTGTATTAGTAAGACTAGAAACTTCTCCTGAAGATATAGAAGGAATGATTGCAGCTGAAGGTATCTTAACTGTAAGAGGTGGTATGACATCTCATGCAGCGGTGGTTGCAAGAGGAATGGGAACTTGCTGCGTTGCAGGTTGTGGTGACTTGAATGTAAATGAAAAAGAAAGAACCTTCGAAATTGAGGGTAAAGTATATCGTGAAGGTGATTATATTTCTATCGATGGAAGCACCGGTAATGTTTATGGAGAAGCAATAAAAACAACTACTCCAGAAATAAGCGGATACTTTGGAATATTTATGGGTTGGGCTGATGAAATAAGAAAACTTAAAGTCAGAACCAATGCAGATACTCCTAGGGATGCTGAGCAGGCAATTAAATATGGTGCTGAAGGAATTGGTCTTTGCAGAACTGAGCATATGTTCTTCAATGAAGATAGAATACCAGCAGTTAGAGAAATGATTGTTGCAAAAACCGAAGAGCAGAGAAGAAAAGCACTGGCGAAATTGTTACCAATGCAGAGAGAGGATTTTGTTGGTATTTATGAGGCTATGGAAGAAAGACCAGTTACCATCAGATTTTTAGATCCACCTCTACATGAGTTCTTACCATCTGAGGATGAGGATATAAAAGACTTAGCACAGGAAATGGGCATAGGTTTCGATGAATTGAAAGCTACTGTGTTGTCATTACATGAATTCAATCCTATGATGGGTCACAGAGGCTGCCGTTTAAGTGTATCATATCCTGAAATAGCTGAAATGCAAACAAGGGCTGTTATAGAAGCAGCATTGGATGTAAGAAAGAGAAAAGGATATAACATTGAGCCAGAAATTATGATACCACTGGTCGGAGAAGTAAAGGAATTAAAATATGTTAAGAACATAGTTGTTCAGGTAGCTGATGAAATTATTTCAAAGAGTGGTACTAATTTAAAGTATCATGTTGGAACTATGATTGAGATTCCTAGAGCAGCTCTTACTGCAGATGAAATAGCAAAAGAGGCTGAATTCTTCTCCTTTGGAACAAATGACTTAACACAAATGACCTTTGGTTTCTCAAGAGATGATGCGGCTAAATTTTTGAAGGATTATTATGATAAGAAGATTTATGAATTTGATCCATTCCAAAAATTAGATCAAATAGGTGTGGGTAAGCTTGTAAAAATGTCTGCTGAATTAGGAAGAACAACTAGACCGGATATAAAACTTGGTATATGCGGAGAACATGGTGGAGATCCATCTTCCGTTGAATTCTGCCATAGTGTTGGATTGAATTATGTTTCCTGCTCACCATTTAGAGTTCCTTTAGCAAGACTTGCCGCTGCTCAAGCACAGGTTAAAAATCCAAGGTAAAAATAAAGCTGTTGTCCCTAAAAAGGGCAGCAGCTTTTCCTATTAGGGTGGTGGAATCAAAAATTATTTCATAAGTTTTACATTGAATTTCTCTTCGATTATGTTCTTAAACTCTTCAACAAAGTTTAATTGATGCTGACAGTTATTCACTGATTTTTCAAGAAGGGTTATTAGATATTTTTTATTACATTTCTTAATATTACTATAGTAATCTTTTGATATCTTCCAGTATTTTTGAGGGAAAGAAAGATATACTAAGAGATATTTGTATTCATCCAAGTTTAAGGGGTGATACTTCTCATAATTATTTAATGAATTTAATAGCAAGTCTAAATTCCAGTCAGTGCTGTCTCTCTTTAAAAGTCTTCTAAAATAATATGCTAAGTCATGAACACAGTAGTCTATCTTACATTTATCAAAATCTATTACCCAGATATTATCGTTCTTGTCGAAAATAATATTTTTGTTAACATAATCTAGATGACAAAGAGTTTGACTCAGTTTTTTGCGGTCAATGGTATCGGAAATTTCAGCGGAAATTTCAGCAAGTCTAATACAATTATCAAAGTAGTCTAAAAAAATGCTTGAGAAAGTATCTCTAAATTTATATGCGAAATTTGAATAAATAAGTAATTGTTGAAAATGTCTGTTTAGTGAGGATGATATGTTTTCTAAACCTTTTCTGCAAATGCTGCCTGGAATAGGGTGAAAGTTTTCTGTTACTTTGTGCATTTTTCCTAAGTTTAAAATTGAGTTTCTAACATGAAGCATATTGTCGTAATCGCATTTGCCGCCATCAATCCATGGAGTTAGTATAAATAATCTATTCTTGAAGGAAACAAATCTGTTATTGTCTATTGTTGCAAGTATTCTTGGTACGTTTACATCAAACCGATATAACCATTCTATAGCAGAATAAACAAAAAGGAGTTCTTCAATTGGGAAATAAACTTTTTTAAGACAATAATATTTTCCATCATTCGAAACTTTATAAACTGCCCTTTGTTTATCTGTATTTTTAATTTTAATTTGACTTATATCAGCATATTGCAGGTTATATGCAGGAAGAACATATCTTTTTACGCTATCTTCAGATAGTATATTTTCATCTTGACTATGCATAACAGCTCCTTACTAATCATGTTTATAATATATGATATTATTCTTATTCATTTATTATGATTAACCTTTTCTAACTGAAATTTAATATATTTTCGAATATATTTGAAATAAAAAAAGGAGTTTTTAGTCAAATATAGAATAAATATTATAAAAGGAGGATGTGTATGAACATAAGAGAAAAGATAGAAAATTATGAAAGTCGTATACTACTTCCATCCAGTGCGCTATCTATAAAGTCTAAAGGCAGAAAGATTGCTGAGGAGAGGGATGAGATTAGAACCTGTTATATGGTTGATAGAGATCGAATATTACATAGCAAATCTTTTAGAAGGTTAAAGCATAAAACTCAGGTGTTTATAAAAACCTCTGGAGATCATTATAGAACTAGATTGACTCATACCTTAGAAGTGGCTCAAATTGCAAGAACTATTGGTAGAGGAATTGGGCTTAATGAGGATTTAATTGAAGCAATAGCACTTGGACATGATATAGGGCATGTGGCTTTTTCTCATAATGGTGAAGAGGTGCTAAATAATCTTTTGCCCGGTGGTTTTAAGCATAACCAAAATAGCGTTAGGATACTAACAAAAATTGAAAATAGCGGTTTGGGGCTTAATTTAACTTATGAGGTATTAGATGGTATACTACATCACAGTGGTTTTTCTGATAAATCTATAAAGGCTTGCACACTAGAAGGTCAGGTGGTGAAATTTAGCGATAAAATTGCTTATGTTAACCATGATATAGATGACTCTATAAGGGCTGGTCTTTTGAGCGAAGAGAAACTGCCGAAGGAATTTGTAAAGATTTTAGGGAAATCCCATAGTGATAGAATTGATACCTTAATACGAGACTGTATTTATACAACGTCAAACAATATAAGAAACAAAAATAACTCAGTATCACTAAGTGTTAATGTAGAAATTGCTCTTTCAGGCTTAAGAACCTTTATGTTCGATAATATTTATAAAGGCAAAATTCTTAAGGCAGAAAGAGACAAAGCAAAATTTGTTTTAGAACAAGTTTTTCTTTTTTTTCTTAAAAACCCAAATAAAATGCCTGAGTTTTACGGTAACATGGTAAAAGAAGAAGGACTATACCAAGGTGTAGCCGACTATATATCAGGTATGAGTGATGATTATTGTTTACATATATTTAATGAAAAATATGTTCCTAAATACGTGATTTTTTAATTTTTTTAGAATAATAGTTGCTATAAACTGGGTAAAATAAATGAATGGATAAAATATTTAAAATAAAAAGAAGGATTATAAAAGTATTTGTCGAATATATAATAATTTGTTGCGAAAAATAAATAGTTAGGTGGTAATGTTTCATTGATTCCAGAAGATGTCATCCAAAAAATTAAAGATGAAAATGATATAGTGGATGTAATATCTGAAAAAGTGAAACTCAGAAAAGCAGGCAGAAATTACATTGGATTATGTCCTTTTCATCATGAAAAAACTCCTTCTTTTAGTGTGTCGGCTGAAAAGCAAATATTTAAATGCTTTGGTTGTGGTGAGGCTGGTAATGTCTTAAGCTTTGTTATGAAGACTAGAAATATTTCTTATGTTGAATCTATTAAGGTATTAGCAGAAAGAGCGAATATTGATATTGAGGTATATAATAATAAAAATAATACTTCAGGTAAGGTTAATGAAAAATTATACAAATTAAATGTAGAGGCTGCTAGATATTTTTTTAGTAATTTAAATAAGAATATTTCTGCAAAAACATATTTTACTGGCAGAGGACTTTCAGAAACTACCATACGAAGATTTGGGCTTGGATATGCTGCTGACGACTGGAGAGGGTTATTTACCTATTTGAAAAATAAGGGATATACAGAACTGGACTTAGTATCTGCAGGATTAATCATTAACGGCAAAAATAATTCTTACTATGATAGATTTAGAAACAGAGTTATGTTTCCCGTATTTGACTATAAGGGGAAAGTAATAGGGTTTGGAGGAAGGGTTTTAGATGATTCAAAACCAAAATATTTAAATTCACCCGAAACACCTATATTCAAAAAGGGAACAAATCTATATGGTCTGAATTTTGCCCTAAAAACAGATATTAAAAGAATGTTTATAATTGTTGAGGGATATATGGATTGTATATCGCTTCATCAATATGGAATTACTAATGTGGTGGCTTCCTTAGGAACTGCACTTACCATTGAACAGGCTAAATTGCTAAAAAGGTATGCGGATAAAATTGTTATATCCTATGATGCCGATTTTGCTGGGCAGACTGCAACTGCACGAGGACTTAAGATTTTAAGGGATGTGGGCTTTGATGTTAGGGTGTTAAAAGTGCCACAGGGAAAGGATCCAGACGAATACATTAGAAGTAATGGAAGGGAAGCATTTGAGAAATTAATTGAAGATGCAATGCCCTTTATAGATTATAGAATAAAAAGTGCAGCAGAAGGTATAGATTTTAAAAATGAGGATATGGTAATAAAGTATGTGAGAAATATTGCTGATATCTTAAAGGAATTAGATGCTGTTGAAAAAGATGTATATATTAGAAAAGTTTCCGAAGAAACTGGGATAAAAGAACAAGCAATTTATGACCTTTTAAGTGGGGAATTACAAAGAAATACGGAAACTTTACATAACATGAATAATGTGGGGGATATTGGACAAAAATTATATCTAGAACCCGCTTATTTGAAGGCTGAAAGAAGACTTTTAAAGTTAATGCTTAAGGATAATGATTTATATTTATATATTTGCAATAATATTTCTATAGATGACTTTAATTTAGATAGTCATAAAAGGCTTTATTTATTGATTAATGAAACAACTGATTTACCTATTGATGAAAGAGTCAAAAGTATAGAAATGAAATGTAGTGATGCAGATAGTTTATCAGAATGGATAAACATAATGGAGGATTCTTTCGAAGAAGAAAATTGCGATTTATCAAAGCTAATTGATGATTATATAAAAAATGTTAAAAAATTCAGGTTAGAGGAGTCGAAAAAAGAAGTTATGAGTAAAATTAAACAATTAGAGAAGGATGGTTTAGTGGAAGAATCATTGAATATGGTAAAAATGCTTAAAGAAATCCAAGGAAAAATAAATCAACTATAACAAAGGCGAAAGGAGGTACCTACATGAAAGGCAAAGTCTTAGAAAATAAGGATGAGAAAGTTGATGTTAAGGGTGAAGCAATGTACAAAGACAAGAGTGAAAAAATGAAGCTTGTTAAGACATTGGTTGATAAAGGTAAGAAAAAAGGAAGTCTAACTTATAAAGAAATTATGGATGAGTTAGAGGAAATTGATTTAAGCCCTGAACAAATTGAAAAAATATATGAAGTGCTTGAAACAATGGGTATAGATATCATTGGCGATATGCAAGATATAGATGTAAAAGAAGAGGATTTAGATTTATCTATTCCAGAAGGTATTGCAATAGATGACCCAGTAAGAATGTATCTAAAGGAAATAGGTAAAGTTCCACTGTTGTCCCCTGATGAAGAAATAAACTTAGCGCAAAGAATTGAAAATGGGGATCAAGCAGCAAAAAAGAAACTTGCCGAAGCAAACTTAAGACTTGTTGTTAGTATCGCTAAAAGATATGTGGGTAGAGGTATGCTATTCTTAGATCTTATCCAGGAAGGAAATTTAGGATTAATTAAAGCTGTTGAAAAGTTTGATTACAGAAAAGGTTATAAATTTAGTACATACGCAACTTGGTGGATTAGGCAGGCAATAACAAGAGCTATTGCAGACCAGGCAAGAACTATTAGAATACCTGTGCACATGGTTGAAACAATAAACAAACTTATTAGAGTATCACGTCAATTACTTCAAGAATTAGGTAGGGAGCCTCAACCTGAAGAAGTTGCAAAAATAATGGAGATGCCAGTGGATAAAGTTAGAGAAATAATGAAAATTGCTCAAGAACCAGTATCTCTTGAAACTCCAATAGGTGAAGAAGAAGACAGTCATTTAGGTGACTTTATACCGGATGATGAAGCACCAGCACCAGCTGAAGCTGCAGCATTCACTATGCTGAAAGAACAACTAATAAATGTACTTGATACATTAACACCTAGAGAAGAAAAAGTTTTAAGACTTAGATTTGGATTAGATGACGGTAGAGCAAGAACTCTTGAAGAAGTAGGCAAGGAGTTTAATGTTACTAGAGAAAGAATAAGACAGATTGAGGCAAAAGCTTTAAGAAAGCTTAGACATCCAAGTAGAAGTAAAAAATTAAAAGATTATTTAGATTAACAGTATTGTTAAAAATAAAAAGCACGGTTCAGTGCTTTTTATTTTTTAAAATTAAGTTATTTTTGGGTTAAATGATAATTATAATTTCTACAAAATTTCTTTTAATATTTAATGTATTTAAAATTTAATACCACCTCATTTGAATTTAAAATTCATTATGTTATAATAAAAATAAGAAGGTGGTAAGATGGAAAGGTTCAGTTCGGTTAAAGGCAATGCGTATAAATATATTTTATTAATTACAGTTTTATGTAACGCATTCTTTGTTTTCATATCTTTTTTTATTAACTCCTATATAGCAGCCATCTTTATCAGAATATTTCTAGTAGTGTTTAATCTATATCAACTATACTATTTGCTGTTAAGTATTTTTGTGGAGTACCAGGTAAGTAATGACAGGTTAGATATTGTTGCACTAACTGGTTTTAAGGATGTATCGTTAAATTTGAAAGATATAACCATGTACTCTAGAATCAGTGGAAATATTAATGGTGTAAGATTATCAGGTTATGGGAGAGATAGTTTTGCCCTGGGTAATTTTGTCATTAGCAAAATAGGATTAGTACATATGTATGTAACCTCAAGTAGGGACATGTTTTATTTGAAGGAAAAGGATGAAACCTATGCTGTTTCTCCTGAAGATGCAGAAAAATTTGAAAACATTCTCATAGAAAAGGGCGTAAAAAAAGGTGAATGGGAAGGTGTAAAGATAAAATCATCACAATTGTACAAGGATAAAAGATTTATGGTTCCATTTTTTGTTGTTTCCTTTGCAATCATAGCTTTATGCCTAATACCGGTTGTTTTGTATTTGAGAAATGTTTTACCAGTAAAAATGCCAATAAGTTTTGATACGAAATTTATGCCGGCAAAGTGGGGGACAGGAAAACAATTTGCATTTCAACAGATGATATATGGAGCATATAATGCGGGTATATTATTCTGCATGTATTATGCAGCTTATTTTAATGCAAAATATAGCAGAAAGCTTGCTTATAAATATATATATTTATCTTTGATAATTACAGTAACATTTTTGTTTATGCAGTTTAAGATGTTAATAACATTTAGATAGCTGATTATTTAGAAAGGAGAAGTTCGCAGATTTATTTGTTGAACAATACCAATGGAAATAAGTATTAGACTAAAAACTATAGCAGACTTAATTAATAATTGTGAAAGTATGGCAGATATAGGTACAGATCATGCATACGTTCCAATTTATTTGGTTAAAAATAACCTATGTAAAAGGGCAATTGCTTGTGACATAAATAAGGGGCCGCTGGAAAAGGCTAGATTTAATGTTGCCATTGAAGGATTGGATAGTAAAATAGAATGCCGCCTAGGGGGAGGGCTTCAAACCATTAAACCTGATGAAGTAGATTCAGTTGTTATAGCTGGAATGGGTGGTAATCTCATTAGAGATATTATCGAGGAAAGATTAGATGTATTTAAGAGTTTAAAATATGCAATTTTACAGCCGGTACAGAATCCAGACATTCTAAGAAAGCATATTTATGATCAAGGTTATGAAATCATAGATGAGGAATTATCTCTTGACGAAAATAAATTTTATGAGATAATTAAAATAAGATATAGTAATGAACCGAAGCAGTTAGAAGATATATACTATGAAGTTGGTCCAAAATTGATAGAAAAAAATCATTATTTACTAAAGGACTTTATAAGCTTTAAAATAGATAACTATAGGAAGATATGCAGTTATATAAATGAAGATACTAGTTTCGCCAAAGGAAGAAAGAAAGAGCTTGAGTGCAAAGTCTGTAAACTGGAGGAGTTGTTAAGATGTCTCTAAAAGTAAGAGATATAGAAGAGATAATGGAACAATATGCACCTTCAAAATTGAAGGAATCCTACGATAATGTAGGGCTAATGGTAGGTGATTTTGACAGTGAAATAACGTCAATTTTAGTGGCATTAGATTGTACCTTGGAAGTAATACAAGAAGCAAAGGACAAGGGATGCAATTTAATATTCACTCATCACCCAATGTTATTTAGAAAACCAAGTTCCATTACTACGTCAACTCTAACAGGGAAAAAGATAATTGAACTTATAAAAGGTGGTATCAATGTGTACTCAAGTCATACAAACCTTGATTCAGTAAAAGGCGGTATAGGTGACTTAATAACTATTATTTTGGGATTTAATGAATGGTCAATTATTGAACCATCTGCAGTTTTAGGTTATGATGACAATAAAACTGGTATTGGAAGAGTCGTAGTTTTTGATGAACCCATAGCATTAGTGGATTTATGCCAAAAAGTTAAAGATGCACTAAAAGTACCATATGTGAGAAGTGTAGGTCATGACAATCTTCAGATTAGCAAGGTAGCTATTATTAATGGAAGTGGTCAGGACTATTTTGAAGCATCAAGAAAAATGGGAGTGGATTGTATCATTACAGGTGATACAACTTATCACTTTGCAAGTGATTTTGAAGAATATGGAATTGGAATAATTGATGCTGGACACTTTTCTACAGAATGGCCTGCTTTTAAATTGGCGGCAAAAAAATTACAAGATGAAATTAATAAGCTAGGATACAATAATTCTGTAATTTTGTCTAATTGCAGTAATGATCCGTACACGTTTAGGTAGAAGGTACTCAGCAGTATATTTCTGCCTTTTTTCTTTACAAAATTTTAATACAGAATTGACAAAATCTTAATTTGAAAGTTATATAATATTTTAGACTATTAATACATCTTTAAATAAAGAAGAAAATGGAGGTAGTCAGTATGAGTATAATTGAAAAATTAGCTGATTTGCAACAAAACTATGATAAGGTGAATGAATGTAATAAAATTTTAAAGGATGGAGCATATATCTACCTTTTAAAGAAGCTTAAGAAGGAATTTGAGGAAAAGAAAGATATATATGAAGAGAATAAAAAAGCTTTAGAAGAATTAAAGGGTAAGTATGTAGTTATTAGTAAAGAATTACGAATAACAAAGAGTAATATTGATGAGGATGAATATAAGCTTTATAATAATGCAGGAAGTGATCTTAAATTAATAGAAAATCTGCAGAACAAAATCGCTTTAAATAAACATAGGCTAAAGGAATTAGAGGATAATGCTATAGCTATGCTTGAAACTGAGGAAAAGCTTAAATTTGACACTGATCAGGAAAGGCTGGAACTGATAAATTTAAAAAGTAATTTTTACAGCTGTAGAGATAAAGGAAATAGAAAAATTACAAAGGCGCAGAAAGAAAAACAAGAGGCAAATCTAAAGATAAAAGAAATATGCAAGACACTTCCAAGTGATGTTCTGCAGAAGTTTGGGGATCTAATGATAACTAAAGGAACGGCAGCAGTAAAACTCCAGGGGGGAGTGTGTAAGGGATGTGGCATAAAGGTTTCTTCAGTAACTATTGATAAAGTTATGAAGGATAAAGGAATTGTTTGTTGTGATAACTGCGGAAGAATATTAATCTATAATGATATAAAGTATAAAAAAGAAGCGTAGAAGTATTCACTTATCTTACCTGATATAGTTTTTGTAATTATAACCTCCAATTAAAAATACAATGGATATAAAAAACAATTGCTTTTTATATCCTACTATGATAATATATTATCTGCAAGTAAGCCAGACAATCGCTGCTGCTAATTAATAATTAGCAGGAGAGGAAAGTCCGAGCTCCATAGGGCAGGGTGCTGGGTAACTCCCAGTGGAGGCGACTCTAAGGAAAGTGCAACAGAGATATACCGCTAAAGGCAGCATCAGCTGTACTAGCAAGGGTGGAAAGGCGAGGTAAGAGCTCACCAGCGCAATGGCGACTTTGCGGCTATGTAAACCCCATCTGGAGCAAGATCGAATAGGGAGGTATCTCACAGGATTTCCTGATGAGAAGGGACGGCCCGTCCTGCCTCCGGGTAGTATCGCTTGAGCTTATTGGTAACAATAAGCCTAGATAGATGATTGTCAAATACAGAACTCGGCTTACAGACTTACTTGTACCATTGAACACTAGGTATTTTACCTAGTGTTTTTTATTTTTTGACATGATATTTCCGAGCATTAGGGATAAATAATATATTTTCGTAAAATACGTAGTAATTTGTAAAATTACTAATATTTTGTTACAATAAAGTAAAAAAGCATGGAGGAAGTGATTAGATGTCATTACAAGAGTAAAGACACTGATTATTCGGGAACTGTAGGTTCACCCTTGACAATTGATATTAGTAGAGCAACGAAAGGCTATACGGTAACAATAGATATAGAAGTATCCTATAACGGAAAAATATATAATACATCTACTTCATTTACACCAAGATAAATAACAGGGTTTAAATAATTATGGACATGCTAACACTTAAACTAAGAGGTGATGACATGTCCATTAAATTTCACGGAAAACGCATATTGTAATAGTATTTTAATAATGTGACTTTGAAATGTTATTGCGAGACGATATTAACAATTTATTAAATCAAGTACAATTTATTGCGCAGAGAAAACAGATAAATAAAATTAATAAGTGGTATCCTTAGTTACAGACTTTAATGGTTATTTTGATATATAATTACTAACTATAATAAGAACAAAGGAGCAGAATTAGTATGGGAAGATATGATCGTGAAAGGAATTTTTTAAAGTCCAACTTTGATAGTTTTAAAAATATTAAGACTGATAAGATGAAGGGAATACCACAGCCAGAAGGTGTAAAACCGTATGATTTAAATTCAATAATAATTCCCTTGCCAAATGTACATAAGGACGTATTAAAGAAAGAAAACATATATGAATGTATAAGCAGCAGAAGAAGTACTAGATTCTACAGTGAAGAAGAGATTAGCCTTGAAGAATTGTCTTATCTTTTGTGGGCTACTCAAGGCATAACGGGAACAAATAATGCAGGACTTACCTTAAGAACAGTTCCCTGTAGTGGAGCAACACATTCCTTTGAGACCTATTTATTTGTAATGAATGTGGCTGGGATTGAAAAGGGGATATATAGATACCTCCCAGTGGAGCATTCACTATTACTCATGTTTGAATTAAAGGATATAGATAAAAAAGTAGATGCAATTACACTGGAGCAGCCTTTTGTACCTAATTTTGCTAAGAAGGCTGCTGTTACATTTGCATGGAGTACTACACCATATAGATCTGAATGGAAATATGATATTACAGGGCACAAAAAGATATTGATAGATATAGGACACGTTTGCCAGAATTTATATTTGTCTGGGGAATCTGTTGAGATTGGAGTTTGTGCTATAGGTATTTATGACCAAGCTGCAATAGACAATCTTTTACAATTAGATGGAGACGATGAATTTATAATATATCTTGCAGCAGCGGGTAAGAAAAGAAGCTAGAACATTGTCAAAAGTTTTAGCAGCGGCTACTTAGATCTATTAAATTTAAAATATTGTCTACCAATATGATATAATTATTAATATATCATAATAGGCGGAAAAGGTGGTTGTAAGTATGAGTGTATTAAGAGAAGAAGCAAACAGATGTTTAATGTGCAAGAATCCAAGATGCAAGCAGAATTGCCCGATAAGCACTCCTATACCAGAAGTAATACAATTATTTAAGGAAAATGAATTAGAGCGTGCAGGAGCATTATTATTTAATAATAACCCTCTATCGGTTATATGTTCGATTGTATGCCCTCATGAGGAGCAGTGTAAAGGAAACTGTGTTAGAGGAATAAAAGGGGAGCCTGTTCAGTTCTACGAAATTGAAAAATATATATCAACGAATTTTTTAGAAAAAGTAGAATTTAAACCTGGTACTTCAAATGGAGATAGAGTTGCTATAGTTGGTTCAGGACCTGCAGGTATTACAATAGCCTTTGTCTTAGCTCAAAAAGGTTATAAGGTTACCATATTTGAAAGTAAGGATAAAATCGGTGGTGTATTAAGATATGGAATACCAGAATTTAGATTGCCAAAGGATATTCTAGATAAGATTCATGAGAAGCTTATTCAGATAGGTGTTAAAATAAGACCTAATACTTTAATTGGACCAGTACTTACCATGGATAAATTATTCTCAGATGGATATAAAGCAATATTTCTAGGAACAGGCGTATGGAATCCAAAGACATTAGATATTAAAGGTGAAAGTTTGGGAAATGCTCATTATGCAATAGATTATCTAAAGTCACCTAATGTATATAATCTAGGAAGAAGAGTTTGCGTAATTGGAGCTGGAAACGTGGCTATGGATGCAGCAAGAACAGCAAAGAGAAATGGTGCTCAGGATGTGTGTATTATATACAGAAAAGACTTTGAAGATATGACAGCTACAAAAGCTGAAATTGAGGAAGCAAAAGAAGACGGTGTTAGATTTGAACTGTTTAAGGCTCCGGTTGAAATATTAGAAGAAGGATTAAAGTATGTAGAAACTAAAAAGATAACCAATGAGGATGGTAAGGTTATTACTATAGCTATAGATGGAACGGAAAAATTATATGAATGTGATTCTGTTATAATTGCGGTTAGTCAATCTCCAAGAAATAATATAGTTGCCAATAATAAAGGAATAGAGACTAATAAGCAGGGGTTACTAATAACAGATGAATATGGACACACTACACGAGAAGGAGTGTTTGCTTCAGGAGATGTGGTAACAGGAGCAAGAACTGTTGTTGAAGCTGTGAAATACGCTAAAGGTGTAGCTGAATCAATGGATGAATACTGCAGAAATTTACGAGGTGATTTAGAGTAATCAAGTGTTAACTTGTTAGAGTTTTGGAAATTATTAAATTTACAGTTACCTCTTGTATACTTAGTAGCAGAAAAGTATACACTTGAATAAAACCATATTTATGTTTAAACTTATATATAGGGGTATGTTAAATAAAAAAGTAAACTCAGATAAAAGGTGTAGAGGTAAAATATGTTAATATTTAAAAAACTGACAATTGATGACAAGAAACTAATTGATAAATATATAAAGCCATATAAATTTTCCATAAGTGAATATTCATTTACCACATTATTAATATGGAGAAAAGGCTGCGATATAGAGTATGCTATCTATAATCAAGTGCTCATAATAAAGAAAAGAGATTTTAGAGGGAATTATCATTTTATGCAGCCAATAGGTTATAAAAAAGAAGATTTAAAAGAAATTATAGAAGTTTTAAAAGAATATAAAGAAGAACATGGATTAAAATATCTCTTTAAGGATGTAGAAGATTCTTTTATTGAGGACATAAAAGAAATATATAGTGATCAATTAGATATGTTTGAGGATAGAGATAATTTCGATTACATATACGAATCTGAGAAGCTTATAACTTTAGCAGGTAAAAAGCTTCACAGTAAAAAGAATCATTACAATTTCTTCATTAAAACCTATGAATATGTAACAAAGGATATAAACGAAGAAGGAGTAATAGCGGATTGTATAAGAGAATCTAGAAAATGGTATGAAAAAAACTTTAAGGGAGATCAATATCTATTATATGAGCTAGAGGGCATAGAAGAGGTTTTAATTAATATTGGCAAGCTTGAATTAAAGGGTATGGCCGTATATATAGATGGAGAGGTAGCTGCCTTTACTATAGGGGAAGCTGTAAATGAAGATATGGCTATAATCCATATTGAAAAAGGTGACGCCGATAAAAGAGGTGTATATACCTTTATAAATAAAACTTTTGTAGAAAAATATTTTTATAATGTGGCTACGATTAATAGAGAACAGGACTTAGGTATAGAAGGACTTAGGAAAGCTAAAAAATCTTATCACCCAATCAGATTACAAGAAAAATATTTAGTTAATTTATAAGCTGGAGTGATTTTATGCATATAAACAATTTGTTTAAGGGTTCTAAGGTTAAACTTACATCAGTAAAGGATAAGGATATTGGTCTCATTGAGGAATGGTACAATGATGGATTATTCTTAAGATTTTACGATATGGCAGCAGCATTTCCAAAGAACAGCAGTCAAATTAGTGAGATGTTAAAAGCTACCTGGCAGGCACAGGATAGATGTATTTTTGCTGTGAGAACGGTGGAGGATTCTAAGTTAATAGGGGTAACGGGTTTTGAAAATATACTTTGGAATAATGGTAATGCTACTATATACATTGGTATCGGAGATAGTGAATGCAGAGGAAAGGGGTATGGGTTTGAGGCCTTAAATCTTACAATACAGTTTGGTTTTCAAGAGCTGAATCTTCATAGGATTCAGCTAAATGTTCTTTCCTATAATGAGCAAGCTATAAAACTATATGAAAAAGTAGGTTTTAAAAGAGAAGGGACTTATAGAGAATTTATTTTTAGAGACGGAAAAAGGCAAGATATGTATCTATATGGACTGTTAAGGAGAGAATGGAATGTAAAGTAAATCCAAGTTACAAAGTTTGAACTTGAATAAAATCTCAACAGCAATTATAATGGAACTATAAAATTCGTTTAACGAAGGATGTAATTGAAGGGGTGAGATTAGAATGAAGGTAGAATATATAAATCCGTTTCTAACAGCTAGTTCAGATATTTTGAAACAAGTTTGTAATATAAATGTAGAAAAAAAGCCTTTATTTATCAAGCAGGGGATATTAAATTTAAAAGAAATAACTATAACAGTTGGAATAACCGGTGATGTTAAGGGGAATTTAATTTTAAATTTGGACAAATCTACAGCATTAATTATAGCATCTAGAATGATGGGTGGATTTGAAGTAACAGAGCTAAATGAAATAGCAGCCAGTGCAGTTTCTGAATTAGGAAATATGATTGCAGGTCAATCTGGAATGCATTTTTCAAGCTTAAATAAAAACATTGATATTACACCGCCAATAATGCATATAAACAGTAAAGATGCTCAAATGAATTATGAGCAGCAAACTGTGTGTGTACCAATGCATTTAGATGTTGATGGAATTATCGAAGTAGATATATCATTGATATAATAAAAAAGAGATGGAATTTGTATCCATCTCTTTTTTATTTAAACGTTTACTTTTAAAGGTATAGGAGGATAAATGATGAGAGACATACTTCATGTAGACCTTAATGCTTTTTTTGCATCTGTAGAACAAGTGAATAATGAGGAATTAAAAGGGAAACCTGTAGTGGTTGGGGGAGATATGAGGAAAAGGCATGGAATCGTACTTACTGCTTCATATGAAGCAAGAAGATATGGGATAAAAACCACAATGCTTATAAAAGATGCCTTAAAGCTTTGTCCAGGTCTAATAGTAGTACCCCCTCACTTTAATAAATATTCTATATGTTCCTTTGAAGTAATGAATATATTAAGGGAGTTTAGCCCTGTAGTTCAACAGTTTAGCATTGATGAGGCATGGATTGATGTTACTAATTCAAAAGAATTATTCGGAGAACCTATTGAAATAGCAAATAAGATTAGATTTGCCATAAAGAAAAGAGTTGGGCTAACCTGTAGTGTGGGAGTATCTTATTGTAAGGTAATGGCTAAAATGGCCTCAGATTTAAGAAAACCAGATGCCACTTCTGTAATAACTAAGAGCGATGTAAGTAAAATAATTTGGCCTATGCCAGTGGAAGAACTTTTTGGTGTAGGAAAAAGAATGAAAAATAAGCTAAATAATATTGGTATATTTACTATAGGCGATCTAGCTGCGGCGGATAAGGATTTTATACATAATAGGTACGGGAAATTTGGAGCAAGTCTTTGGGAGTATGCAAATGGTATAGATAATTCAGAGGTTACTAATGAAGAGGAGGATGTAAAAGGGATAGGGAACTCCGTTACTACACCGAAGGATATAGTTTCTCAGGTGGAGGCAGAGCAAATATTTATGACATTATCGGAGAATGTAGGAAAGAAGCTCAGGAGCTCTCTATTGAAATGCAGAACTGTGGAGATTACAATAAAGACTAAAGATTTCAAATCTATTACTAGAAGAAGAAATATTAAAAAATGTACTGATTTAACAATGGATATCTATAATGAAGCTGTTAAGCTTTTTAAGGAAAATTGGGATGGCATTATGCCTATAAGGCTGCTGGGAGTAAGAGTTTCAGACCTTGAAAATGAAGATAACTCAATGCAAATAAGCTTTTTTCAGGATGAAAAACTTGAAAAAAGGAAGAGTATAGATAAATGTTTGGACAATTTACAAGAGAAATTTGGTGAGGCTGTCATACAAAGAGCCTCTTTGCTAGATAGATTTAAAAAGGAATAAATACGAACATTAGGCTGAAAATTTACCTTTATAATAAGGTATTGAACACGAATATTACACATAATATAGTATATAACGTATTGACTTTTGGAAGAGATAATGCTAATATAAGGATACAAAGTGAATAGTGAGAATCCATATATGCTCCATAATAGGGCTGGAGCGTTTCTACTGGAAAGCCGTGAACTTTCCAACTATGGTAAATTCAAATGATAAAGCATACATAGTTAAATGTATGTTAAAAATACTGTCTACAGAAAATCCTAAGCAATATTCGACAGTATAGCCACTGCAGAATTTACCAAGAACTGCGGTGTTTTTTTATGTAAATAATAAAATTCATTATAAATAGGCTTAAGAGGAGGTATTTTCTTATGAAGGTTGCTATTATTTTTGGCAGCAAATCAGACACAGAAAAAATGAAGGGTGCAGCAAATGCTTTAGCTGAATTTGGTATAGAATACAAAGCATTTATATTATCAGCTCACAGAGTACCTGAAAAGCTAATGGAGGTTCTTCACAATGTAGAAAAGGAAGGCTTCGAATGTATCATTGCAGGAGCTGGTCTTGCAGCACATCTACCAGGAGTTATAGCTTCACACACAGTATTACCTGTTATAGGAGTTCCAATTAATGCAGCTTTAAATGGCCTTGATTCATTATTAGCAATCGTTCAAATGCCAAAATCAATTCCAGTTGCTACAGTTGGTATAAACAACAGCTACAATGCCGGAATGTTAGCAGTTCAAATATTATCCTTAAAATATCCAGAAATTAAAGAGAAATTAATTCAATATAGAGTAGAAATGAAAGAAAAGTTTATAAAGGACAATGAAGAAGGAGTGGAATTTTAAGATGGAAAAAAGAGAGTTAATGTATGAAGGAAAAGCAAAACAAATTTATTCAACAGATGACAGCGATAAAGTTATAATGTACTACAAAGATGATGCTACAGCGTTTAATGGGGAAAAAAAGGGACAAATTGAAGATAAGGGAGTTATGAATAACGCAATAACTACAATGATTTTTGAATTACTTCAAAAGCATGGTGTTAAAACTCACTTAATAGAGAAATTAAATGAAAGAGAACAATTATGCAAGAAGGTTGAAATAGTTCCTCTTGAAGTAATAGTTAGAAACGTAGCAGCAGGAAGCATGGCTAAAAGATTAGGTTTAGAAGAAGGATCACCATTAAA
>JAUZPI010000056.1 GCA_030706015.1 Bacillota bacterium
GAGAGGATGCTGTACTATTTATCAAAGATGTATTCTGAATCCATAAAGTCCGGTGGTAAATATAAAGATTTAAAGAAAACAATTGTAATTGGAATTCTAGACTTTGATTATTTTGATATTTCTAAGTTTCATTCAACTTACCATTTTTATGAGGATGAATTTAAAAATTTCATGCTGACAGACAAATTTGAACTTAATTTTGTTGAGATGCCTAAGTTTAGAAGAGCATCTAAAGATATAACTAATCCTTTACACAGATGGTTGCTTTTCTTAGAGAATGACATACCTAAAGAAATGCTCAAGGAGGTAGTTGAAATGGATCCAGTAATCCGTAAGGCAGAGGAAAGACTTGAATGGTTGAGTAGTGATGAAGAAACAATTAAACTTTATAAAGCTAGAGAAGAAGCATTAATCGAAAAAATGAGCTTAATTGGTGAGGCTGAAGAAAGAGGGTTAAGAAAAGGAGAGCACAATAAAGCTATTGAAATTGCTAAGAATTTAATTGATGTTTTAGATGCAGAGACAATATCACTAAAAACTGGTCTATCAATTGAAGAAGTAGAAGAGATTAAAAAGAATTTGCATTAATTTATAATGTAGTTGAAAGACACGACATCTATCAATGTATGACCGCAAGAACTGTGCCACAAGGGAGAGGCTAAGATAAGAGCTATCTAAGCCTCTCCCTCGTCGGTCATACAAGAACGTTAGGCGTCATGTAAATTTTTTCGAAATAGGAAAGTAGGTATTGTCAATTATGTTAAATGATGAACTTAGTAATAGAATAGTTATCAAAGGTCAAGGAACTCCAATTGTCTTAATACATGGAATGGGTGGGCCAAGAGTATGGGAACCAATAGTTGAAGTATTAGCAAAAGAGTATAAAGTTATTATCCCAACATTTCCAGGGTATTTAGGAGGAGAGGGAGTAATTGAATATAATGATAAACTATATGTTGAATTTCTTGAGCAAGTCAGACTTCAGTTAGGCATTGAAAAATGGAATGTTGTTGGGTTATCTATGGGAGGAAGAACAGCGATTAATTATGTTCTAGATTACAATAAGTATGTATCTAGTATGGTTGTTATTGATAGCATCGGTATAGGATATATGTTTCCGTTTGTAAGAATACCTATTTTAAAGACTGTTTTCCCAAAAATATTGTATAAGATTCTTTCAAATCCTAAGAATTTTAAGTATTTAGGTTCAAATGACTTTGTAGATATTGAATGTGAATCCTTTAAAAACTCTACTAAATGGTTTGAAGAAATGATGTGTGATAATAATATAAGGCTAAACTTTTCAAGGATTCTTTCACAGGTATCACTACCTAAACACGAATGGAAGCATAAATTGAAGTCTGTTGATATACCAACTATGATATTATGGGGCAAAGATGATAAAACTGCACCAGTAAATTGGGCATATGAATTGAATAAGCTTATTCCAAATAGTGAGCTACACATTTTGGAAAAGTATAGACATATGGCTGTTATGGAAAGACCTGATTTTTTTTCTAAATTAATTATTAAGTTCATTAACTAATTATAGCCACTAACGCCTACTAAGTGAATATTCTTCCGAATAGCCGAATCATAATAGGTTTGGAAAGGAAGTAAAGCGCAAAGAGTAAAGCCTATTGATTATAAAATTAATAAAGTAATTGCAGCTTCAAATAATAAAAAATTACCGTCCAGCTTGGTCTGAGAAGATAGCCAAGCTACACCTTGTAACACTAAGCCAAGTCTGGCTAAGTGTCTCGATGTCGGAAATTTAAGACGTTATCTGAAAGTGTCTGGAATAAAAAAAGGAGGAGTATTATGGAAAATACTAATGAAAGCATGAGATTTAAAGGTGAAAAAGAAATAATTCAGAGTACTGGGAAAGGATTGTGGAATCCAAAGGGTTTCTTGATTCTTAGTATCTTATTCTCTTTTCTACCTGCTGCAGTTTTATATTCTTTAAACTATGGTAGGTTAGGATTATCAAAGAAGAGAAATATATCTTTAGTTGTCTCATTTGTTTTTTTTATAGTGATGATTTCAATGGTATTTGTAATTAATCAGGGTATAATGAAGAGCATCATCTATGGTGTAAATATAGGTGTAGCTATTTATATGAATAATAATCAAGCCAAGATATTTGAAAATCATATAAAAAATGGTGGTAAAAAAGCATCATATATTGTTCCTACATTGGCCAGTATAGTTATTTCAGCAGTGATACTGTCATTAGCATTTTATTCAATTAATATACCTGATCAAAAATTAATATTCAAAGGCAATGAATTATATTACACTGATAGGGTATCAAAGCAGGATGCTGAAAACTTGGGAAATTATTTAAGTGAGCAAGGTTTTTTTAATGAAAACCGAAAGACTTCTGTTAAGATAGATAAACTATCGAATACATATAAGTTCTCTTTAATTATAGACAAGAACCACCTAGAAGATAAGGAATTAGAGCAGTCTGTTAAAGATATGATAAATATATTGTCAAAAAATGTATTCAATAGTAATAAAGTAGATATTGTCCTTTGCGATGATGTCTTCAAGCCGTTAAAGACTATATCCAAATAAGACTTATGTAAGTGCATGGTATAGGACATACAGTTTTTATGAGGCTTGCACCTTCAGATAATAAAATATTCAAGTCCGCTTTGCATGAAAAGACTTAAAGCACATATCGTAGTTGTATCGATTATGATATAAATTTAAGATTCACATTTAATGAAGAACTAAGGGGATAAAATGAAGCAAATTAAAAGTTAAATCAGGTTCATCAGCTGAACAGTATGCTAAAAGATATAATTTGAAGTACGAAATTTACTAGTCTATCCATACCTTATTGTGGAAAGTAGATTGTTCGAGTAAAATTGATGTTTTAGATACAGAGACAATATCACTGAAAACTGGTCATCAATTGAAGAAGTAGAAGAGATTAAAAAGAATTTGCATTAGTTTATAATGTAATTAAAAGACACGATATCTAACAATATATGACCGCAAGGGCTGAGCCACAAGGGAGAGGTAAAGATAGGAGCTATCTTTACCTCTCCCTTGTCGGTCATACGAGAAATACAAGGTGGCATCATCCTACTTAAATGATGGTTTTGTTAATGAGCAGTTCACAACTTCACTAGTTAATTCAGGAACATATCTGCTTAATTTCTTAAGAAAATAACAGGTTTCTGGAAAATGGTGTTCAAGAAAACGCAGTGTGGTTTTTGAAAGCATTTCGTTATTAATATAAAGACTAACTGCTCGTTGAATTAATTTATACATTTCTATGGTTGTTTCACCTGCCTGCCTAGCTAACAGCAGCTGCCTTGGAAAACCTGGAGTCAAGAAACGTAATAATAAATGCATTTGGTTATTTTGAGCAATAAGTCCCTGAAATCTAGTGATATACATTTCCGCTTGATTTATTAGACTAAGTTCAACAGGATCAACAATACCTCTAAATAGAATCACATGACCTAATTGATCAGATAGCCATAAATCAAAAAGATCCACAAGAGAAAGCGGAAGATAATCTTGCCCAGCCACATAGTAGGATAAAATTCTAAGATATTCCTGATTCTCTGATATTGTTCCATTAAAATAGCTAGGTGAAAGATTTACATTAACCTTGTTTTGAACCCGTAAATTCTGCAACAGCCCTTCAAGTTGAAAATAACCAGCAGCAATCTGCCAAGCTTCTTTAGAAAAGCTTATTAATTCATTTGAAGCGAAAGATGCATTCCTATTAATTTGTGCCAATCTTGCACGCAGCCTGCCAAATGCTTCAATATATTGATTCGCTGTATATACGTATAGTTGTTCAGCCGGAGACAAATTATCACGGAGAAAATAAGCATGATCTTGTAATATTTCTAACCAAAATGAGTGTTCTTCCCACGGGCTTATTAAATTAGTTTCCACAACCAATTGAGCACCTCATATAAAATTAATTCCTATAAAATATTATAGCTTCGTATTTATATATATGATGAATACTTATTATTGCAACCCACTGTGTAAGTTTATCTTTACTACCGATAGCTTCTAATTCACTGCTTATTACCTCTGGCATCAGATTTACCTAAAACTCAATCTTAACAAAATATGACCAGGCCTCCATGTTTAATACTTTTAACTTACTGTCAATAATGTTAATGGTGGTGAAATAAATAATGGAAAACTCCCCAAAAACCAAAATATCTGCTTCTTTAAAAGAAAATATAAACATATTGAACAATAAATTGGTTGATTGTCCAGATATTATTAGAAGACATGTATACTTACAGGATAAGCGAGAAGCTTATTTTATTTATGTAGAGGGATTGGCTGATCTTGATTTAGTAGAACGTGACTTTATCAATCCAATCGTTTCCTCGGACTTTCAGCATTTATTTATAGATGCCCATATTCAAAATCTGCCTACCAGCAGAATTACCTATTATTATGATATTGATTCTATGGTTACTGATGTTTTAACTGGAACTACCATGTTCATTGTTGATGGCATGAATTTTGCTATTTGCACAGCCTTAAGAAAGTACGATCAGAGAACAATCACAGAACCTGTAGTTGAAAAAAGCGTAAAAGGCCCACATGAAGGCTTCATAGAACCTATACATACTAATATGGCAATATTAAGAAGAAAGGTTAAAAATACCAACCTTAAATTTAAGACGCTGCAGCTTGGAACAGTAACTAAACAAACTATTGCAATAGCCTATATTGAGGGTATCTGCAATCCAGACCTTCTTAATACATTATACAATAAACTTAAATCTATCAATACAGATGGAGTTTTAGCAGCTGGATATATAGAGCAATTTATATCAGATTCGCCAAATTCACCTTTCCCTCAGTTTAGAAACACTGAAAGACCGGATACAGCTGTTGCCGCACTTTTGGAAGGGAAATTTGTGATTATAACGGAAGGTACTCCTGTAGTATTAATAGCACCTGCTAGTTTTTTTGCTTTTTTTCAGGCATTTGATGACTATAGTACTCATTGGATATTTGGTTCTCTTACAAGATTACTACGAATTTTTGCAATGATTATTGCTGTAACTCTGCCTGCATTATATGTAGCAATAACCACCTTTCACTATTATATTGTTCCATTAAGCTTATTAGTGCCTTTAGCAGAATCTAGAGCAAGAGTTCCTTTTCCGCCTATAGTTGAGGTGCTGATAATGGAATTCACTATAGAATTGTTACGAGAAGCCTCTATAAGGCTTCCTACCTATGTAGGTACCTCCATTGGTGTAGTAGGCGGTATTATCATAGGTCAGGCGGCGGTTCAGGCCGGCATTGTCAGCGACTTACTTATTATCGTGGTTGCAATAACTGCCATAGCTTCATTTGTCGCTCCAAACTATGATATGGGGTATGTAATAAGATTGTTAAGATTCATTGCCACTATACTTTCAGCCATATTCGGAATAGTTGGCATTATTATTTTTGCCACTTCAGTTTTTTCACATTTAGTTATATTGGAATCCTTAGGTCAGCCTTATTTTCAGCCAATTATTCCAACAAAACTAAAAGATTTAAAGGATTCCATCATAAGGGCACCAATCAGCCTTCTTAAAGAAAGGCCAGATATGGCAAAACCTATAAATAAAAAAAGGGGTGATGGTAATGGAGGCTAAAAGTGGGAACATAACATCCAAACAGGCATTTGTTTTTATTATGGCAGCTCAAATTGGCATAGGAATACTTTCTTTACCTGCTTCCCTAGCAAAGATAATGGGGCATGATGGCTGGATAGCAGTTGCCTTAGCTGGAATATTAAATACAATTGCAACCATTATCATTGTTTCCCTTTTAAGACGATACAAAGATAAATCAATAGTACAAATCAATCAACTGCTTTATGGGAAAATATTAGGTTTAATTTTCAATATCATATTTATTTTCTATTTTACCTTTATAACAGCATCCTGTTTTAGGTATTTTATGATAATAATCAAACTTCTGATATTGCAGACTACGCCATCTGTATTTTTATCTTTCTGTGTAATGACACCGATTGCTTATCTAGTTTGGTATGGCATTAAACCCGTGTGCAGATTTTCAAGCATACTCTTTATTAATATGTTAATCGTTTTAGTCATGTTAGCATTATTGTATAACAATATACGAATCACTTATTTAATGCCTATTGGTGAGGTTGAAATGAACTCAATACTCAGCGGAATAAGACTAACTACTTTTTCATTCTTAGGCTTTGAGCTTATGGCTGTTATATACCCTAATATTACGGATAAAGATAAGGCAATGAAATATGCAGTTGCCGCCAATATTACTACTAGTGTATTTTACCTATTAGTTGTAGTTATTTGTACTGCATTTTTTGGTGAAAATCTGTTAAAAATGCTGGTAATCCCATTGTTCAGTTTAATACAGGCATATAGGACACCTATATTAGATAGAATAGATTTATTTTTTATTGCCTTTTGGTTTCCTTTAATGGGATGTACTGTACGTAATAATTTCTATTGTTCATGGGACTGCCTTTGCAGAATTATAAATATGAAAAATAAAAAAATATATTTTATTTTATTTACTATTTTACTAATTATACTTAGCAGAATACCAAAAAACTTTGTGGATGCAAACAAATATGTAAATTATTCTGGATTATTAGGCATTGGCGTCATACTTTTCTTAGTATTTAGTTATTTCTTCTCTTTTATAAACAAAAGGGGGACTAGTAAATGATAAAAAAGCTTATACTTATTATTATATTTGTCCTTACTCTCACAGGCTGCTGGGATCAAAGAATATATGAAAGAACAGGCTTTATCTTGGAATTTGGAGCTGAAACGGGAAAAGATAAAAAATTATTGATAACCTATTCACTTCCCGTTGTAGGTACTGAAAGAAAGAACCAGGTAGAGATAGATACAGTTGAAGGAAATGTGCTTAGAGAGTCTAGAGAAGAGGCTAGAACAACATCCTCTAAACTTTTAGAAGGCGGAAAAGTTCAGCAAGTGCTCTTCTCTGATGAATTAGCAGAGAAAGGTATACATAATGTAGAAGAACTTCTTTTCAGAGATCCTATGGCTCCTGCAATGTCCTTTGTCACAGTAGTTGATGGTAGTCCAAGAACCCTAATTGAAAAAGCATCAACCTTTAGTGATAAGCCTATACCAGCACTATATATAAATCAGTTAATTACTAACAATATAAACCATGGATATTCAATGGATTCTTCTATTACATATTTTGAAATATGCTACTACACAGAAGGTTTAGACCCCATAACCCCCTTAATTAAACTTGAGGATAAAGATATAAAGGTTTTAGGCAGTGCCTTATTTTCAGGTGATAAAATGGTGGGTACAATAAGTACAAAACAGACTTCTCAATTAATTGCCTTAATGAATAAGCTGCCAAAAACTGAATATATATTCCCATCACCAACTAATGTTGAAAAACAGACTTCTCAAAAAGATGGTATGGCAGTAACCATAAAAGAAGAAAAAAGCAAAATAGATGTTGCTATGACAGGTAAACAAGCAGAGGTAAATATTTCTTTATCGCTAAAGGTTGATCTTGATGAATATCAATGGGATGACACCGATAATGTTGATGTTCAGAAAAAGCTTGAAGCTTTCATGTCTAAGCAGCTAAATCAGGATATTTTGAGTACAATCAGCTACACTCAAAGTGTTGGCAGTGATCCTTTAGGTGTTGGAGATATGTTAAGAGCAAAATATTTCTCCCATTTTAAAGATAGCGATTTAAAACGGCTTTATGAGAATGCTAAAGTAACGGTTAACACCAAAGTCACTATTGACAAATTCGGCATAACTAGATAATCCTCGATGATTACTTAATGTTATCACTAAAATAGTAACTAGGCTTGCCTTTTCTAAGGTAAGCCCTTTTTAAATTGCCAGCTGCTTTCATCCATTAATTCTTTCCTCTAAAACTTCCTTCAAGGCATTTGTGCCATTTATTGCACTAGGAAATCCTGAATACACTGTCATCAGCAGCATAATTTCTTTTATTTCCTCAGCTGTTAATCCAATGTTTAAGCCTCCGTTAATATGAAACTTTAATTGAGGTTTAGCATTTCCCAAAGCTGTCAGGGCTGCTATGGTGGAGATTTGTCTATATCTTATTTGGAGGTTGTCCCTTGAAATAATGTCAGCATAGCTTTGTATTACAAGCTTTGTTAGATCTGGAGCAAAATCTTTATATGCCTCCTCAAGTCTCTCTACCTGCTTATCGTCTAATTTTGAAAGTTCCTTAGCACCTGCATCATACCTCTCTACAGGTGAAATTTCATTATTATTCTCTTGTCCAGTAACATCTTCTATCCCTTCTAATTTGCGCTCCTCAAGTACAGTCTTTAAAGCATTCATAGCGTTTATACAAGTAGGAAAGCCAGAGTATGCACTCATTTGAAGTATTATTTCTTTAACCTCGTTTATTGTACATCCTACATTCAATGCTCCATTAATATGGACCTTTAACTGAGGTTCAGCATTTCCAAGGGCTGTTAAAGCTGCCACTACTGCCACCTCTTTTGATTTTAGATCAAGTCCTTCTCTGGAGTATATATCACCAAAGGAATATTCTATCATGTATCTTACCAGGTCTGGACTAATATCCTTCAGACTGTCCCCTACCTTTTCTCCAGCCTTTCCATCCACCTGAAGCAATTTTTTATAACCTCTCTCATATCTACTTTCCATTAAGCTTCTCCTCCATTTCATTATAAATTTCAATTTTCTTTTCCACATAATTCTTAGCTTCTGTTAATAATTCCATTTCTTTTTCTATAGCTCTTAAATGTGCCTCTAGTATGTTTCTTCTTTGAGGAATTGTCTCGTCTCCTAGATGCCTTAGCCTAGCATATTCCTGCATTTTACTAATGGGCATCCCAGTTGCTCTCAGCCTGTTAATAACCTCCAGCCATCTCAAATCCTCCTCACTATAATCCCTTTTACCTGCCTCATTCCTTTTTATATCCTTAATCAAGCCAACGCTCTCGTAATATCTAAGAGTATGCGGCTTTAATTTCATTAATTTAGCTGCTTCACTTATTTCCAACTGCATCATCTCCTTCAATCACTAATAAAAGCATATCACTTAAAGTGCACTTTAAGTCAAGTACCAATTTTGATTTTATTTCCATAATAGAATTACCAAGCAATAAACCAAAAAGAATGATTACATAAAAAAACACCGCAGCATCTAGTGATAATACGGTGTTTTTCTTAATTGAGATTCTCTTAAAAGTATAATTTATGTTGGAAAGTGAAAAAATCTTCAGAAGAGTGCTAAAGTCACCAAATAACTTAAATGGTCAAGTTTTCTAACCTGTCATTTCTTTTAATAGGTGATCCATGAGATGGACAAACCCAATCAAATTCCAAGTCCTTTATCTTTTCAAGAGACTTTTTAACTAATAATTGATTATAGTTCATAAACTTAGGCATAGTTTTAAAATCTTCATTTTTTACTTTAAATAAGTCTCCAGTGAATATCACATTCTTATATAAAAAAGACGCGTGCCCTGGAGTATGTCCTGGGGTATTTATTACAGCTATATCTCCAATAACCTGATCATGGGCATAAGTCTTATCCACCTTAGGAATTTCATATTTTACTAAGATCTGAACTATTTTCTTAACTCCAGGACGCTTCAATTCTCCATTTATGTAAGGTACGTCCTCTTTGGGTGCCCATAGAGCAGCCCCTGTTAGTTTCTGCAAGGCTGCAGCATTGCCTACATGATCTACATCATGATGGGTTAGTAAAATATGCTTAATACTTTTTATGTCGATACCTAGGGATTTAACCTCCTCTACAATTTTATCTGCCAATCTAGGAATAGGAAGACTTGTATCAATTAAAATATTTTCCTCTCCCTGTATCAAATAGACACGGCTTCTCCCTGTGCATTCAAGCATATGTACTCCTTTAATTATCTCCATTTTTTTCATCTCCTCATTAAGGTATATTTAGAATTTGCTTTAAAAACCTTTGCTTTTAAGTTCTGATACAATCTCTACATACTTTTCTAAAACATCAAAGCCTTTATAATCATCTCTTCTTAAATCTATAATATCACCATGAGAAATCCCACGCCTATGCTTATTCCTCAAAATTCCTTTAAACTCACCCCATTTTGCTGAATCAATGGATACTAGGCCATCATTTGTTCCTTCAGTTAATTTAACAAAAATATATGGTATAGCTACTACATAGTCACTAAATATACTTTTTACTTCAGTCATGTAACTTTGATAATATACCTGCTCTATATCCTTAACATCTTCATTGAATTTCTTACTATGATAGGTTGAAAACTGTCTACTTGCGGTGTAAAAATCAGGACTTTTGTCCCCAAATGATCTGTAACGATTATCAAAAAACTTTGCAATTGCTTTGTAAATACTATCTGGTATCTTACAAGCAATGTCCACAAACTTACATCCTCTATGAGGTGATGATATCATTGTAAGGGAAGCAACATATTCTCCCATGTCTAATTTACTGACCATATAACGAGCATCTAACCCCCCTTTAGAATGTGCAATAATATTTACTTTTTCCGCTCCTGTTTCTTTCAAAACCTGAAAAACTTTCTTTTTGATATCCTCCGCGTTATATTCTACTGTTCCCCATGCCTCTTGGTTTCCATAATAAATTGTGGCTCCATTGCGAATTAGTTCCTTAGGAATCCTCCCCCAATAATTAATGTATTTTAAATCCTTAAAACCTACACCATGAACCATCACCAGAGGGTACTTTGTTTTACATACTTGTGAATCCACCCGAGATTCTTGATTAATTACCTTATAACATTCATGATCATATTCCAATTTTGCAATATGACATGCATAAAGCAGTGTAAAAATATTTAAAATTGGAATATACATAGTACATGCTACTATAAATCTTTTTGCAATATTTAACCTTCTTGAAGTGAATAATATTCTTAGAATTCCATTTGCTATTAACACAGCAATATTTAAAATTAAAATAATAACGTCTACTACAAATATATATTTAGGAACTGCTACATGCCTTACCAGCCTAAAAGCGAATAAATACAAAAATACTTGAACAAAGGCTGTATACAATCCATAACCTACAAGTCTTCTTCCTCCCAGCATTATCTTTAGTCTGAGACTTACAATTTGCTTTTCAGTGTAAGGAACTATATTAACTTTTATACCTATATATATAATTAATAGGAATACTTCAGCAGTAATAATCCATTTACCAGCTGCTTTATTCTTTCCAAATGAGGTATTCTCATTTAAAAAATACCATAATAAAACTATATGTGGTACAAAAATAAAATACACACTCATTACACTTTTATGTACTAATTTAATTCTGCCACTGGCATCCAAAATAATGCAAATGACTATTATTAACGCTAAAATAAATGCTATTTCATAGGACATTAAAGCTCACCTCTCAGTTTTCTACCATACTAAATTCATAATCTCTTATCAAAGCAATAGAGTTTTAGTCAATACTATTGACGTTATAAATAATAAGGCACCCTAATTAACCTAGAGTGCCTTATTGCTAATTATGAAATACTATTTTTTCTTTTTTGATTTTAATGTTAGTCCTATACCAGATGCTAATATGACAAGTCCTATAGCACTTAATGATTCCATATCAATTGGAGAACCTGTCTTAGGTAATGTTGCTAATGTAGCTTTAACTTCTGGCTTAGCTTCAACTTTAGTTTCTGCCTTAGCCGCATTTGTTACAGGTTTCATTTGAATATCCTGCTTAACCAATTCCTTACCTACAGAAATTGTACCACTAACGTAAGTCTCATAGCCATCCTTCTCTACTACAATATAATAATCTGCATCTGGGAATACCATGAAGGCATATTTACCCTTTGAATCATCGCCCTGTGGATTTTTGTTATCCGCAGGTTCAAATCCTGGAACTCCTGGAAGGTTAACTAGCGTATTTGGAGTTCTACCTGCATCTATATTCCTTTGAGTATCAGCATAGTAAAGTTTAACATTTGCTCCTGTAATAATATTATTAGTTATAGCATCGGTAATTGTTCCATATGGGTCAATAAGTGCAGAACTTAAATTAATTTGACCGTCGTTATTAACACTTACCTTTACTGTACCTACTATTATTTTTTCACCATTTGGGAAGGTATAGCTTATAGCTACGGTATAATCTTTACCTTTCTCTAGTCCTTCTGCTTCAAAAACCCCTTTATCATTAATATAAGCATTAATTCCATCAACACTCTTAAGTTCTGCTGCATCGTTATTTATTGCTGATAAATCAGAGGTATTAACTACATCTATACTGAAGTTTGAGTAATCCTGTAACAAGGATACACTTCCATCTGTGTCCTTTGTTAAAATAACTCCTGCTGCAGTTTTAACAGATGAATAGGTTTCATTTCCAGCACCAGTAACAGTTCCTGCATCACTCTTTTGATTATACTGTACCTGTACAACATCATTTCCTACTTTTACAGGCTTAGTTATTGTAACATTATACTGTACATTACCCTTAGGAATAGCAATTTCATACCTTCCATCAGCACCTGTAACCACCTTGGAGTAAAAATCTGCTATACCATCGTTATCAAAATCTTTCGATACTTCAACTACAGCTCCGCTTACAGGCTGATTGGTGTCATTATCTATTACAACTCCCGCAATCATACCTGGCTCAAAGGTTATGAATATTTGATCCTTAGCATGTAAATTGAGTGAATTATCATCTACTGTTGCAGTTACTGGAATTACCTTGTTTTCAGTTCCGTAAACTTTGTCTGATTTAAATGTAATTCTTGCTATACCATTTTCATCTGTCACAGCCTCAGTTCCATCTGGGAAAGAACCTGCTGCTGCTGAGAATATAACTTTTGTATTAGCTACAGGCCTATTATTATTATCAGTTATTCTTGCAGTTAATATTGAAGTTGATTTACCATCTCCAAGTATTGTAACTGGGTTTGAGTCTAATTTTAATGAGTAACTTATAGCCTTAGCCAAGTTAAAGTCTTCTCTCATTGTATATTCTGTTTCATTTGTTGGCTCTACATCTACATCCACAATCTCACTTCCATATTGTGAATTTGTTACCTTAAATTCATACAAACCTATCTTGGCATTATCAATTCTATAGTTTCCATTTGCATCAGTTACTGTTGAGTATATAAGTTTTCCACTTAAATCGCTTAGTTCAATTTTAGTATCTGCTAACGGTGCTTTTGTATCTTCATCAACTACTGTACCTACAAGTGTCAATTTATCTTTTACAGTAACCGTAATATTAGAAATACTGCTGCCACCATGACCATCTTTCACTTCTACCTTAAAACTGTCTGTTCCAACAAAATTAGTCTTTGGTGTATATATCCATTCCCCCGAATTATTTAAATATACATATCCGTTGCTTGGATCAGAACTTAAAGAATAGCTCAAGCTATCATTGTCTATATCACTGCCAACTACAGTTCCCGATACTTGCTTATTGTAAGGAGTAGTTCGATTATAATCTGGCGCTACTGGTGGTGTATCTATAACTATATTTACTGTTGAGGTTGCAATTCCTCCGTGTCCATCACTTACTAGCACCGTGAAGCTGTCTCTTCCTGAAGCTCCTGCATTAGGTGTGTAACCCCAAGTTCCATCTGCATTTACTACTGCACTTCCTTTACTTGGGCTGCTGCCTTTGCTGTAGCTTAGACTATCTTTATCAGTATCACTTCCTACTACCTTGCCTGACACTGGTGTGTTGTAATTTGTGGTTGTGTTGTAGTTTTCTACCATTGGTGGTGTATCTATAACTATATTTACTGTAGAGGTTGCAGTTCCACCATGACCGTCACTCACCTTTACTGTGAAGCTGTCACTTCCTGTAGCTCCTGCATTTGGTGTATAGACCCAAGTTCCATCTGCATTTATTACTACACTGCCCTTACTTGGGCTGCTGCCTTTACTGTAGCTTAAGTTGTTACCATCTATATCACTGCCAACTACTACTCCTGATAAAGGTGTATTATAATCTACGTTTTTGTTGTAGTCTCCCACTACGGGTGGGGTATCTATAACTATATTCACTGTTGAGGTTGCAATTCCACCATGTCCATCATTTACGTTTACTGTAAAGCTGTCACTTCCTGTAGCTCCTGCATTTGGTGTATACACCCATGTTCCATCTGCATTTACTACTACTGTACCCTTTATTGGACTGCTGCCTTTGCTGTAGCTTAGACTGTTTCCATCTATATCACTGCCTGCTACTGTTCCTGATAAAGGCGTATTATAATCTACGTTTTTGTTGTAACTTATTACTGTTGGCGGTGTATCTATAACTATATTTACTGTGGAAGTTGCAATTCCACCATGACCGTCACTCACCTTTACCGTAAAGCTGTCACTTCCTGTAGCTCCTGCATTTGGCGTATATACCCATGTTCCATCTGTATTTACTACTACTGTACCCTTTATTGGACTGCTGCCTTTGCTGTAGCTTAGACTGTTTCCATCTATATCACTGCCTGCTACTGCTCCTGATAAAGTTGTATTAAAGTCTACATTTTTGCTGTAATCTCCCACTACTGGCGGTGTATCTATAATTATATTTACTGTGGATACTGCAGTTCCTCCGTGTCCATCACTTACGTTTACTGTAAAGCTGTCACTTCCTGTAGCTCCTGCACTTGGTGTATATACCCATGTTCCATCTGCATTTACTACTACTGTACCCTTTATTGGACTGCTACCTTTGCTGTAGCTTAGGCTGTTACCATCTATATCACTGCCAACTACTGTTCCCGATAGAGGCGTATTGTAATCTACGTTTTTATTATAGCTTATTACTGTTGGCGGTGTATCTATAACTATATTTACTGTGGAAGTTGCAATTCCTCCGTTACCGTCACTCACCTTTACCGTAAAGATGTCACTTCCTGTAGCTCCTGTATTTGGTGTATATACCCATGTTCCATCTGCATTTACTACTACTGTACCATTACTTGGGCTGCTGCCTTGGCTATAGGTCAAAGGATCACCATCTACATCAGTGCCAATTATAGTGCCTGATACTGGAGAATTATAATCAGCGTTCCCGCTATAGCTTGTCACTGTTGGCGCATCATTTACTGAATTTACAGTTATACTTACTGTTGCTACATTAGAATCTGCCTGGCCGTCATTTGCTTTAAATGTAAAGCTGTCTGTTCCATTGTAGTTTGGATTTGGCGTATATGTGTAGCTTCCATCTGAATTTATTGTTACAGTACCATTGCTTGGACCTTGTACTACTGAATATGTTAACGTAGAGCTATCTATATCAGTAATATGTAGGTCTCCATTTAATGGCTTGTCTTCGTCTGTAGTTTCACTACTTGCTGATGCTACAGGTGCATCATTTACTGGGGCTATGGCTAAATTCACCTTTGCTCCTAATACTGCATATGCTGTTCCGTCACTTCCACTCCAGCCAAAGCTTGTGTTTCCATTCCAATTAGCATCTGGTGTAAAGGTTAATCCTGATAAAGCTGCAGAAGGTATTTCATCACCAACATGTACTGCTTCCCCGTTTAGCCTTAATGTTCCGTCTAGTGGTAAGCTTGTTATTCTTACACCTTGCAAAGAACCATCCACATCTTCAAATTCACTACTAAAATCTGCTGCTGTAAATGTTAGAACTGTATCTTCTGTTCCATTCTTATTTATATTATATACTACCGGTATATCATTAACCGAATTTACAGTTATATTTACAGTTGCTACATTAGAATCTGCCTGGCCATCATTAGCTTTAAATGTAAAGCTGTCTGTTCCATTGTAGTTTGCATTTGGCGTATATGTGTAGCTTCCATCTGAATTTATTGTTACAGTACCATTGCTTGGACCTTGTACTACTGTGTAGGTCAGATTAGTACTATCTATATCAGTAGCATGAAGGTTTCCGCTTAAGGTTTCATCTTCATCTACTTGCTTATTATCAGAAGCTGCTACTGGGGCATCATTTATTGGATTTACTGTTATATTTACCGTTGCAACACTAGAGTCTGCCTGCCCATCATTTGCTTTAAAGGTAAAACTATCTGTTCCATTGTAGTTTGCATTTGGGGTATATGTGTACGTTCCATCTGGATTTACTGATAAAGTACCATTACTTGGACCTTGTACTACTGTGTATGTTAGCGTAGTACTATCTACATCAGTAACTTTTAATTTTCCGGTTAACGGCTTATCCTCATCTGTAGTTACATTATCTGAAGTTGCTACTGGCGGGTCATTAATGGCATTTACATTTATACTTACAGTGGCAATGTTGGAATCTGCTTGACCATCATTTGCTTTAAATGTGAAGCTATCTGATCCATTGTAGTTTGGATTTGGAGTGTATGTGTAGGTTCCATCTGGATTTATTGTTACAGTACCATTGGTTGGTCCTTGTACTACTGAATATGTTAACGTAGAACTATCTATATCAGTAACATGAAGATTTCCACTTAACGGCTTGTCTTCATCTGTAGTTTCACTACTTGCTGATGCTACCGGGGCATCATTTACTGGATTTACTGCTATATTTACAGTTGCAATGTTAGAATCTAATTGTCCATCATTTGCTTTAAAGGTAAAGCTATCTGGTCCATTGTAGTTTGCATATGGAGTATAGGTATAGGTTCCATTTGGATTTACTATTAATGTTCCATGCAGTGGTTGTTGTAACACTGTATATGTCAATGGATCTCCTTCTACGTCACTTACTTTTAAGCTTCCGTTTAAGGTATTATCTTCATCTACTGTTAAGCTTTCTGGGGTTGCTACTGGTGCATCATTCACAGCGGCAATTCCTATATTTACATAAGCATCATTAGCAGAGTAGATAGTTCCGCTGCTTCCATTCCAACTAAAGCTTGTATTTCCATTCCAATCTGCATTTGGAGTAAATGTTAACCCAGCTAAATTTGATACTGGTATTTCTTGATTCACATTAACTGGTATACCATTCAATTTTAATTGTCCATTAGCAGGAAGACTTGTTATTTTAACGCTAGTTAGAGTATTGCTACCCCCATCTGTAAATTTACTGATAAAATCAGTAGGTGAAAATGATATACTATTGTCTTCTTGTGCATTTTTAGTAATGTTGGATACTGTAGGCGTAACATCAAATGTTAATTGAACTGCCTGCCCTGGGAAATAAGTCCATGTGTCTATACCTTTCCAATTACCATAGTTCCCGAGATATCCATGAGCGCCATTACTGCTGTCAACTCCAGCAAGTCCATTTAGATTGCCTATATTGAAGGCACTATTACTTGCATTTAAGTTTACACTTACACCATTAGCTGTGGTATAGTTGTTTTCATCATAATATATCTTGTATTTGTCTGCATAACTTTCTGGGTCACTATAACCTGGTGCATTAACCAATTTGATTTTTGTTCCAAAGGGATTGTATTCTGCATCCAGCATAGGGAAGTGATATTCTCCGCCCTTCATAATAAGCTGTGCCTTATATGTTCCTATAGGCAGTGTGTTTCCTGATTTATCTTTTCCATTCCAAGTTATAGTATTGAGTCCTGCAGTAGAAACATTCTCAATTACTACATCTGAGGCCAAATCAAAACCAGCGTGTCCATCTGTATCTATGATTAATCTATAACTGCTGGTCTTAGTTGCCGTAAAAGCAAACGTTCCACCACTTTTCACTGGAGTCTTTCCGTCTACACTTGAGCTGCCTGTAAATTTAAAGCCTGCAGGTACTTCTGGAGAGATTGCATTTACATTTAAAATATCCTTTAAATCATCACTTGGTTTGTTTACAAATACATTATGAGTTATATCAGTACTTGTATCTGTATCCGAAGGAAGTTGAGGTCCTAGATTACCGGTAAGCATAGTACTAGTAGCCGAAGCTAAGTTATCATCTCCTCCATCAACAGAATGATATAAGGTCTTATTATTTGTCTTATCGATAAATCCTCTGTTGTTTGCCCAGAATACAAACCCATTTGGGTCAACACCATTCATTGAAGTTTGATATAAATATCCATCCTTAGTTAAAATATAAAAATCGTTATTCAGCACCTTTACAGCAGTGCTGGTTGTAGTGGAAGTAGTATTTGCATTGCTTCCTACTATCATAGCAATATAAGGTGTAAACATTCTTCCTGGTATTTCATTGCCTAGCGTATCTGATACAGTTATATCCCAAGCTCCAATAGTACTAGAGCCAGAACCACTGCTGCCTTTTTGTGCAGTTATGAAGTTCCCTGAACCTTTAGTCATAACAGGATTACCAGAGCTTACTGCAGCATTAAATTGAAATTCCCAAACACCGGCTTCACCAGTAGTAACAGGTAATGTGATAGGAGTATATCCCCCTGTTGTAGCTGCTGCTGATGCTGCTGTAGCTGTAATATAAGGACCTATTCTCTCCTGTGTTATTGTGGAAATATAACCTGATGTTGAGGTAACATTTAAAGAAGTCCAGGTAGTATCTCCTGGTTTTTTGTAACTTATACTGCCAGTTTTTATAATACTTGAACCAAGATTAATGGTTTCTCCTTCTTTTGCGTATACTTTAAAGGTTGTTCTTCTTGTAATTCCTGCTGTCTTAGTATCATCTGCCCATAAAAAAGGTCTATACCCACTGTTGTCGGTATACTGTTTTGTTGTGGCATCATAATTATTTACAAGTTCTCTGCTACCTTCAGCTTTAACTATAGCAGGGGTTAAATATGTAATCCCTGCAAAAGCTATGAGCATTAAATATTTCTTTTTGTTTCTAAGCATTTTTCCGTCACTTCCTTCCCAAGTTTTAAACCTAAAAAAATTATTAATATAGATATTTGTATAAAAAAAACCGGCCAAATTTATATTTGGCCGGTTGCACTGCTAACTCACTATATACAAAGTGCCCAAATCAGTATATAGATCATAGTTTCCATACGTATATTAAATAAATTAGTTCCATGATTTAGCAAAAGTAATTTTGCAATCTTATCACATTATACAATAATTTATATTATGTATCAATATATTACATATAACACAATTCAATGTTTTTTTGCACCTTTTTACATAAGCAGGCAGACATATTTTTTACTAATCTCTCTACAGCTTTCAGCTATGCTATGGTACAATCTAATCATTATATCTCAAGGAGAGGATAATTTGAGCCTAAAAGAAAAAGTACAAAAGCTCCCACCTTCACCGGGAGTATATCTGATGAAGGATTCTCTTAACAGTATAATTTATGTAGGTAAGTCCAAAAACCTAAAAAGCAGGGTTGGATCATATTTTCAAAATTCAAAATCCCATTCTCCAAAGGTTGTGAAATTGGTTAAAAATCTGAAAGACTTTGATTATATTCTTACTGACACAGAATTTGAAGCTTTTATACTAGAGTGTAAGCTGATAAAAGAAATCAAACCTATATATAATAGATTAATGAAGAATCCAAAATCCTATTCCTATGTTTATATAAATCTTAATGAAGAATACCCTGACATTACAATTACACAGGAACCTGCGAAAGACAACAAAACTCTTTGCTATGGCCCTTATACAAGCACAAATACAATAGAAAGAGCAATTGAAGGCATAAAAGAATGCTGCAGAATACAATGCAGTAATAATCTACGAAAAGGCTCTTCATGTTTAAACTACTCCTTAGGACTGTGTATAGGAATGTGTTTGAATGATAAAAACAAAGAAGAATATCTTAAGATAATGGATAAAATAATAGGTCTGCTTAAGGGTTCCGATAAAAGTATTATTGAATTAATAGAGAATAATATGAATGCTGCAGCAGAAAAATTTGATTTTGAAAACGCTGCTAAATATAGAGATTATTTTAGTGCTGTAAATTATTTAATTAGCAGCGACAAAGTAGTAGAGTATACCAGGAAAAACAGGAACATCGCTCTATTAGAATATTTAAATGATACTACAATAAAATTCTTTCTCCTTAAAGGAAATAAAATTCTCTTCAGCGAAAAATATAATCTTACTGATTTTAAAAATTTGAAGCCTATTTTAAAAAATAATATATTGTCCTACTTTAAGAATGAAACATCAAAAGATTCAATAGATATTGGAAAAGAGGAAATAGACGAAGCCCAAATCATTTACTCTTATTTAAAAAGTAAAACCAATGGCTGTAGACATGCTGTGATTTCAGAAAGCTGGCTAAACTCATCCATGAACAGCGGTATCGATAAAGTACTGGATAAGCTGATATAGTATTACTTATATTATAGAAAAAATAAAAAAATAGCAGACCCTTCTGACAACTGGGTGCTGCTATTTTTATTCCCTCCATATTAACTATTATTTTGCTGAATTCACAGGTACATAAGCAACCTTTTCTCTTGGAGCAATGAAATATGGTTCAACTATACTTATCCACTTTTTAAAGTGTTCAGTTTCCAGATGCTTATCCATATCTTCTTCGGCTTTATATGATTCATAAAGCAAAAATTTAGTTGGTTCATCCGTGCATTGAAGAAAATCAAAGCCTAGGATTCCTTCCTCTTTTCTTGAATTCTCTTGATTTTCTAAGGTTGCTTCAATAAACTCCTCTATATATTCCGTCTTTACATGAAAAGTTACGCTTTTTACTATCATAATTAGTTCCTCCTCTACTCTCCCAATACCTTTATTATATATCTTAACACCTGTAAATAAAAATTTTTTTAGGGTCTTATGGCTACTATATCCTAATCACAAATAATAGACACAGAGCTTGTTACAAATAATTATACGAACAAGCTCTGCGTCTTTTTACCCTATATTCTTTCTAGTAATTATGTATAATCCGCCGCCTATTGCAATAAAGCCTATCACTAAAGCTATATCATAATCTACCGTAGAACCTGTCTTAGGCAAGGTAGCAGCTGATAATGTTTGTGTGGAGGCTACAGTGGCAGTCGCTGTTGGAGTAGTAGTTTCTGCCGGAGTGGCAGTTGGCAATTCACCGATAGTGAAGCCTTTAAAAGCAGCAGTATTTACCCTGCCTGTAAATTCTACAAGTACACAGTTAAGATCCGCATTATACTTACAGTCAATACCAGCGTTATATAAAGCGTCTAGGTTTACTTTTGTTGGATCGTTATTTAAAAGATCCCCAGCAGTAAATACGTAATTTTTCTTGTTTACTGTTAAAGTAAATGTGGCAGCATCGTAAGTTCCCCCGTACCAACTGGCAATCTTTGAAGGATCTACGTAAGCTTTATTGTTCACTACCTCAGGGTTATAACTTGGAACTATTGAACCCGCAACAGCTAGTTGAGTCTTATCGCTCTTACTTAATGTCATTGGAGTACTATTTGCAGGGTTATCTTTATCAATAACAAGTATGTCAACTAAAGTAGGGGTAGAATAGCTTGAATTTGTTGTGCTATATTTGTAAGCCTTTATAGTTAGTTTTCCATTCACTACTTCAGCTACTTCATAAGTTGGAGAATCTTGTGCATCTATAAAGGATGCATCCCAAACCTTATTTCCTAAATCGGTATAATACTTATTTCCGCTTCTTCCTGTTACATAGTACACTGTTCCCTTTGAATAATCAGTATAGTACTTGTCTCCATTTATAGCGAAAGTTCTAGAAAGTCCATGATCATGTCCATTGAACACAACATCAACATGATGCTTCTCTATTACTGGAGTAAATATGTCTTTTACAGCTGGATTGTTTCTTGTCTTTTTATTGTAATAAGGTGTCTTATGAAACATAACTATCGTCCATTTTTGTTTATTAGCTGATAAATCCTTATCAAGCCAATCTGCTTGCTGCTGAAGGAAAGAATCATTTCCAGGTGCTTCTTCATCTTCCTGGCTATCTAAAACAACAAAATGTACATTACCATAATCATAGGAGTATGTTTGACCTATATGACCAAAGGTTCCATTTTGTGGAACCGAAAATTGATCAACAAAGGTATATGGTGCAGTTGAAGTATAGTTTTTATCATAAGTTTCATGATTACCTTGTACAGGCATTTCAGGTATATGATCTATAACCCCTGCTGCAGCATTAAACCAATTGTTCCAATGCTGATAGTTTTGACCAGCTTCCACTAAATCTCCTAAATTAACTACAAAATTAGCATCAGAGTTCTGTGAAAAAGCCTCTTGAATAGTGTCATGCCAAGGAGCATAAGTTAGATTAGCAGCATTTCCGCTTTGAGAATCACCAAAAACCAAAAATTTAGTTCTTGTATTATTGCTAACCTCTGTAGTAAATGTGTTTATGGTGCTAAAATTAGTTCCATCTCCTACCTTATACTCATAGGTCTTTCCTGGTTGAAGTCCAGTTAGAGCAGCTGAGAATACTTCCATACTTCCTGGAGTATCTGTTGAAGCTGCGGCATAGGTTTTTATATTGGATGCTGGTACATTATAAATGGTAAAATTGGTATCTCCCTTTAGTCTATATTGTACTTGACCTGAAGTAACAATAGTGGAAGTTCTCCAAGTAATTGTTTGAGTTGTAGTTGGGTCTCCTGTCCAATTAAGTACAATATGGTCTGGAGTTGTAGTAGCATTAAGATTTGAATCAATTGCGGTTTCATTATAAGTAAGTGCTGCTGCACTTACATTAGTACCTGTGGATACTAACGGGGCTGCTAAAACAGCTAAAGTAACAGTTAATGATAATAATCTTCTTTTCATAAAATCCCTCCAAAATTTTTTACATGTCAATTATAGTATTGAAATGTTAACTTATTACCATTTTTTGTTACGTCAAAGTTAAAAAATCTCAACAAAATGTATAATCTTACAAATTACTCAAAATAAAAATCCACAAATTCACTTCAATCTAAAGTAAATCTGTGGATTATAGTATATGTTTGTGCATAACTTAGCACATATTGCTCTTAATTATCTATTTATAAAAACTAATAACGTAGGTATTTATATTTGGTTGATTATTAGTATCTTCAATTTCAGAACTTCCATAGGTAAAAGATACTGAAGTACTTGTACTATCCCAACACATATTTGAAATACAAGGTACCCTATATATCTTCTTCTCTTTAATAGTACCATCCTTATCCTTAACCTGGATCGTTGAATAATCGTTTTCTGAATTCTTGTCCTGCAAACTAACTGCCTTAACCACTTCCTTTACGGCACCGGTTTTAGTATCAATAACTTTTATAGATACATTAGGTCCACTCTCGCTGACATCACCCTTAGGATCAATCTGATTATCACTTTCTACATAAACAGCTCTACTTCCATCAGGTGATAAGATGTAATTTGATGAACTAGTCACACTTTCAATTCTTCCTTTTGGTAATTGTATATCTTGAAGTGCTTTACCCGACTCATCCATAATAAGTGCTCCAAAGGTTCTGTTTATATAAATTCCTTCAGGAGATGGACCGCCATTATTATTATAAGTATCCATTATTATAGTCTTACCTTTTTTATCTGCTTGGCCACAAGGTTTATTAGAAGAAATAATTTTAATTTCCTTAGTCTTAACATCCATAGAGCATATGTCTGCCTTAATCTCTCCTTTACCCGTTCTCCATTGAGTATAATAGAACTTACCTTCTACGCTGTCTCCTAAATCTTTAATATCATCAGTACCAGCTATCCATGGAGTATCTCCTTTTTTATTAGTATTATAGCTCCCCTGAGTATATACCTTTCCAGTTGTATCAATAATAGTCCATTTTTCAAAATAATTTATTAAAATTTTATTGTTACCTACCCATTTAAATTCAGCATCACTATTGATTTTATCTGTAGTAAGATCTGTGATTTCTCCGGTTGTTAAATTTAATACCTTTATATTTCTATGAAGTAAATCCCCCGAATTAAGTGCTTTTTGCCACTCTTTCTGATCGGTAGGAATATTTCTTACTTCAGCATAAAGAACATATTGCTTATCCGGTGACACCCCTAAAAAATCACATATATTTGCATCTTTAAAATCCTTAGATTTTTTAGTGTTTAAGTTATAGATACTACAGTATCTTATATTACCATGGCCTCCGGAATTTGGAGCACAACCCTTTTTAGTTAATGTCACAACCTCACTATCATTAAGCCAGGCAACACTTTCAATATTCTCATATTTGTCAATTTGATACCCATTTTCGTTTACCTTGGCAGCAGGTTTATAATCCAGTAATTTTATATTTTGGTTACCAGCAGCTACAGTAGGATGACTTGTAACAAATATGCTCGTACCTCCTATGACTACTGCCACTACAACTAATGTTAAAACTTTTTTACCAATCACTAAAATCTCCTCCTTCTTCTTTTAATGCTATAATAGCAAAAATTTTTCACAAAGTTATAAACGGATGTCACAATTTTGTAAATTTAAGCAGGAAATTCAATATTGAAAATGGTGCCTTCTTTTAACCTAGACTCCACCTTTATGGTACCATGTTGTTTTTTCACCAATTTCTCAACTAAAGCAAGACCTAGTCCTACCCCGCCAGTTTCACGACTCCTATGAGTTTCCACTCTATAAAAGGGTTCAAAGATGTTAGATAAACACTCATTAGCTATACCTATACCCGTATCAGCAACTGTTATCATAATTTTATTCTCTTCTTTATAACCTTCAACAGCTATACTGCCGCCAGATTTATTATATTTTATAGCATTATCAATTAAATTAATAAGTATATGCCTCAAGCTTTCTTCATCAATGGTGGCAGTAATTTCTTCAACATTACATTGAAAGGCTAAATTGTTCTTTTGTATTTTCCCCATCATCCTTTGACAGATCTCCTCAAAAGCTTCTTTTAAATTAACCTCTTTTTTCTGTATTTCAAAATCATATTTCTCTAAAGCAGACAAACTTAAAACTCTATCTACCATAGATGTCAAACGATTGCATTCTTTTGATATGCTTGTTGTTCCCTGTTCTATTAACACTAGGTCGTTATTATACATTCCAATTAAATCAGCATATGCCTTTATAGTAGTAATTGGAGTCTTAAATTCATGAGTTACATTACCTATAAATTCTTTTTGTTGTTTGTCCATCTTCTTTAGCTTCTCTACAGCTATACTTAAGGAATCTCGCTCTACCTTAAGTTCTCTTATATTTTCTTCAATAGTATTACTCATAAAAATTAAGCCTTTGCTCAACTCTCCAAGTTCATCCTTACGCTTAATTTGCTGTACCTTGCTGAAATTACCTTTTTCAATATTCTCCACCGAATTTTTCATTATGTATATATCTCTAGTAAGGCCAAGAAAGTAAATGATACCCAAAACAATACCTATAACCAATGCTAAAAAACCTGTACCATAAAACATTTTCTTTATGTTGTTGTAAAATGTACTATTTTCTTTAACTGAATATTCAAGTTCCAAAATTGCTACTGACTTATTTTTATATTTTATTGGTGAGTAAAAATATACCACATCATTTATTCTTATATAGGATACCTTACCTGCAATAGCATATTTAATCATGGATTCTTTTTCTTTATTTTCATTCAATTTAACATCTGTTTTAAAACCAGAAAGAAGTTGTCCCTTTGTATCATATACACTGGCTGGTATGGTTCTAAGCCATGGTCTATTAAAAATACTTCCTCTAGCCAGTTCAGCATTATCATTAGTACTAGAACTTTCACTAAAATACTGCTCGAACATATCCTTTTGTTTAAATAAAGCGGCTTCGACCTGCTTGTCTTGATAATTTTTTATTCCGTTAAGTACTGCAACACTTAGAAATAATATAACTGCTAACAACAGTGATGCTGTAAAAGCTATAAGTTTAAATTTAATCCCTATTTTCAAACAATTCGTCAACCCCTTTATAACCAATACCATGAACAGTTTGTATCAAATTTTGATATTCCGCCCCTAGCTTTTTCCTTACCCTCTGTATATGGGTATCAACAGTTCGTGTACCTCCAAGATAATTCATATGCCATACTATGTCCAATAACTGATCCCTAGAATATGCAATATTGGGATTTGAAAGGAGTAAATATAATATATCAAACTCCATTGCTGTGAATTCTATATTTATATTTTTTATACTAACAAGTCTTTGCCTTTTATTAATAGTAAAATCTTTAATACTAATTAAGTCTTTCTCATCCTTTTGCTCCAAGGTTTTCTTGAATCTTCTTGCTAGGGATTTTACTCTTGCAAGAACCTCTCTTATATCAAAGGGTTTTGTTAAATAATCATCTGCCCCTAATTCTAATCCTAATACTTTGTCTATTACATCATTCTTTGCTGTAAGCATAATAATACCGATATTTTTATTTTGCAGACTTTTACAAACATCATATCCACTTATTACAGGAATCATTAAATCCAGAATTACTATATTAGGATTAAAGGTTTTTACCTTATCAAGTGCCTCTTGTCCATTATAAGCTCGTTCTACTAAATAACCTTCCTTATTTAAGGCATATGTTAATACATCTAAGATACTCTTTTCATCATCTACTACTAGTATTTTCTCATTCATATGCTGCACCGTTACTGAAAACTTATAAAAAGTTATAAAACAATATAAACTTTTATGTTTCATTCCTGTTTCAACGTATCTGATTTTGTCTGCAGGTTTCACTGCATAACTACTCTCATTTGGTGTAATACTCCACAGGCTTAAATTCCCGTTTAACGTACGGTACTTTAGTACGATAAATTTTATTACGCTGTACCTTTACCGTAATTATACAAACTTACACTTGCTTGATAGTCTCTATCAATTATATTTCCGCAGGAACAATGATATATCCTATCCTTTAGCTTGAGGTCAGATTTAATGTTGCCACAAACACAGCATAGCTTACTGCTTGGATAAAACCTCGGTGCTTCTATAAATTTTACATTATTCCAATATGCTTTATATTTAAGCTGCCTGTAAAATTCATAAAAGCATTGCTCCTGTACTGCTTTTGCTAAGTGCTTATTTTTCATCATACCAGTTACATTAAGGTCTTCCACTACAATAAAACTTGGTTTTCGCTTTGTTATCCCAGAAGTTATTTGATGGAAGTAGTTATGACGAATACCTGATAAACGGTGATTTAACTTTAAAAGCTTTCTTTCACTTTTTATAATATTGCTTGTTTTACAGTAACTATCTCCTTCCTTATTTATTAGATATTTTTTTGATATCCTGCGCTGCAATCGGCGCTGTTTCTTTCTTAGTCTTTTTATTTCATATGTTTTATTAATATTTTCGTAGGTATTCTCATCTGAACAAACTGCCAGCTTCTTCAATCCGAAATCTATTCCTATGCCATCATTTTGAGGCAATTCTGTATTATCACTAACTTCTATACCTACACTAATCCACCAGTTTATACCGTCAAAGGTTACTCTAGGGTTCACATATTTACCTTCTAAAGAAATTCTATTTCTCTCTGAGACCTTAATCCAGTTAAACCTCTGTTTATTTGTTTTCCTGCTGTTTGTAAGTTTTTCAAGCTTAACATGTGTGCATAAAAATTGTATTTTATCAGTATCTACATAAAATGACTGCTTGGATTTCTTTCTGCTTTTAAATCTTGGAAACTTACATTGTTTCTTAAAGAAGTTACAGTAAGCTGTGCAGGCATCTTTTACAGCCTGCTTTGTTATATTGTTGCTATAATTATTAAGCCAATTAAACTCATCTGTTTTCTTAAGCTTTGTGAGCTTTTTTCTAAGCTGGCCATCTGAAAGAAAATGTCCGCCATTTAGATGGTTATCTTTTTCATAGGCTAAAGCCCAGTTATAAGCAAAACGGGCGGCCCCTGCAGAGGCAAAAAGCTTAGTCCTCTGTTTGTTGTTAGGTAGAAGCATAACTTTGATTGTCTTTATCATCTTCTAACAACTCCTTTATTATCTTTTGAGCCTTATTCGCTCTTTTCCCTTGCAGTCTGCAGCTAAATACATTAATGATTTGAACTAAGTCTTCTACAAGTTCTTGTTCTTCAGTTCTTTCAGTATTATCTATAATCTCAATAACTGTTCCATGCTTACTGCATATGTTTTCAATTATTTCAAAGCCAAAACAGAGAAGTCTGTCTTTGTAGAGTACTACAACTTTCTCTACCTCTGAATTAGTTATCATATCTACAAGATGGTTTAGCCCTTTTTTGTTGTAATTAATCCCACTTCCTATGTCGGATATTATCTCAAATGAATAACCCTTAGCAATCATATAGCTTTTCACATTCTCAATCTGTCTTTCTAAATCATCCTTCTGCTTAGCACTAGATACTCTGCAATATCCAACAACCTTACGGTTTAACTTCTTGCCAGAATTTTTTAATCCTAAAAAGTGATTTGCTTGTTCAACTGAATAATATCTATGGCCGCTTTCTGCCACATGGTGTGGCTTTAATGTTCCGTTTTTATCCCAATTTCTTAA